>NZ_CP146284.1:3667500-3770817 GCF_023744375.2 Parabacteroides sp. AD58 | reverse complement strand
CGTTTATATTTCTCCCAAAACTTTTTTCGCTCTTATTAGTACTGCAAAGTTTAGAAATAAATTCTAAAAAAAAAAATCTATTTCGACTTGTATTTTTCAAATAAATTTATCTCTCTTAATTTCAATAATTTAATCTATAAACCTAACATTCAACGCATTACGATTTCAACCATAGAAAAATTAAACTAAAAGCCTAATTTCTATTATCATTTTGTCAGAAACCCGTTTATGAATGTCAGGCAATTAAGAACACCTATTCTTCTTATAAAGAAGAAATTATGGCAATGCTCTGAACCATCTCTACAAACATCCCAAAAACAGAAAGACAAAAAGCAAAATTTTTCATTTTATCTAATGCATCAGAATACAGAGAAGTGAACATAGCGCTTCGGATTCTCACGTAAATCAAGCAGAAGTTTTGACGCATTGTCGGAAGTACTGTTCAGATTATCGTACAGAGCCCTATCGTTCAGGAGTAAACCTAAGGTATTATCCTTTGAATTAAACTTCTCAGTCGTCACTTTCAAGTTAGCCAAAGTAGCATTAATGCTTTCAACAGTTGATTGTAAATCCAAAGTTTTCAATTCACCACTGACATCCGAGAAATTGGCTGTTATGGTTTTCAGGTTTGTCACAATCACCGGCACATCACTCGATAACAACTGATTTAACTGGCGAGTAGAAACCTCCAAGTTGGCTGTAGACTTTTCTACATGTTCCAAAGACTGAGTCAAAGCTGGATGATTTACGATCTTTTCAAGTCCGCCTAAAATGGAATCAATCTTCGGCAACATGGCTTCTACCGAAGGCAGCAAGTCTTCCTGAACGGATTGCATCATATCTTCTGTCATCCGACCTTCAATCGTATCTCCCGGTTTGTAATATTCCGAAACATACTTGTTCAAATGGATATGAAGCTCAGCTCCACCTAAGAAACTGTTGACGATGCTGATATAGCTTCCTTTATTTATTTTCATTTCTTCTTCCAAGCTGATGTCTACGATTATTTTATCTTTTGATTCATAATCGTATCGAATCTCACGAACCAAACCCACTTTGAATCCTTCCACATAAACCGGGCTGGAAATTGTGACTCCTTTCACATTCGTAAAAGCAACTTCATAGTGATTTACAGGCTTAAATAGATTAATGCCTTTCAAATAATTGATTCCGAAATAAAGTAAGATCAGGCTGATAATAGAGACTAATCCAATCTTTGCTTCCTTGGTGAATACTTTTTTCATCTTGTTATCCTGTTATTTTTTTAGTTTCAAATTAATTATTTACTTGTTTTCCATCCTTAAAAACGACAATATAAGCGTCTTTAAAGTCTTTTACAACGCTACGCCACAATTTCTTTATTTCGTTGTAACTGGACGTTGACCCGTAAAAGTATTTATAAAATCGCCTTCCTTCTACACACTCAACAGGTTCGTACCCTTTGAACAAGCGGGAATTAGCCGATAACTTCTTATCAGATGTCAGAATTTGAATCTTATATAAAGTTCCCGAAGAGGTCTGATTCGAAATCTGCTGTTCACTGTTTCTTTTTGAATCTGACTGAGCGGCCATACGTGCCTTCTTCTTTCTCAGTATATCTTCCTCACTTCCTGCCGGCGGATTATCATCTGTATCATAATCGGTAGCAGAAGAAGCAAAGTCTGCAGCATAATCATCCGCCGCTGGCTCCACAACATCCCAGCTTTTTCCAAACGAAGTACCCTGGCGGGCATCATATTCCCGTTTATAGCGGTCAAAAGCATTTGATATAGCCTTGGCCAGCTGTTGTTGTCCGGATTCTGAAGCCAAGTAACGTTCTTCTTCTCTATTTGAGATAAAGCCCACTTCAATCAGGACGCTTGGCATACTGGTCTTTCTCAAAACCAGAAAACCGGCCTGTCTGACACCTCTGTCATCTCGCCTGGAAGAAGCGAAACACGTTTGTATGTCGGAGGCTAATGCAATACTCTGCTGCATGTGTTTATTCTGGATAAACTCAAATATGATATATGATTCCGTTGAATTAGGATCAAATCCCTCATATTTCTGTTCGTAATTATCCTCTAACAAGATAGCTGAATTTTCCCGCATAGCGACTGCCAGATTTTCTTCCGTACGGGCCAAACCTAACGTATATGTTTCAGTTCCTTTTGCCTGATTACCCTTAGCTACTGAGTTCGTATGAATGGATATAAACAAATCGGCTTTGTTCCGATTGGCTATTTCGGCCCGTTCATCCAGTTCTACAAATTTGTCAGTACTACGCGTATAAACAATCCTCACATCGGAATGTTTACTCGCAATAAGTTTCCCCAATTTCAAAGCGATAGATAAATTTATTGCTTTTTCATTGATGATTTTCCCCCGTGCACCTGGATCTTTTCCTCCATGCCCAGCATCAATCACAACGACAAAATCCTTTACAGCTGCCTGTAAGACTACTGGAACAACCATAAAAAGAGATGCAAATGATATAATATACAATAATTTACGAATCACTTTCTGAAGTTTCTGAAAATTCGGTCACAAAGGTAATGTTTTTTTAATTTGACTGGTAATACTTTAGATATAATTAAGAGCTACCCCTGACTACCTCCTGACCAATATCCTACTATATTTTAATTGTTTGACATCTGTCGAAAAGCTTTTTCATATATGTGGTAAAGCTTTTTGACAGATATGAAAAAGCTTTATCATATATGTCAAAAACACAAAAGACAACGAATAAATATTATTTCGATATATTTTCACATCCAAACAAACCAATTTCAAACTAAAAACACTACATTTGCCGAAAAACAACAGCATTATGAAGAAAACAATACATTTAATTTTAGGCATTCTCTGTTTTATACCGAGTTTATTTGCCCAAACAACATTCGACACTTACTTTGAGAGGAAGAGTCTGCGAATTGATTTTTCTTTAAGTGGAAACGCTAAGGAACAGTCGGCCGCCATTGAACAGTTACGAAAGGAACCGGTCTGGGGCGGACCTTTAAATAACTTGATCGATCAATTTTATTATGGAGGTTATTACGTAAACATCTATGATAAAGCGACAGACAAATTGATCTACTCGCGCGGATTCAATACATTGTTTGAAGAATGGAGAACGACAGATCAGGCAAAAACCGAAACACAAGCCTGGACAAACAGCGTATCGGTCCCTTATCCGAAGAATCCTATCGTTATGGAACTGACGGCACGCGACCGGAGCGACATGCAGTTTCATACCTTATTAAAGATGGATATCGATCCGAGCAGTATCTTTATTGACCAGGGAAACTTAAAGGCAAACCGGGTAACTCCTATTCTTAGCAACGGCGATTCGAATGAAAAAGTAGACCTTGTCTTCTTGGCTGAAGGCTACACCGCTGCCGAACAAGATAAATTCGTAGCCGATGCCAAACGATTCATGGAAGCTTTGTTCAAAACTCCACCATACGACCAGCGCAAAAATGACTTTAACGTATGGGCAGTTGGCAGTGTTTCGGAAGAATCGGGTACCGACAGCTCTGGTAAAGGCATCTTTAAAAACACCATTTTCAATACAGGCTATTACACATTTGGTATTGACCGGTACCTGACTACCCGTGACATGAAGTCTATCCGTGATGCAGTCTGGAATGTTCCGACAGATGCAATCTTCATCTTAATTAATGCGGATACATATGGAGGCGGAGGAATGTATAACTTCTATGCCTGTGGTACAGCCGATCATCCTAAGACTCCGGTGGTATTTACCCATGAATTCGGACATAGTTTTGCCGGACTTGCCGACGAATACTTCTCATCTGAAGTAGCTTATAACGACTTCTATAATCTGAAATTTGAACCTTGGGAACCCAATATTACCACATTGGTCAACTTCGAATCAAAATGGAAAGATTTATTGCCTGCCGGCACACCTATTCCAACGCCATTAGATGATGCCCATAAAGATAAATGTGGAGTATTCGAAGGCGGAGGTTATTTGTCAAAAGGTATATATCGCCCGGTAGATCACTGCATGATGCGCGACTATGCACCTTTCTGTCCGGCCTGCACAAGAGCAATCAACCGGATGATTGACTATTTCTGCGACAAAAAATACTAACAGCAAACAGATTTACTTCTGATAACCCTAAAAAGGAAGTCTTCCGTCAAACGAAAGATTTCCTTTTTTTATGGAATAGCATGAATCTTTCCCTTGCCAATATTATAAATCCAAGTAAAATCCTTATCTTTGCAAGATAAAACTTTCATCCAGTAAATAAATAGAATCTTATGGCAATTTACTTAAATGATGTATCAAGAACTTTTGGTGAATACTTGCTTATTCCTGGGTTAACAACAAAAGAATGTACTCCGGCGAATGTATCGCTAAAAACTCCACTTGTTAAACACAAAGCAGGCGAAAAAGCCGCTATCGAACTGAATATTCCGTTTGTATCAGCTATCATGCAATCTGTTTCTGGCCCGGATTTGGCTATCGAACTCGCTCGCAACGGCGGTTTGTCATTTATATTCGGATCTCAGACAATCGAAAGCCAGGCTGAAATGGTTCGTAAGGTAAAGAAGTTCAAAGCTGGATTCGTTGTTAGTGATTCAAACTTGACTCCCAACCATACATTAAAGGATGTAATCGCACTGGTAAAAAAGACAGGACACTCAACCATCGGTATTACAGAAGATGGAACGCCTAACGGGAAATTACTGGGTATGGTAACAAGCAGAGATTATCGCGTTGAAAAAGATGATCCGGCTACTCCAGTAAAAGAATTTATGACTCCATTCTCAAAGCTTATCGTTGGAGAATTAGGAGTTACATTAAAAGAAGCCAATCAAATCATCTGGGAACACAAATTAAACACACTGCCAATTATTGATCAGAATCAGAATCTGCAATATTTTGTATTCCGCAAAGATTACGACAGTCATCACGAAAATCCCAATGAATTGTCAGGTAAAGATAAAACATTGCTGGTCGGTGCCGGTATCAATACACGTGATTATAAAGAACGTGTTCCTGCATTGGTTGAAGCCGGTGTTGATGTAGTTTGTATCGACTCTTCTGACGGCTATTCTGAATGGCAATCTGATACGCTTCACTGGATCAAAGAAACCTATGGCGACAAGTTGCTGGTTGGTGCCGGTAATGTAGTTGATCAGGAAGGTTTCAACTACCTCGTAGAAGCCGGAGCCGATTTCGTTAAAGTTGGTATCGGAGGCGGTTCTATCTGTATCACCCGTGAGCAGAAAGGTATTGGCCGTGGTCAAGCTACAGCTTTGATCGACGTAGCCAGAGCTCGCGATGCTTACTATGAAAAGACAGGAATCTATGTACCTATCTGCAGCGATGGTGGTCTTGTTCACGACTACCACATGGTATTAGCTTTAGCTATGGGTGCTGACTTCCTGATGATGGGTCGTTATTTTGCCCGCTTCGATGAATCACCTACCAAGAAGCTTAAAATAGGAAACAACTTCGTAAAAGAATATTGGGGCGAAGGTTCTAACCGTGCTAAAAACTGGCAGCGTTATGACATGGGCGGAAATGAAGCACTGAAATTTGAAGAAGGTGTTGACAGCTACGTTCCATACGCAGGTAAGATGAAAGACAACCTCGAAGTAACTTTAGGTAAAATCAAGGCAACCATGTGCAGTTGTGGTTCAATCACAATTGAACAGCTGCAGAAGAGTGCTAAAATTACGTTGGTTTCTTCTACTTCAATTGTAGAAGGTGGAGCTCACGACGTTATTCTGAAAGATCAGAATTAATTCCAGATAAATATAAAAACAAGTGTATCGAACCAATTGAGATATGGGTTTGATACACTTGTTTTTTTATGTCTAAACAGGCCGTTAATACAAACTGAAATCTTGGGGTTTGATCACAAAGCCTACCCGAAGCATGTTTTTATATTGATTATACTCCAATAAATTCTCGCCATAACCATTATAATACTGAATAAAGAAGAACTGATTTTCCCGTTTGTTAAACTTATAACTTAATTCAAGTTGCGTATTAAAACCAAACCAGGCCTTCCTCTGTGTAATCAAGGCTCCAATCTGCAAGCGTTTATTACAAGTCCGATAATTTACCGCAAATTGAAAGATACCGTTATATTTCAGGATATCTTTATTGTTTTCACCATCAATAATTGGAATCCAGGTTTTAAACTGTGTTTCCCAATTATCATTTAAGACCAAAGCACACGAAAACGTTATCTTATTCCAACTTCGAGAATCGATGCTGTCTCTCCCATTCGATTCATGTTCCAACATCAAATAAGCTTTTCCGATATATTTGTTATGCCGGATAATCAGATGTCCTAATCCAATTCCGGGATTAAAGTTCAGATCACGCATAGGAAGCGATTCACGGAATACATCCCAAAAAGCTTTCTGCGTATATTGAATGAATAAATAAGAATCGAAAGGGAGTTTACTTTTCGTCAGCCTTTGGGAAATACTCAATTGAAACTTTACATCCGAATTATGGCCCGTCGGCTTGGTACCTAAAGGAATACCGCCTGAAAAATAGTTATCACGGAACAACGTAAAATAAGGCATCTTGTCTAATACAGCACGCACACTATCCGCATTGTACCTTACCTTCACGTCTACGTTTTTCTCCTCCAAAATCTGCCCCCATGATAAGGACACAAAGAAACACATGCACACAAGAATAATAAACCGTTTCATCTCTCTTTAACCTATTTTCTTACGGACCCAAAGTTATTAAGAATAAAATCAGCCCAGAAAACGGACAAAATGTAAAAGTGTTCTATTTGTACGCGTTATTGTGCACTTTGGATTTTATTGTAAATTTGTTCTCTCAAAACAGACTAAAAGGAAAATGGAAAATCTATCAACGTACTATCAAGAGCTCATACATACACTTACTATCGAGAAAAATCAATTGAACCGGACAATCCATATCATCGGAACCATTCGATTACTATTGGTTATCGGAGCCTTGCTTCTCCTATACTTATTCTACCACGAAGGCTGGCAGATTATCGTTGGAATCATCTTACTTTTCGGACTACCTTTCATCGGATTGATGATCTTCCACAACCGGTTATTCTTCAAACGGAAATACATTGATACCCGATGCGAACTTGTATCCAACGAATTGAAGGGCCTTGACCTCGACTATCAGGCATTCGATGGTGGTTCGGAATTTATTGAAGGAGGACATTCTTTCGCTTTAGATCTGGACCTATTCGGGAACAAATCTCTTTTCCAAGCTATCAACCGGACTGTCACCGTAGAAGGAAAAAAGCGATTAGCCACGTGGCTCAAACAGCCATTAGACCAGAAAAACGATATATATCAACGGCAAGAAGCCATTCAGGAGTTAGCCAAGCAGCCAGAACAATTCCAACATTTCTATACCAACGGGAAAATGGCTCAAGAGGAAAGCAACAGCCTGCATAAGATGAAAGATCTGAGTCAGGAAACTTCGTTCTTCAGCCAAAGCACATTTTGGAGAATCATGATTTGGGTCATACCCATAGGTTGGATATTATTAGTAATCGGTCATGTTGTGGCCGGCATAGCAGAGAAATGGTTCGGAATTTATATAGCTTTTTGTCTGGTCGTCGGTTATTGGCGTGCCAAAGAAGTGAACCGGCTTTATCAGTCTGTCGATAAAATGGAACTTATATTCAATGGATATGCGAATCTGATCAAGTGCATTGAAGAAAGAGATTTTTCCTCGTCTTTATTACGGCAGCTAAAACAGTGTTTCCAACGTAACAACCAATCAGCTTCCGTATCCTTGAAACAACTATCGCACCACATCGGAGCATTGAACCAGCGCTTTAGTCTGGCCGGTGTTCTATTGAATCTATTTTGTTTACGCGACATTCGCCACGCCATCGCTCTGGAAAGATGGAGAGAGCGGCATCAATCCGATATGTTATCTTGGATAGAAACGCTGGGAACCTTCGACGCGTTCTATTCCTTAGGTAACTTTGCCTTCAACCATCCGAAATATGTTTATCCAGAAATAGCGGATACATATTTCCAGATGCAAGGGAAAGGACTCGGGCATCCGCTAATGAAAGCGGATATCTGCGTAACCAATGATATTGATATACCCCGGAAGCCCTGGTTCCTGATTATTACCGGAGCCAACATGGCTGGAAAAAGTACCTATCTGCGGACCATCGGTGTCAATTATTTACTGGCATGTACGGGTTTGCCTGTCTGTGCGGAGAAACTGGTAGTTTATCCTGCCCATCTGGTAACCAGCTTACGGACTTCAGACTCGCTGTCTGAAAACGAATCCTATTTCTTTGCGGAATTAAAACGGCTGAAAATGATTATCGACCGTTTGCAATCAGGAGAAAAGCTATTTATTATATTGGATGAAATCCTTAAAGGAACCAATTCCATTGACAAGCAAAAAGGATCATTAGCCTTAATGAAACAACTGATAGCCAACCAGAGTTGCGGCATCATTGCTACGCACGACCTGGTATTGGGAACTTTGGAGCAAGAGTTTCCCGAACAAATCAAGAATTTCTGTTTTGAAGCTGACATCCAAAATGAAGAACTCAGCTTTTCGTACCGGATGCGGCCTGGAATCGCACAGAACATGAATGCTTGCTTCCTAATGAAAAAAATGGGAATAACCGTCTGACCAGGTTATTCCCACATTTTATACATCATTTATTTCTTGCCATATTGGGCCTTGATGCTTGGCAAGGCTTTCTCAATATCAGCGATTCGAGTCGCATCGCTGGGATGCGTACTCATAAACTCGGGCACTTTACCGTTTGATCCCGCCGACATTTTCTGCCAAAAGCCAACCGCGACATCCGGATTATAACCAGCCATCGTCATCAGGACAAGTCCCATATAATCGGCTTCCGTTTCATGTTTCCTTGAAAAAGGTAACATCACACCGTACTGTGCTCCTAATCCGTAAACCGTACCGGCAACCTGCTGCACTGCCGCGCTCTTATTTGCCACTGCCGCACTAAGAATAGCACTTCCATACTGTGCCACAATCTGCTGACTCATACGTTCATTGCTATGTTTTGCCACGGCATGAGCCACTTCATGTCCTATCACAACAGCCAGTTCATCATCCGACGATACCAGATTCATCAATCCTTCATATACAACAATCTTTCCTCCCGGCATGCAGAAAGCATTTACCTGATCATCTTTGACCAGATTAAATTCCCACGAGAAATTCTGGATTTCGCTCTCCAGACCATTCTGTTTCAGATAAGCTTCAGTAGCTGCCGCAATCTTCTTCCCTACACGAGTCACCATACTGGCATCCTTGGTTGAAGTTGACTTTTTGGCAGTCTTCATATAATCTGAATACTGCGTCAAACTGGCGGACAGAACCTCTTGGTCACTTACCAGCAACAATTGTTTACGACCGGTTAATGGGACACTTCCACAACCGTATAACATAAACAATACTCCCATTGATAAAATCCACTTTTTCATATTCATATTATAGATCATTTATCGGTTCCTCTTTGTTGGACTATCCGGTTTTATTTACCTCCGGCAGGCAAATGCTCCAGCCAGTACTTAGCCATCGATTTACGTAAATGCAGACTGGTACCCTTACGCTCATAGATTCCATGACTACGCATCGGGTAACTGATCTGCGAGAACATCTTGCCATATTCTACCAATTTATCTACAAGCATCTCACAGCTCTGATAGTGTACATTGTCGTCGCCCGTTCCGTGGATTAACAGCAAATTACCTTCCAACCCGTTGGCATACGTAATCGGAGAACCTTTCCGGTATCCTTCCGGATTATTCTGAGGTGTATTCATATACCGCTCCTGGTAAATCGTATCATACAAACGCTGATCAGATACGAAGGCAATAGCTATACCCGTATGGAATACCGAAGGATAACGGAACATACAATTCAATGTCTGGCTGCCGCCACCACTCCAGCCGGTAATACCGATACGGCTCAAGTCAATGAACGGATACTGACGGGCCAGATCCTGAATACCTCTTGCCTGATCTTCGCACGCAAAGGTTCCGACTTCTCCATAGATACATTTACGCCATTCACGGCCTCGGGGAGCATTGGCTCCACGGTTTTCGATACTAACATAAATATATCCCTGATTTACCATATACTGATTCCATAAATCTCCACCAGACCAGACATCCTGAACCGTTGAACCTGCCGGCTCTCCGTAGACTTCGATAATCACCGGATACTTCTTGTTCGGATCAAAGTTCACAGGCTTGATCATACATACATCGAGCATCAGGTCTCCACTTTTGGCTTTTACAAATTCTTTCGGGTTCAGTCCTAAAGCCTTGTATTGTGCTTTCGCTTCCGCATTATCTTCGATCATACGTACCGACTTATGTCCCGGGAAAGAAACCATATCTATCACCGG
This sequence comes from Parabacteroides sp. AD58, assembly GCF_023744375.2. NCBI lineage: Bacteria > Pseudomonadati > Bacteroidota > Bacteroidia > Bacteroidales > Tannerellaceae > Parabacteroides > Parabacteroides absconsus. The sequence continues at coordinate 3,760,429 of NZ_CP146284.1, read as the reverse complement.
AGGCGTTACGGCGTTACTGAACGTGTGTACAGCCCACTTTCCTGTCGGCGACATGGAATAACTATGCTGGCCGGCCTCATCCATCGGGCTCTCCCGCTTTACTTCTCCCTTACCAAACAACTTGGCACTGTACAGATAGCGTTGGGTATAATTATCAGGAGAAGCGATAAAATAAACCAGCCCTTTCTTCATATCCATACCCACTGTCGAGATATAATCAAAATCTCCGGCTGTAATCGGTTGGATATCTTTTCCATCGCGGCTCACCCGATACAAATGACGCCAACCGCTCCGTTCGCTTTCCCAAGTAAAATACTGATTGTCTTTCAACCAACGAATATGATCGTTCGTTTCAACCCAGGCTTTATCCTCGTCGGTAAAAATATGCTTTGGCTGGCTGCTCCCGATCTGAGCAATCCACACCTTATTGGTATTCTGCGGACGGTTCAGCTGCTGAATAAACAATTCATTGCTATTCGGGATAAATTCCATGCGTGGAATATAATGATTTCTCGGATCACCCGGAATATCAATCCACGTTGTTGCACCGCCATTCACCGGTACATATCCTACCTTCACTGCCGAATTGGTCGTTCCTGCCTTCGGATAAGGGAAATGAAGAATCTTGGGATACAATGAATCTACATTATCAATGATATCAAACACGCCCGTACCTTCGGTATCACTCTGCCAATACGCAATATATTGTCCGTCCGGACTCCAACGGAAACCGTCACGACAACCAAACTCTTCTTCATACACCCAGTCGAATGTACCGTTGACAATAGTCTCGCTACCATCCGTTGTCAGTTGTTTAACCGACTGAGATGTGAGATCTTCCACATAAATATTATTTTCTGACACATAAGCCACCTTGGATGCATCCGGCGAAAATTTGGCAAACATCAAAGAAGATTCCGGACGATCCTTTCCGATCTGACGGAAACTTTTATCAGACAAATCCAATACCCAATAATCGCCTCTTGTATCATATCTCCATACACGCTGTGTATTGGTATAAACCAAGACCTTGCTGTTATCTGCACTCCACGAGATGCTCCTTACTGGAACTGACTTTCCTGTTGCTTTATCGACAAACCACGATGCCGGAATCAATACTTCCCGCTCGTTGTCTTTCGCCCGATAAGAAACGATATCCGTACCGCCCTGTTCCGGATTGGCTTCCACGCGGCTGTAATGTTCGCCGTCTTTCAGCCAGCTCATCGCTCCCATACCTTTTGTCTGAATAACCTTACCCGCAACAGCATCTTCCAGATTTAATTGCACTTGCGCCTGCGATCCTCCGCCTAACAGCAAAAGGATCGCAGTCAACCATCCTGTCCACTTCATGATATTTATCCTTTTGTCAATTATTACTTAAATTTATCTACCGTAAAGATAATTCTATTTTCTTTTCAATCGATCTTTTTTCAAGTAAAATCTATATTCACTAACCATTTTCTTCCAATCCGCCCTTCTTGACGAGACACGGACCTTGAATCACCTCATCTATCAGATAACCAATAAAATAAAACAGACATGAATGATCTTTCAACAAACAAATAACAAGAAATACTTCAAAAGACGATGCCTTTCCAAACAAAACCAACGAAAACCGAAAACGATTCTCACGGGTTTCGTTTTTGATTCCCGTAAGTTTCTATTCCAAAACACGCCGGCTTTTCATCAAAACACGCCGGCTTTTACCGAAAAGCCGGCGCGTTTTAGAACAAAAACAGGCAGCAAATATATTCCCGTTCTATATCCTTATAAAAAAGGCAGTTATCGCTTCATCCCAAAATACAGATGAAGCAATAACTGCCTAACTATCCTTATTGATTATCTTACCTTATTTGATATGAAGTTTATCCTTGATAGCCTGAGGAAGAGCATCCTTGTGAACAACAATATTCATTGTCTTATACTTCACAAAGTTCTCAGAGATGTACCAAGTTCCTTTGTATTTATTATCAGTTCCCCAAGAGTTCTTGATCATATAGAACTTCTTTCCGGTCTGATCTTTAGCAATACCGTAAATCTGCATACCATGATCGTCGGTAGTTTCGTAATTATCATAAGCCTGCTGACGCATTTCTTGCGTAATTTCCAGCTCTTTGCAAGGTTTCTCCATCATCTTCTTGATTTCGGCATCCTTTTCAGAAGTACTCAAACCCAACCAGCGATCCTGATCAGAACCACTGCGTTCCATTGATTCGATATCAGGAATTACACCGATACCATTACGGGTAAAGCCCTTTTCACTTACATCCGAACCCCAGGCAATTGTATATCCGGTGTTGATTGCATTGTCAAATACCTGCATCAATTCATCGATCGGAAGATTATACGAATCAGCCCAACGCCAGTTATCTTCTACTTCGATAGGGAATTCTGTATAGAACGGATGGTGTGTATAAGAAGTCAATGATACATAATCGTCCGGATTAATACCTAATTCAGCAGCAAAGCTCTTCGGTGTATATTCCTTTCCGTTGTAAGTAAATTTCTCAGGAGCTGTACCTAAATAAGCATCAATAATTCCATCAAAACCTTTTTTCCAAGCGGTAGAAAGTTTGCGGTTCGGATTCTTGATGATCTCATCCAGATAAGCACGTGATGCACTTTCCAATTCATTATGAACGTGCATGTCTTCACCATATTGCAAACCGTTCATCACTGATTCCGGAACAATACCATATTCTTTCCAAGCCTGAAGTACATCTTCAAATGAACCGCCCTGTGCATAGTTTAATTTACCATGCAGACGAACAAACTTTTCAGCTTTGTCTTTATAGTTCTTGCTGACAATAAACATTTCAGACAAATCGTACTCGCCTTTGCCCATACGCAACAACTCTGATTCCAAGAATCCCAGCGTAGAGAAACACCAGCATGTACCTGTACGGTTCTGATTCTTCACCGGAGTTATCTTTAACTCTTTCACCGTAGTGAATACATATCCTTCGTCTTCTGTCTTCTTTTTATCCTTTGCAGAGACGGATGAAAGCGCGAATGCAAGCATCAGCGCAGATACAAAAAATTTCTTCATGACATGATGAATATTAAATTAAAACAATTTAGTCAGCAAATATACAAAAATGTATGGATTATGCAAATCCAGTCTTTATTTGCTCTTTATCTGCACAGAAAGAAACAAGCTTTCACCGTATATTTTTGCTGAGTACTTTCCGTATAGTTTCTTCCGGCAATCCGCGACGGGCCGCGTAATCTTTGGCTTGAGCCTCATCAATCTTACCGATCATGAAATATTCACTTTGCGGATGTGCCAAATAAAAACCACTGACAGATGCGGTCGGAGCCATCGCTCCGTTTTCCGTCAGCTGAATTCCTATCTGCGATAAATCTAACAGCTTGTCCAACTCAAAGTTCAACAACTGATCCGGCAACGAAGGATAACCGACAGCCGGACGAATACCCTGATATTTCACCTTAAACATATCTTCCATCGAAAGATGTTCATCCGGAGCATATCCCCAGTATTCTTTCCGCACCTTTTCGTGTAAATATTCTGCCGTCGCTTCCGCCAGCCGGTCGGTCAATGTCTGCAGCAACATGGCATGATAAGCGTCATTGTCCTGTTCAAACTCAGTCTTCAGCTTTTCATATCCAGCTCCACCGGTCACGGCAAAAGCGCCGATATAATCTTTCTTTCCGGCCGACTTCGGCATAATGTAGTCCGCTAATGATTTATAACAGCCATCCCGTTTTACCTGCTGTCTCAGTGTGGGTATCCGAAGATCGTTTACCCAAATATCATCTCCGTCACTTACTGCCGGGAAAAATCCATATACAGCCTTGCAATATTCTACCTTTTCTTTCGCCAGACGAGTCAACAGACGTTGGGCATCCTTAAACAGTTGCATTGCTTCGGCAGCCTTAGCCCGTTCTTTTTCCGGGAATCCAGCCAGCCACATGGCCCGACAGGAATCACATCCATGAATACGGGAAATCTCGTCGAACCGTCCCGTCAATCTCCAGGCATGGAAAAAGAAGGTCCAATGAATATAAGGAATAATCTCTTCAATTGGAATGAAAGGAAGGACATGCACTCCCATCTGACGAGGCTTAACCGGCTGATAAGAATCCCAATCCAACCGGACAGCCTTCGCCCGCGCTTCCTGCAACGGAACCAGCTCGACCTGTTGTTCTTCCATGGTTTCCCTCAAATCCTGATACTCCTTATTCAAATCTGCCACATAAGCATCGTGCGTAGCCGGATTCAACAGCTTGGCAGCCACCAACGGATTCTGCGAAGCATCCGATACATGAATAACCGTTCCGGTATAATGCGGCGCGATCTTAAAAGCCGTATGCAGTTTGGAAGTAGTAGCTCCGCCCACCATAATAGGAATATGTAATCCGGCCTTTTGCATTTCATCCACTACGTGCACCATTTCGTCCAAAGAAGGCGTAATCAAACCCGACAAACAAAGAATATCCGGTTTCTCTTCCTGCACCGTTTTGATGATGGTCTCGGCAGGAACCATCACGCCCAAGTCGATTACCTCATAATTGTTGCAAGCCAGGACGATTGAAACTATATTCTTTCCGATATCATGCACATCGCCTTTCACCGTCGCAAAAACGACTTTACCAGCCTTAGCAGAAGAAACGGTTTCTTTTTCTGCCTCAATAGCCGGCTGAAGAATGGCAACTGCCTTTTTCATCGTACGGGCTGTCTTCACAACTTGAGGCAAGAACATCTTCCCGGCTCCAAACAAATCGCCCACTTTATTCATGCCGCTCATCAAAGGACCGTCTATAATAGCCACAGCACGCGGATAAACCTGCAAAGCTTCCTGCAAGTCAGTTTCCAGATAGTCGCCAATACCTTTTACCAAAGCATATTCCAACCGATCTGCCAAAGGAAGCGTTCTCCAGACTTCCTGCTGCTGATGATCTGTATTTCCCTGTGCCTGGACATGCAACTGTTGCGCATAAGCAATCAGCTCTTCCGCAGCTTCCGGCCTGCGATACAAGATAACATCTTCCAGCAAATTCCGAAATTCAGGTTCGATATCTTCATACAATACGGAAGTAGAAGGATTAACGATACCCATATCCATGCCTTTTGCTATCGCATGATAGAGGAATACGGCATGCATGGCTTCCCGAACGTAATTATTTCCACGGAAAGAGAAGGACAGGTTACTAATACCACCACTTACTTTCGCGCCAGGCAGATTTTGTTTGATCCACTCGACTGCCCGGATAAAATCCAATGCATAGCGGTTGTGTTCGTCCATTCCGGTTGCAATCGCCAGCACATTCGGATCAAAGATGATATCATTCGGATTAAATCCGATTCCTACAAGCAACTGATAAGCTCGCTGGCAGACTTCTATTTTCCGTTCGAATGTATCAGCCTGACCTTTCTCGTCAAAAGCCATGACAACGGCAGCGGCGCCCAGTTGCTGTACACGACGTGCATGCTGCAAAAAGCTTGCTTCACCTTCCTTCAAGGAGATCGAGTTAACAATACTCTTTCCCTGCACACACATCAAACCGCTTTCGATAACATTCCATTTCGATGAGTCAATCATTACCGGAACACGGGCGATATCAGGTTCTGCGGCAATCAGATTCAAAAAGGTTACCATTTCCTTTTCGGCATCCAATAGTCCGTCGTCCATATTGATATCAATCACTTGCGCTCCGTCTTCCACCTGTTTTCGGGCAATACTCAAAGCTTCCTCATAATTCTTCTCTTTAATGAGGCGAAGGAACTTGCGTGAGCCGGCCACATTACAGCGTTCGCCCACATTGACAAAGTTATTTTCCGGTTTTACCTCCAACAACTCCAGACCGGATAACCACAGACAATCTGGTTTAGGAGCAGGCACATGCGGTTTAGCACCAGCAACCAAAGCCGGAAACTTAGCAATATGCGCCGGTGTCGTACCACAACAGCCACCTAAAATATTGACCAGCCCTTCTTCCACAAAAGGCTTTACATGTTCGGCCATCGTTTCCGGCGTTTCATCATAACTGCCTAAACTGTTCGGTAATCCGGCATTCGGATAAGCACTGATATAATAGGGAGCTACATTGGCCAACTCTTCCAGATAAGGTTTCATATCCGCCGCTCCAAAAGAACAGTTCAACCCGACACTAATAATATGTGTATGCTGAACAGAAGCCAGGAATGCCTTCAACGTCTGTCCGGACAACGTCCGTCCGCCCTGTCCCGCCAACGTCAAAGACAGCATTATCGGCAAGTCGATTCCCTTTTCTTTCAGAACCACTTCAGCAGCTTCCAGTCCGGCTTTGGCATTTAACGTATCAAATGTTGTCTCGAACAAGATAATATCAACACCACCATCAACCAAAGCTTCTACCTGTTCTTTATAAGCAGCATACAAATCCCGGTAAGTCACTGCCCGATAAGCCGGATTACTGACATCCGGACTCATGGATGCCGTCTTATTGGTCGGACCTACCGAACCTGCTACAAATATTGTTTTTCCAGGATGTTCTTTCATGTATGAATCTGCCAGTTCACGCCCTAAACGAGCCGAAGCTAAATTCATTTCCCGGACATATTCCCCCATGCCATAGTCTTCCATCGAGATGGCATTCGCATTGAATGTGTTTGTTGTGAAGATATCAGCACCCGCATCCAGATACTGCCGATGAATATCCCGAATGATATCCGGACGTGTTATACTCAACAGATCATTGTTTCCTTTTAACATACCGGGAAATGCAGCAAACTGCTCTCCCCGATAATCGGCTTCAGTCAAATGATACCCTTGGATCATTGTTCCCATTCCTCCATCTAACAGAAGAATGCGTTCTTGCAAAAGATTCAAAAAGGTTTCTTTATTCATATTCAAATTGTCATGATTATCCTATAGTCATACAGAACATTGATGTCCTATTTATATGCAAAAAAAGCATTGACTCTTGTCAATGCCTGAATGCACGAGCCATTTCCCGTTTATCATCCCTTTCCTTAATCGAATCACGTTTATCATATTCTTTCTTTCCTCGGGCGATAGCAACAATCAATTTAGCCAATCCCTTGTCATTAATAAATAAACGGGTAGGAACGATCGTAAAGCCGCTGGCCTTGACTGCCCCGGCTATCTTCCTCAATTCTTTTTTCTGCAACAGCAGTTTCCGGTCTCGACGTGCACTATGATTATTATATGTGCCATAGAAATATTCAGCAATATACATATTCTTCACCCATAGTTCACCCTTGTCGATGATACAAAACGTATCAACCAGGCTCGCCTTTCCTTGCCGGATAGATTTAATTTCAGTTCCTGTCAAAACAATACCTGCGGTATAGGTATCCAGCAGTTCATAGTCGAACGTAGCACGTTTATTTTTTATAGAAACATTCTTTTCGAATTTCTCTTTCATAGACTTCCTTTTTTATTAACGCAATCCCGGCATCAGCAAGATCAATACTTTTTCTATTAGATGCGGCATCGCTATGATTAATACAGAAGCAAAAACCGTAAACTTCATCTGGTTCGTTTCTTCTACCTGCATAAAGATGGTTGCTCCTTCCCATACGATATAAAACGTATATACAATAAAGATATACAAGAAAAAGAAATCGGGTAAAAGCATCCAGACAATATCCAACGTAAACATCAAAGCAGAAGAAAAGCCGACAAACATCTGGCACAACGGCAAATTCTTATCTTTCTTGAAAAAGCCTTGCCATAGTTCGTTCAACAAATAAGAAGCCAGATAAAAACCACCAAAAGTGGAAACAAAAGTGACAATGGCCGATTTTAACGCCAGTTCGATATCAAACTCCTGACGGGTGCAGACACTGAAAAAAGCAGCTACCGTCAAAACACCGATAAAAGGATATAAATAATTGCTTTGGAAAGCTTCATATCGCATTGAACCCGTCTCCAGCTCATCTTTCTCCCGACGCTCCTGCAACATCTTCCAGGTTTTTGTCGGTTGAGAAATCATCATTATCACTAATTTTACGATTTCCTTATACATAGTTTCTCAATCTTTTCAATTACAAATTTAGTATATTAGCACCGTTTTGCAAATTATCCGGATATTTATCCAACAAAATTGTATAAATATCTGAATATTTCCAACTATACACAGCACTTTCCTCCGAGAAATACTCCGGATAGACCAAACGGAAATTCAAGGAATCACCACTGACATATCCCCTGTCGACAGCGTTTTCTATAAAGTCTTTGATATGAAAAGCCTGAGGAACAACAGTCGAAGTAGTAAATACCGTATCATCTGCCTGGTAGGAAGAGGTAGAACGAAGGTATAACTGCAGACAGCGAAGCCCGGTTATCTCGTCTAAAACGGGCTCAGCCTTTGGATCATAAGAGATTGAAAAGGAATCTGTCTGCGTATGGTAATACTTCTTGTATTCCGGATACAGGAAGAAATATCCATCCACATAAATTCCTCTTTCGATAGAAACATCCAAATAAGATTCATCGAGACGAACAGCCAACGTATCTGGCTCCGGATTCAAAGGCCAGTTTTTTACGGGTAAATAATTAAGAATATCCACCTGATAAATAGAATCCTTATTTTCGGGAGAGGAGAAATTAACCTGATAATCAACCAAACAACAATCTCCATCTTCTACCGCCTGATTTTGGAAATCGGAAGAAGTGATCTGTATTCCCGAACGCAGCTGAATAACTTTTTCAGGAGTTAACCGGACGACTCCTGCTTGCGAACCATACGTATAGACTTCTCCACTTTCACCCATACACGAGACAAGAGCAAAAGCCAAAAGTAAGGAAATCGCATAGCCTATTCTGATCATAATTTACCTTTTATTCCTTTCGTTATAGGTGGCAAAGGTAATAAAAAGAAAGAAAAAAGTCGTATTGGTTGGGAAAAACTCCTGCCAATACGACTTGTATCTATCTGAACAAAAGATTTCTTACCTAGAAGTACTATCATCTGTTACTGACATTTGGGCTTCTTCATAATCCCAAGTCAGTTTGTTATTATCTTTATCCAATTCATTGACAAAGTTAAATCTCAAATAATAGCTCTTATTGCCTGCAGCTTTCTCTATTGAGTTGGCACGGTCAATCACATCTTTCAAATAAAATGCATTAATAATAGATGAATTGGAAGCACCCGTATCGTCTCCTTCGGCCATAGCACGCATATATAAGTTATAATACCGCTTACCATTCTCTTCTACGGCTTCCAATTCACGCGGATACATCATTTTGAATGTCAGCGTCTGCTTGCTTCCGGCTTTCACTGTCGACGGGAAGATCAACCAGCCACGTACGTAGTTATTGAACATGCTTGACTGGAAAGCACTTACCATCGGAATTTCGTTCGCTAAAATAATCGTTGTATCTGCTTCTGAAGAGATAAACGATGCCCGATACTGATCAATAAGTGTAGGTGTAGTTGTCAACGAAGCGGTCAGATAGCCCGTTGATCCCCAATTTGTATTCTCTGGCGTATTATAATCCACATGAACTCCAACAGCAACACAGTTTCCGGCGTCAAAATTACCTGAAGTTGTCAATTCAGGAATGTAAAAATAGGCACTTCCCACATCTACCATCGCCATATAACCCGCTTTTTCATTCAAGAAGACAATTCCTGTCGCAGAAAAATCTGCAGTATTTCCACCATTACCCAGACAAGAAGTAAATAAAGTCATGGCAGACACCAACGCTGCCGCTAAAAAGCTTAATTTTTTCATTTCTATTTATTATTAGTTCTTATTAAAATCCAAAACGAAAACCAAACTGCAATCCGACGTAAAAAGGCTTTTCTGAATGAATCGTTTCTACATCGCTTCCGTTGTCAAAATAATAATCAGCGCCGACTTCGGCATAAGCACTTATAAAACGAATGATCGGATAACTGACACCTACCCGGCCGTTGACAGAAAAGTAAGGTTCTTTCATCCGTTCTTTCTCAGTCACCGACTTCAGTTTCTCAACCGGAGAATACAAATCCGTACATACTTTCCCGGCAACATTGAGTTCTACCTTTCCTCCGGCCGAAGCATAAAACAAGAATTTATTCCATTCAGCTATCTTATAAGTAGCACTAACCGGTATTCCCAAGAAGTGCAGACGTTGTTCAGATTCAGCTCTGTATGTTTTATTGGTAGTCCATTCCGAAACCAGATACGAATAAGAAAGCCCCGTTTGCAATGACCACCGATCACTTAAATAACGGCTTACCGACAAACCGAACGACAATGGCATCTTATGTTTCACATCTGTCTTCGGCACCTCCTCAAAGGCTGATGTTGCATTCATCAACGACAGATATTCATTCGTCACTGCAGAACTTCTCAACGCAAAGGCATTCACCGAACTGCTGTTTCCGGCAGAGATACTTCCGGCGCCCATTCCAAATCCCCATTTCCGTGACTTTGGTTGTGCTTTTGCCTGAGCAGGTTGTTCCTCCACAACGGTTCGGGTCTGCACCGGCTGTTTTTTTACAGCAGTTGATTCTTTAGCCTGAACAGGAGATTCAGCTACCTGTTCTCCGACTGTCTCGGTTTCTACCGTATCTGCTGAAGCTGTTGCTATCAACTCTTCTAAAGATTTATCTGTAATACGATCATCAGCTTTCCGCGTATTAACTGACAAAAGCCGGGCACGAGTAACAGATTTGTTTACTACCGCCTCATGCTTTCCAACCGTATCATTTTCTTCTGCCGCAGCCACCCAATCCTCTTTTACCGCCTGTTTTTCGGCTTCCTTCTTCACTTCCATGGCCATCTTCACCAGTTCATCTTCATCTTTACTCCACGGAATACCGAAAGAAAGAACGACCAGCACGGCAACAGCTGCTGCTGCCAACCACTGATATGTATGCTTCCGATAGAAAGGAATGGACGGACGATCCAGCCGCTTTTCTATCGCCTCCCAGTCTTCTGGTGCAGTTTCGACTTCAAAGTCATACAACTTCGAACGAAACAAATCATCAATATGATCCCGGTCCACCTTTTTCATTTGTACAATTCTTTTATCCGTTTCTGCAATAACTGCCTCGCCCGAGTAAACTGAGAACGGGAAGTACTTTCTGTTATGCCCAAAGCCTCGCTGATTTCCTTATGCGAATAACCTTCTATGGCAAACATATTGAACACCGTTCTGAACCCGACTGGCAATTCCTGAATCAACTTCATCAATTCGGCTGCCGACAAATGTTCGATTGCCGAACTGTCTGACTGAACCAGATCTGCCGAACTGTCCAGATCCGTTGATTCACGCAGTACATCCGATTTCCGCAAATATTCCAAAGCTCCGTTCACAAATATTTTCCGAAGCCATCCTTCAAACGAACCAGTTCCAGTATACGAATGTATATTCATAAACACCCTTACGAATCCATCCTGCAACAAATCACGGGCCGTCTCCATGTCATTGACATAGCGTAAGCATACCGCCAGCATTCTACGAGCATATTTTTCATATAATTCCCGTTGAGCCAATCGGTTTTTGCTTTTGCAACCCGCTATCAGTTGTTGTTCGTCCATCCTCACGCCTTCATTCGCCTGTAGTTCTTCCTTTTATTTTTACGGGAACCAACATTTAGAATGATGAATTTAGTTAATAAAACGCTGCATCTATCCTGACAAAAAACAAAAATTTTTATCGCCGCAAAGATAAGTGCATTTCTTTTAATATTCCCTCCCTTTTCCTTGAAAAATTCATTTTCAGGCTTTCTGCCTTAATCTGAGCCAATTGCCACTTTAGTGAAGTCTTTATGGTCTATCAATTACCACATTTGGTCTTTCACGTTAAATTTATACTTCTTCACCCCTGTGGAACGATCGTTCCACCCTTGTGATACGATCGTTCCACAAGGGTGAAGAGATCGTTTCACCTGGGTGAAACGATAAAAATCTTGTATTGAAAAGGCTTAAAATCTCGAAGAAGCAACATTATTTTTCGTACTTCGAATAATAATAATACGTTTCTTTAGAAGGACGTCCTTCCAGATGATACCGGTTGGACGACGTAACTACAAACAAATACCCTTGTTCGCGATTAGACTGTACAGGCAGATACAATTCCGTTCCCCGAATGCCAGTGGCTAAAATATACTTGGAAGAATCCGTATTCATCGTGTCTGTCAGGGAATAATAAACCGTATACGTCAGGTCCTGCTTTTCGGAAGCAGGTTTAGTCCAGCTGAGTTTCAACTCACCATCAAGGCGTTCTACCCGGATTTCGGAAGGTGATTGCGGAACTGAATCGCACAACCAAGTAAGCGGAGGCAGCATGGCCGGATATTTGTAGTAATTATTTTTCAGCTCATCATAAATACCTTTTTCATTCGAAAGGATATTGAGGCAACGGAAGAAGGTGCAGCCTGCTCCTCCATAATAACGGCTATAGTCAATCTGGTCGGTAATATCCGTCAAAGCCCAGTCGGCTTCTTCTTTTTCCAGGCGATAAGCGCCCAAACCCGGAACAATCAGCCGGCCATTGCTGTTTTCCACCCAATTATCGACAAAGGGAAAGAAATTTTTATGCAGATAATACATCATGGGGACAATCATATCCTGCTTTCCGCTCTGCATCCAGGCTTTCGGATCCTGGTAAACACTTTCATAAGCCGTCCAACCGGCATTGGGGACTTTCGGTATTCGGCTATATTTTCCTAACGGAGAACTGCTGACCTGCACCCAGGGTTTAGCACCTTTCACCCAATCATAAATCTGTCCGACCATCCGGTTGATATTATCCCGACGCCACTGATACAGATCTTTTTTACGGCCATACTTACGGTACACATTCTTATCAGGAAAAGAATTGGCCGACTCCGGATAACGGATATAATCGAAGTGGATGCCATCAATATCATAATTCATGACGATCTCTTTCACCAACGACAGAATATAATCGGCAGTTCCGGGAACACCAGGATCAAGATACCATTCTCCTTTATGTTTCTTACAAAGCTCTGGATGCCGTTTCACTACCGACTGTTTTCCCTGTTTACGGATCAACTCGTCTTTTCCCAAAGGGAAAGTAACAAACCAGGCATGACATTCCATTCCTCGCTGATGACATTCCTTTATCGCATAAGCCAACGGATCATAACCAGGAGAAACCCCTTCTTTCCCAGAAAAGACGAACGACATTGGTTCAATAGCAGAACGATAGGCGACATCACCCCGCAACCGTACCTGAAAGAATACGGTATTGAAATTAGCTTCCTGCAAACGGTCGAGCATGTCACTCAAAGCCTGTTGCTGAGCCTTCCGGGAATGTTCAGAATTCGCGGCAAAGCGAGGCCAGTCTAACCCATAAACTGTCGTCAACCAAACGGCCCGAATTTCATACTTGGGCGAATCAGCCGCCTGCATAAAACAAGAAACACAAAATAAAAACAGGGCAACAAATCTCTCTTTCATCCTCATCTGCTATAAAAACCAGACAAAATTACAAAATGTTGCCTGTTTCTCTTTATAAATAACATGAAAAGCGATCTACAAAGGCACATGAATCCTCATCTGCCTTTTGCCACAATAAAAAAGGAATCAACCGGTGGTTCCTTTCAAAACCACGGGCTGATTCCTTATCTAATTTCCAAAAAGGACTCTTATTAATTGTTTTCCGGACGCAATTTACGGACAACAGCACCAGTACGCCACATTTCGCTTTCGCGTAACTGACGAAGTTCTTCGTTCAACTTCTCACGATAATCCGGCTGAGAGTTAGCATCGATAGAACGCTGAGCTTCATTTCCGCAAGCTACTTCGTTATACAGTTTTTCGAATACCGGTTTAACAGCATCGTGGAACGGGCCCATCCAGTCCAAAGCACCACGCTGAGCAGTTGTTGAACAGTTAGCATACATCCAGTCCATACCATTTTCACCGAACAGCGGCATCAATGACTGAGTCAATTCTTCTACTGTTTCATTGAATGCTTCAGAAGGTTCGTGTCCGTGTTCACGCAAAGTTTCATACTGAGCCAGCAACAATCCCTGGATTGCACCCATCAATGTACCACGTTCACCTGTCAAGTCTGAATAAACTTCTTTCTTGAATGTTGTTTCAAACAGATAACCTGAACCGATACCGATACCTAATGCGATAACACGTTCCCAGGCACGGCCTGTTGCATCCTGATAAATTGCATAACTTGAGTTCAAGCCACGTCCCTGCAAGAACATACGGCGTAAAGAAGTACCTGAACCTTTCGGAGCAATCATGATAACGTCTACATCTGCAGGAGGTACGATGTGTGTACGATCTTTATACGTAATCGCAAAACCATGAGAGAAATACAAGGCTTTACCTGCAGTCAGATGTTTCTTGATCATCGGCCAGCACTGGATCTGAGCTGCATCAGAAAGTAACACCTGAATAATTGTAGCCTTTTCGCAAGCTTCTTCGATGCCGAACAAAGTCTCACCCGGAACCCAACCGTCAGCTACGGCTTTATCATAAGTCTTACCCGGACGCTGACCAACAATCACGTTGAAGCCATTGTCACGTAAGTTCAAGCTCTGGCCAGGACCCTGTACACCATAACCGATTACTGCGATGACTTCATCTTTCAACACTTCTCTTGCTTTTTCCAAAGGAAACTCTTCGCGGGTTACTACATTTTCTTCAACACCGCCAAAATTCATTATTGCCATTTTCTTTTCTTTTTTAATTGGAACGGCTTTCACCGCCCTTATTAATAACTCAACTAAATATCACTTTACTGCGTACCACTACTTCGGTACCGTTCTTTTTCACTTCGATTAAGTATTCATCTTCGTTCACCTGTTCCTGATAAAAGCTTAATGTATCCCCATAATAACTTTCAGCTACATAAGCCATCTCAAACCGGCGAACTCTTTTCTCCTTAAACTGACTGAGCGGAAAAAGATCCAAAATATGCTCAATATATTTGATACTGTTTACATGACCGTTGATGTCGATATCACTGTACTTTGTCTGATATTCGGCAACAGGAGCCGAACTCGTCATCTTTATCCTTCCGGGCTTCTCTATCGGACAAGCCTTATCACAGACATAATCCATGATGCTGCCACCATGTAAGGTTAATAAATCGGCCGGCTTACGTGTTTCCATACTGATCATTGCCCAAACGGAACGAGCATACCCAATCGTTTTACCGTCTTTATCCAGCAAAGAGAAATTACGGTCAGTAAACAAACGGTAAACATTCTCGACCCATGTCTGAATACTGAACTTTTCATACTGTTCGGGCATTTCATCCAACTCAATAGCCAGACGGGAAAGCACCCAGGTATAATGATTCTCCTGCAGGAAAGCCATACCGAATCCCCGATCAGAAGCGTGGAAGCCCGCGCAATTCAGCAAATGATTTCCAAGAACACTCATCGTCAGCTTTCCCGTAAAATCCACATGGAAAGGTTCAGCTACGAACTCATAAGTTCCTATTTTAGCATCTTCCGTCATAAAAACACGATCACTTTATTTACAGATTACTTTTCCTTCTGATATCTTTCCTCCCGATGTGCCAAATATTCGTTCACCCGTTCGAAACAGCTGGTAGAAACAGCGATTCGACCTGACCGTACGAACTGAAGCACACAGTTCAGAGAACTCAATTCCTGATACAAGGAAGAAATATCTTCGCTCGTTCCTGTCATTTCCACAATTGAAAAGACCGGATTCACTTCTACGATATGGGCACTGTATTGACGTATCAGTTTCGAAGCCTCCGGAGTCGACTGAAATTCCGGAGTGGATACCTTATATAAGGCTATCTCGCGCTTAAATATTTCGTCATCCTTAAAGTAATGAGCCTGGATTACATCCATCTTCTTTTCAATCTGCTTGGCAACTTTCTCGACAATATCCGGGGTTGCCCAACAAGTAATCGTATATTTATGAACGCCCCGAATAGATGAAGCAGATACATTCAAGCTCTCGATGTTCAATTGCCGCCGAGTAAAGACGGCTGTAATCTGATTCAAGATACCTGCAATATTCTCAGAATGAACGATAATTGTATATAAAGTCTTATTTTCCATAATCTACTTCCTCCCGAATTAACATTCCAATAACATCTGATTGACAGAAGATCCCGGAGGAGTCATCGGCAATACATAACCTTCTTCTATCACACAAACTTCCAATAAGAACGGACCATCCGTTTCCAGCATCTCCCGAACTGCATCTTGCAGATCCGAGCGGTCAATTACTCTCCGCGAAGGAATTGAATAAGCGGCAGCTATCTGCATATAATCAGGATTCATCATCGGAGTGAAAGAGTATCGGCGATTGAAAAACATGGCCTGCCATTGGCGGACATTTCCCAGATAATTATTATTCAGAAGGATGATT
This sequence comes from Parabacteroides sp. AD58, assembly GCF_023744375.2. Classification (NCBI taxonomy): domain Bacteria; kingdom Pseudomonadati; phylum Bacteroidota; class Bacteroidia; order Bacteroidales; family Tannerellaceae; genus Parabacteroides; species Parabacteroides absconsus. Next base: position 3,744,117 of record NZ_CP146284.1, on the reverse strand, counting down.
TTAACAGGAGACTTCTGTTCCATAATGGTTCCCAATTCTTCTATGGTCATCTGTAAACCGCCATCACCCATGAAGACACAAACCGTACGATCAGGACGACCGAATGTTGCTCCTATCGCAGCAGGTAATCCAAAACCCATGGTTCCCATTCCGCCTGATGTTACAATACTACGCTGGCGTGAGAACTTAAAGTAGCGGCATGCCATCATCTGGTTCTGACCTACATCGGTAACCAAGATAGCATCGTTGTCGGTCGCCTCGCTGATTACATGTACAACTTCACCCATATTCAACGGGCCTTCTTCCGGAAATACTTCCTTACGTATTACCTGATTGAATTCTGTCTCTTCATACTGACGGAAACTTTCGATCCATTCGGTATGCCGGTTATTCTGAATCAACTCCGTAAGTAAAGCCAATGTTTTCTTGCAATTGCCCAAAACAGGAACATCAACCGGGACATTCTTACCCAATTCAGATGGATCTATATCCAAATGGATTACCTTCGCCTGCTTGGCATAGGTTTCCAGCTTTCCTGTTACACGATCGTCAAAACGCATACCGATTGCAATCAAGACATCACATTCGTTGCTCTTCACATTCGGACCTAAATTTCCATGCATTCCTAACATACCTTTATTCAACCGGTGAGTTGAAGGTAAAGCAGAAAGTCCCAACAAGGTACATCCGCAAGGAATATCAGCTTTCTCAATAAATGCCAACAATTCCTGCTGGGCATTTCCCAATTCAACTCCTTGTCCGACCAGTGCCAACGGCTTCTTCGCCGAATTAATCAGCGCAACCGCTTCGGCTACTTCCTTATAATCAATTTCCGGATCCGGATCATAACTACGTATGAAGTCAACATCCATCGGTTCATATTCTGTCATCTCGGTCTGCGCATTCTTGGCAAAATCCAATACAACCGGACCCGGACGACCACTACGGGCAATATAAAAAGCTCTCGATACAGCCCAAGCTACATCTTCTGCCCGCCGAATCTGATAACTCCACTTCGTAATAGGCTGGGTTATACCTACCAGATCTACTTCCTGAAAAGCATCTGTTCCTAAAAAGCCGGCACCTACCTGACCAGCTATCATCACAATCGGCGTACTGTCAATCATGGCATCAGCAATTCCTGTTATGGTATTAGTTGCTCCCGGGCCGCTTGTTACCAGACAAACACCTACTTCTCCGGATACACGTGCGAAACCTTGCGCTGCATGAGCAGCACCTTGTTCATGACGAACCAATATATGATGGATCTTATCCAAATGATCATATAATGCATCATAAACCGGCATAATAGCTCCTCCCGGATAACCGAAGATAGTCTTTACACCTTCATGTTCCAATGAGCGCATTAACGCTTCTGAGCCTGTTATTGTTTCTTTCATATATAATTCTTCGATTTAGCTTAATCTTCAATTATTCTTACTCCTCCCTTATCTGCCGACGAAACCATCTTTCCATAAGCCTTCAGAGCTTTCGATACTTCACGCTGACGGAACGGTGGAGTAAACGCTTTCTTTCCACGGGCTTCCTCTGCTTTCCGACGTTCAGCTAATTCCTCATCTGTCAGTCGTACCCGTATCGAACGGTTAGGAATGTCTATTTCAATAATGTCACCATCTTTTACCAATCCGATATTTCCTCCCGCAGCTGCTTCCGGAGAAATATGACCAATAGACAAACCGGAAGTACCTCCACTAAAACGACCGTCTGTGATCAAAGCGCATTCTTTACCTAAATGACGGCTCTTGATATAGGAAGTCGGATATAACATTTCCTGCATTCCCGGACCGCCTTTCGGCCCTTCATAGGTAATCACGACCACATCTCCCGAAACGACCTTACCGCCTAAGATTCCTTCGCAGGCCGCGTCTTGTGAATCAAATACCTTGGCCGGACCCGCAAACTTCCAGATGCTTTCATCAACTCCGGCAGTTTTGACAACACAACCATCAACAGCGATGTTTCCTTTCAGTACGGCCAGACCTCCATCCTTAGAATAAGCATGTTCAACATCACGGATACAACCAGCCGAACGGTCGGTATCCAATTCCTGATAATAATTCTCCTGCGCACCCATCGTAATACAGAAGCGATTACCCGGTGCACTTTTATACTTCTTCAACGCTTCTTCCGTTACATGCAGCGAAGTAATTCCGAATTGATCTATTGCTTCTGCCAATGTCAAGCCGTCGGCACGTTTAACAGAACCATCAATTAATCCGGCCTTCAGCAACTCATGCATGATTGACAAAACACCACCAGCCCGATTGACATCCTGTACATGGTAAACCAGAGTGTTCGGTGCTACTTTGCAAAGGCAAGGAATCTTACGAGATAACATATCAATATCATCCATCGTAAAATCAGCATTCGCTTCCTGAGCTATTGCCAATAAGTGAAGAACCGTATTGGTAGAGCCGCCCATGGCTATATCAAGAGACATGGCATTCAAGAAGGCCTGTCGTGTTGCAATCTGACGTGGCAAGACACTTTCATCTCCTTCTTCATAATATTTATAAGCATTCTTGACAATCAGTTTGGCAGCATCCCGGAACAACTGTACCCGGTTTGCGTGTGTAGCCACAATAGAACCATTACCAGGCAAAGCCAAACCAATGGCTTCATTCAGGCAATTCATCGAGTTAGCCGTAAACATACCCGAACAACACCCACAACCCGGACAAGCATGGCGTTCTACTTCGCCAATCTGTTCATCACTGACAGAAGTATCAGCTGCTTCAATCATGGCATCAATCAAATCCAGATGACGACCATTCCATTCACCCGCTTCCATCGGTCCTCCCGATACAAAAACGGTTGGTATATTCAATCGCATGGCAGCCATCAGCATGCCCGGAGTGATTTTATCACAATTACTGATACAAACCATGGCATCTGCCTTATGAGCATTTACCATATATTCAACGCTATCAGCAATAATATCACGCGAAGGAAGAGAATAAAGCATTCCATCATGCCCCATGGCTATACCATCATCAATAGCAATGGTATTGAATTCAGCTGCAAAACATCCCAACTTTTCAATTTCTTCTTTGACGATCTGCCCGGCTTCATGCAAATGTACGTGACCCGGAACAAACTGGGTAAATGAATTGACAATAGCAATGATCGGTTTTCCGAATTGCTCTTTCTTCATTCCATTGGCACACCACAAGGCTCGTGCCCCTGCCATTCGGCGTCCTTCAGTACTGAAGGAACTTCTTAACGGATTCTTCATATCTGTACTCCTTCTTTATTGCGTTTCTTAAGTCTCAATCTCTTTCTTATTTCTTAGTAAGAAAAAAGCCTTTCCCCGAATAGAGAAAGGCTGTAAGAAATATCGTTGTCACTTTATTCGTATCTTGCATACCTTTCTCTTTACCAACTAATGACTAGCAGGACCACGACCAAGATAATATGCAAAGAAATATTCAACATTTTTATTCTTTTGTCTTTATGTTTGTTTGACGGTGCAAATGTAGAATAATAATTCTAACCAACAAAGAATTTAAAAGGAAAATATAAGTATTTCTTTCAAATATCAATTAAAGACTTGTTTCTACTTGCACTTTAACAGTGCTCTTTTCCTTCTAACATCATTATAATTAGGGCAAAAAAACCTATAATTTATTTCTTTTATATATAATAAGGTATTAGAGATCTATGTTTTCTCAGTCCTTAAAATGAGAATCAATCAAACATATTTGCTTCCACCAGCCCATCTGTCATCTTCCGCATTATTCATGTCATTGCTTTCTCTATAGTTTGTTTTGAGAATAATTCCAACGAGAATCAAAAACGATTCTCGTTAAAATCCAATTTAAAATACGGGAGTTTCAAAAAGCGTTTATCCGGACACTTGGACCGAAATTAGCATAGGCTTGTTGTTGCACTACATATTCTTTTGTGTATGTGACAGAATTTAGGTTACTTTGTATCCAGAAAACAGGATTAGTTCCAGACGCTTTCAGGATGTTCTTTCGTCAGAAAAAGCAGATGCTACTGGACATATCCACTTTTACTTTAATAAAAAGCATGAAAAAGATTCTTTTATTAGTGGTGGGATTGCTTTTCATTCAGAGTGCTGTTTATGCCCAGCTTTTGAGTGAAAAAGCACAGATCAGCCTGCTGACAAGCTCTCCGTATGAAGGAGAAGTATTTACCCTTTACGGTCATGCTGCTCTCCGACTGAAAGACGAGCCTCGAAATATGGATTTGGTATTCAATTATGGCATCTTCAGTTTCGAAAAGCCCAATTTCATATACCGGTTTGCCAAAGGTGAAACGGATTACATGTTAGGAGTAATGAAATATAGCGATTATATTGTCGAATATCAATTACGAGGCAGTACGGTTACAGAACAGATCTTGAATTTATCGCCAGTCGAGAAAGAGCGGATATGGGGAGCTCTATTGAAAAACTATGAACCGAAAAACCGAGAATACCGGTATAATTTCTTTTTCGATAATTGTGCCACCCGACCGGCACAACTGATAGAAAACAATCTATCAGGGAAAGTCGATTATTGCTGGAAACCTGAGCCCCTGACCTTCCGGGATGTAATCAACCACTGTACGCGAAATCATGCTTGGTTGACTTTTGGATGTGACCTGGCTTTGGGAAGTCCTACGGATCGAATCATGACTCCCCACGAAATGTTGTTCTTGCCGGAATATCTGAAAGAAGCTGTTGCCAGTGCAATTATCATCTCCGACGACGGCTCAACCCGTCCTTTGGTCCGCCAAACTAATGTTTTGGAAGCCGAACCAGAGGAAGCCCCAACCGAATGGTGCACACCTCTATTGTGTGCAATCGTTTTATGGTTAGTCGTAGGTATCCTGACCGTATGGGAATCCAAACGTCACATCCATCTTTGGGGCTTGGATTGTGTGTTATTTCTGATAGCCGGTTTGTCCGGATGTGTCCTCTTCTTTTTAGGTTTCATATCCGAACATCCCTGTACATGGCCTAACTGGACAATGGTTTGGTTGCATCCGCTTCAACTACTCGTTCTACCATTTAGTATCGTAAAAAAAGCAAGAATAGCTGGATATTATTATCATTTTATTAACTTTGCGGCGATTATGCTGATGCTGGTAAGCTGGTATTTCTTACCGCAACACTTTAATACAGCCTTTATTCCATTGATTCTCACGCTTTGGATACGATCAGCCTCGGTTATTTTTGCTGGTTATTTTCGTAAGAGAGAGGAAATAGAAAAAAGGAAATAAGCAGAGGAAGCATACATCCAGGCACAGAAAATAAATTCTGGCCTGATTTTTGTAGGAGAATACATAAGTAAACATGGATAAAAAAGTACGAAAAATATTGTCTTCACTGATTGCAATTCTGGCAGTCACCAATTTGGAAGCTCAGCAACAGGTTCCTAAATTGGTGGTATGCGTCACTGTAGATCAGTTGCGAGGAGATTATATTGAGTATTTTTACAATACATTCGGCGAAAGAGGGTTTAAACGGTTATTCAATGAAGGCAAAGTTTACCAGAATATTCGCTTTGACTTTTCTAATTTAGACGAAGCCAGCGCTTTTGCAACCCTATTTACCGGTTCCAATCCATGCTTTAATGGCATATCTTCAAATTACAAGTATGATTTTTCCAATGAAAAAGAGATCTCTATTTTATGGGACTCTTCTTATTTGGGAAACTACACACGTGAAAACTATTCTCCAAAAGCATTGTTCAGTTCTACTATCGGTGATGAACTGAAAATTGCCTCCAAAGGAAGAAGTGACGTATATGCTATTGCCCCTAATGTAGAAGCCGCCATTTTGTCAGCTGGCCATGCAGCCAACGGAGCATTCTGGATTGACAACCTAAATGGGAAATGGGCAACTACAACCTATTATAAAAGCGTTCCCTGGTATGTAGAGCGGTATAACAGCGGTACCGAATCTCTATCGGCACGATTGGACAAAATGGTATGGACGCCGTCATTACCTCTTGACAAGCTGAACGCTTTTCCGTATACCTTAGACGAAATTCCTTTCAAATATACCTTCAACGAACGTGACGTTGCCTGCTATCCACGACTGAAGACGACTCCTTTTGTCAATAAAGAAGTAAACCGTCTGGCCATGCAGTTTCTGGAATACGCCGGATTCGGTACACGAACAGCACCCGATATGCTTTCGGTTACCTACTATGCAGGTAACTTCTTGGGTAATATGAATAAGGAATATACCCACGAAATTCAAGATACCTACTGCCAACTGGATAAAGACATCGAGCAATTATTAGATGCCATCGACAAAAAAGTAGGACTTTCTAAAACCCTGGTCGTATTTACGGGTAGCGGCTATTATAAAAGCGAAGAGGAATATACGCAGGAACTGGACTCCTACGTAACAGGAGGTGAGTTTCATCCCAAACGCTGCGTCGCCTTATTAAATATGTATATGATGGCTATCTATGGTCAGCAGACCAACTGGGTAACCGGTTATTATAATAACCAAATTTATCTGAATAGGAAAGCTATCGAAGATGCGAAACTGGATTTGGCAGAAGTACAGAATAAAGCAGCAGCCTTCATAAAAGAATTTAGTGGAGTTCAACATGTAACAACAGATAACAGTCTGGTGTTTGGCGACTGGAATGAAGGAACCGCCAAATTCCGTCAAGGTACTCATCACCTAAAGCGGGGCGATTTAATTATTGAATTACAGCCAGGCTGGAAAATCAATAAAGATGATCCCAAAGAAAAAGTAAAAGTAATTCGAAATAATGCAGTACTTACGCCATTGATTTTCTTGGGTAACGGCCTAAAGCCAGAGCGTATTTACCGGGAAGTAAAAGCTACGGAAGTTGCTCCGTCTGTGACCTATATCCTAAGAATCAGACCACCGAATGCTTCACAATCGTTACCACTTCGGGAATTGGCTGTTGGTAATGGACAATAGCCAATTCGTTAGAATAACTGACGATCAACCTTCCATTGCATTATAATTTTTCAAAGTAGTAACTATCCAATTGGCATAAATAAAGGAAAGAAATGCCAATTGTCAATTCAATAAAAATATGGGATTTAATGAATTTTTGACGAAGTTGTTCGGTAATAAGTCACAGCGTGACCTGAAGGAAATCACTCCGTATGTAGAAAAGGTAAAAGCCGTCTATCCGTCAATCAAAGAACTTTCGAATGATGAACTGCGTGGTCGTATCGATGCCATCAAACAGCGCATACAAGATTACGTAGCGGATGAACGCGCTAAAGTCAATTCTCTGCGCGAAGGTATTGACAGCAAAGAACTGGAAGAACGTGAAGCTATCTGGGCCGAAGTAGACAAAATTGAGAAAGAAATCACAGACAAGATGGAAATTGTTCTGGACGAAGTGCTTCCTGAAGTGTTTGCTATCGTAAAAGATACAGCACGCCGTTTTGCCGAAAACCCAGAAGTAGTTGTAACAGCAAATGATTTCGACCGGGATTTAGCAACTCGTTTTGATTTTGTCCGCATAGAAGGAGATAAAGCTATATATGCCAATCACTGGATGGCTGGAGGTAATGAAATAACTTGGGATATGGTTCATTACGATGTCCAGTTGTTTGGTGGTGTCGTTTTACACAAAGGTAAGATTGCTGAAATGGCAACCGGTGAAGGAAAAACACTGGTAGCTACTTTACCTGTTTTCTTAAATGCCTTGACCCGTAACGGTGTTCATGTTGTTACTGTGAACGATTACTTGTCAAAACGTGACTCTGAATGGATGGGCCCGTTATATATGTTCCACGGTTTATCCGTAGATTGTATTGATAAACATCAGCCTAATTCAGATGCTCGCCGTAAGGCTTATATGGCAGATATTACTTTCGGTACCAACAACGAATTCGGTTTCGATTATCTTCGTGACAATATGGCCACGAGTCCTAAAGACTTAGTGCAGAGAAAACATAACTATGCTATTGTCGATGAGGTTGACTCCGTATTAATTGATGATGCCCGTACACCATTGATTATATCCGGTCCTATTCCACGTGGAGAAGAACAACTGTTCGAAATGTTCCGCCCGAATGTAGAAGTCGTAGTAAACGCACAAAAGGAACTGTGCCAGAAATTATTGATCGAAGCCAAAAAGAAAATGGCAAGCGACGATCCGAAAGTAGTAGAAGAAGGTACAGTCCAATTATATCGTGCATACAAGGGTTATCCCCGCAGTAAAGCCTTAATTAAATACTTGAGCGAACCCGGTGTGAAAGCACAGATGTTAAAGACAGAAGAATACTTCATGTCAGAGAACATGCGTCACATGCACGAAGCAACTGATGAACTGTATATGGTCATCGATGAAAAGAATAATAGCGTCGAACTGACAGATAAAGGTATCGACTTGCTGACGGGTAACTCAGACGACCCACAGTTCTTTATTCTTCCGGATATTGCGACCGAGTTATCTCAGCTTGACCACATGGAAGGTACAGAAGAAGAAAAGCAGGCAAAGAAAGATGAAATCCTGGCCAACTATTCTGTTAAGAGCGAACGTGTACATACAATCAATCAGCTATTGAAAGCCTATACACTGTTTGAGAAAGATGATGAATACGTAGTCATCGACAACAAGGTAATGATTGTTGATGAACAGACAGGACGTATCATGGATGGTCGTCGTTATTCTGACGGTTTGCATCAGGCTATCGAAGCCAAGGAACGTGTAAAGGTTGAAGCGGCTACACAGACTTTCGCAACAATCACGCTACAGAATTATTTCCGTATGTACCACAAACTGGCAGGTATGACAGGTACAGCCGAAACAGAAGCCGGAGAATTCTGGGATATCTATAAATTGGATGTGGTTGTTATTCCAACGAACCGTCCGATTGCCCGTATTGATATGAACGACCGAATCTATAAGACAAAACGTGAAAAGTATAATGCCGTTATAGAAGAGATCGTTCGTCTGACAAATGCAGGTCGTCCGGTTCTGGTAGGTACAACATCAGTTGAAATCTCCGAATTATTGAGCCGTATGTTGACACTCCGCAAAATCAAGCACAATGTATTGAATGCGAAGTTACACCAGAAGGAGGCTGAGATCGTAGCATTAGCCGGACAAAGCAGCACAGTTACCATTGCTACAAACATGGCCGGTCGTGGTACGGATATCAAGTTGTCGAAAGAAGTAAAAGAAGCCGGCGGTTTGGCAATTATCGGTACGGAACGTCACGAAAGCCGTCGTGTTGACCGTCAGTTACGTGGTCGTGCCGGTCGTCAAGGAGACCCGGGATCTTCAGTCTTCTTTGTATCATTGGAAGATGACTTGATGCGTTTGTTCGCTTCTGAGAAGATTGCCAATCTGATGGATAAATTAGGCTTCAAGGAAGGTGAAGTTCTGGAACACTCTATGTTGAGTAAATCTGTTGAACGGGCACAAAAGAAAGTTGAAGAGAACAACTTCGGTATCCGTAAGCGCCTGTTGGAATATGATGACGTCATGAACTCACAACGTAATGTCATCTACACCCGCCGTCGTCACGCCTTAATGGGTGAACGTATTGGACTGGATGTATTGAATACGATTTACGATACCGCCATTGCTATTGCCGATCAGTTTGCAGAAAGCTTAGATTATGAAGGCTTCAAGATGGAACTGTTCAAGACATTTGCTATGGAACCTCCGTTTACTGAGGATGAATTCAAAGGAATGAAAGCAAACGTTTTGGGAGAGAAACTGTTCGAAGCAGCATTGGCAACCTATAAGCAGCGTATGGAAAGAATGGCTCAGGTTGCAAATCCTGTCATCAAACAAGTATATGAAAACCAAGGTGCTACTTACGAAAACATCATGATTCCTATCACGGATGGCAAACGTATGTACAATATTTCATGTAACTTAAAAGAAGCGTACGATACAGAATCGAAGAGTATTGTAAAAGCATTCCAGAAGAGAACGGTATTGCTGACAATTGATGAAGCTTGGAAAGAACATTTGCGTGAAATGGATGAACTCCGTCATTCTGTTCAGAATGCAAGCTATGAGCATAAGGATCCGTTATTGATCTATAAACTGGAATCATACAACTTGTTCAAAGACATGGTAGATGTTATGAACCGTAAAACTGTATCTATCCTGATGCGCGGACAAATTCCGGTTCACACCGTAACGGAAGAAGAACGCAAAGAACTGGAAGCTCGTCGTGCAGCCATGCAAGCACAAATGGCAGCCCAACAGGCAGCTGCAATCCAAGCTGCTGCAGAAGCTCGCCAGCGCATTCAAATAGAGAAAGCCAAAGAAGAGGAACGTGAAGATATGAGTAAGTACCGGGCTGAAAAACCGGGAGCAGAAGGTGAAACGACTGCAGCTCAAGGTCCTGTTCGAGCAGAAAAGCGTGTCGGACGAAATGATCTGTGCCCATGTGGAAGTGGTAAGAAATACAAAAACTGCCATGGCCAGGGATTATAATCCCCATCATATTATTTAAGATGAAAAGAATACAGACGGATTTGCAAAAGCAGGTCTGTCTGTATTCTTTTTTATTTAAACTGTTATCAGTTTGTCAGAACATGAGAAAAATAGTAATAGCCATTGATTCATTTAAAGGTTGTCTTTCATCAGAAGCATTGGAAAACTCCATCGAAAAAGGCATTAGAAAAGTATGGAAAGATGGTATAATCTGTAAATTGCCGATTGCCGACGGCGGAGAAGGAACTGTTGAGGCTTTAACCCGTGCGCTGGGAGGAAAGAAAATAACATGTCGAGTACAAGGTCCATTACGCTCGCCTGTCGAAGCGGTGTACGGCTGGATTCCAGAACGTCAGATGGCTGTTATCGAAATGGCTTCAGCAAGTGGATTACCACTAATTCCCTGGGCAGAAGGGAATGTAATGCGTACGACATCGTATGGTACCGGACAGTTGATAGCTGATGCCTTACAACACGGGTGCAAGCACATCTTATTGGGCATTGGAGGAAGTGCTACCAACGATGCCGGTATAGGCATGTTACAAGCCTTGGGATTTCGTTTCCTCGACCAGCAGGGAAAAGAAACGGGCGACGGTGGTAGCTGTTTATCTCAAATATGCCAAATAGACACATCACAGGTATTACCTCAACTAAAGACCTGCGACATAGAAGTTGCTACGGATGTCAAGAATCCTTTTTATGGAGAAAATGGTGCAGCCTTTGTATTTGCCCCACAAAAAGGAGCCAATCAAGAGCAAGTCAAATTGCTGGATGACGGATTAAGATCATTTGCCAAACTGATTCAGGCTAAACAGGGGATAAATGTTCAGGACATTGCCGGTGCTGGTGCGGCAGGAGGATTAGGCGGTGGCTGCGTAGCTTTCCTACAAGCTCATTTAACACCTGGCATCGACAAGATAAAGGAGTACCTGAATTTCGATCAGTTAATTCATGATGCCGACCTGATCATTACCGGAGAAGGGAAAGTTGACCAGCAGACTTCACAGGGGAAAGTTGTAGACGGGATTATCAGATCGGCCCAGAAATATCAGATTCCCGTTATTATACTGACAGGAAACTGCCAGGAAAAAAATGAAGAAATAGATGAGAATCCTTTCGTCTCCTGCTTTTCCATTCATTCTGCACCTGTGTCATTTGATGAAGCAATTCAACCCGAATATGCAGCACAACAGATTGAACGGATAGCCCAGATGTCTTGCAAACTGTTCCGGAACGGTTACGAAGCAAGTATTTTGTGTAAAAGAAAAGAATTATGAATTTGTAAAACTCAAACTTTCTTTTAAGCTAAAAAAGCATAACAGGTTTGGATATCTCTTATCAGTTATCTATATTAGCCGACGTTTTAAATAAATAAAGAGATTAACCATGAAAAAAATTGTATTATTAGTTGCATTTTGCTTAAGCATAGGAAATGTTTTCGCACAAGATGCAGACAAGTTAAGAGATGAAGGTGATGCTGCCTTAAAAGCAAAGAACTACCCTGAAGCCGTAGCCAAATATGGTGAGTACTTAAAATTGACAGAATACAAAGATACCGTTCGTATTTTCAACTGTGGTTTTAGCGCTAATCAGGCAAAGATGTACGAAGAAGCAGCCAAATATTTCGATATGGCTGTAAAATACAACTACAATTTGGACGATTCATACACGGGTGAAGCAATGGCTTATCGTAACCTGAACAAAACAGAAGAATTCGTATCAACTGTTGAAGCTGGTTTGAAAGCTCTTCCAGGAAACGCTAATTTGGAAAAATTACTGTATTCATATTGTATCAAGCAAGGACAGGCTGCTCAAAAGAAAGGCGATATCGAAGGAGCTGAAGCTTTATACAAGAATGTATTGATCGCTTCTAACAAGAAATATCAGGAAGGTGCTTTATATAGCTTAGGTGCCATGTTGTATAATCAGGGAGCAACGACTTTGCAGAAAGTGACTCCACTGGCTACAACAGAACCCGATAAATATAAAGCTGAAAAGGCGAAGGCTGATGAACAACTGAAAGAAGCTAAGGGTTACTTGGACAAAGCTTTAGAACTTAACCCTAACAATGCCAACGTCAAGAAACTGGTAGATGCTATTGCTGCAACTTTGCAATAAAAACAATATCTAACCAACTTATAAAATGTACGGGTTACGATAACAGATCAAAGTTATCGTAACCTTTTTTTACTTCCAACGGATCTGCTTACAATGATACGAGAATCTAAAATGATTCTCACTAATTTCAAAATCAAATTCCATTAGTTTCGAATTTAAAGCTTACCAGTCGCTTTTCTTCCCCTTTTGCCCCTAAAATTGATTCGCTTCATATATCTTTGCGTAACATTTTAAATTTAGGTTGAATGGTTAGTTTTCTTCAAGTGGATGGATTAACGAAGAGCTTTGGTGATTTAGTACTCTTCGAGAATATAACTTTCGGTGTAGCGCAAGGACAAAAAATAGGTTTGATTGCCAAAAACGGTTCTGGAAAAACAACATTGTTGAATATCATCGCCGGAAAAGAAGATTATGACAGTGGTTCTATTGTCTTCCGGAATGATTTGCGTGTCGGTTATCTTGAGCAGGCGCCACATTATCCAGAAGGATTAACCGTTCTGCAGGCTTGTTTTTATTCTAAAAATGAGACTGTACAGCTATTGGCTGAATACGAACAGGCTTTGGTGGAAGATGATACCGATAAATTGAACAGCCTGCTTGAACGAATGGACAGCCTGAAAGCCTGGGATTATGAGCAGCGAGCCAAACAAATCTTGGGCGAATTGAAGATTCACAACCTGGAACAAAAGGTGGAAAGTCTTTCCGGTGGACAGCTAAAACGTGTCGCTCTGGCCAATGTATTGATCACAGAGCCGGAACTGATTATTCTGGATGAGCCGACCAACCACCTGGATCTTGAAATGACAGAATGGCTGGAAGATTATCTGAACCGTTCAACTATCAGTATTTTGATGGTGACGCATGATAGGTATTTTCTGGACCGTGTATGCAGTGAAATCATAGAAATAGATCAAAAGCAAATTTTTCAGTATAAAGGCAATTACAGCTATTACCTCGAAAAAAGGCAGGAACGCATTGATGCACAAAATGCAGAAGTGGAACGTGCAAGCAACTTATTGCGGAAAGAACTGGACTGGATGCGCCGTCAGCCACAAGCACGCGGGACAAAGGCCAAATATCGTATTGATGCCTTTTATGAACTGGAGAAAAAAGCGCACCAGCAACGCGAAGCGGGCCATGTAAACTTAGATGTAAAAGCATCGTACATCGGCTCAAAAATATTCGAAGCCGTTGATGTATGCAAACGGTTTGACGACTTAAAGATTACCGACCATTTCAATTATACGTTTGCCCGTTATGAAAAAATGGGAATTGTAGGGAACAACGGTACCGGAAAATCTACTTTCATAAAAATGCTGTTGGGCGAAGTGAAACCAGACAGCGGACACTTCGATATCGGAGAAACAGTCCGTTTTGGTTATTACAGTCAGGAAGGTTTACAGTTCGACGAACAAATGAAAGTGATTGATGTTGTTCAAAACATTGCTGAATATATCGATTTGGGTGACGGCCGCAAGATGGGTGTCGCACAATTCCTGAATTACTTTTTATTTACTCCCGACCGTCAGCACAGCTATGTTTATAAACTGAGTGGCGGAGAAAAACGCCGTTTGTACCTTTGTACGGTATTAATGCGCAATCCGAACTTCTTGGTATTAGACGAGCCTACGAACGACCTTGACATTATCACATTAAATGTACTGGAAGAATACCTGCGTAGCTTTAAAGGATGCGTAATTGTTGTATCGCACGACCGCTATTTCATGGATAAAGTAGTAGATCATCTGCTGGTATTCCGCGGGAATGCTGATATCAAAGACTTTCCGGGCAATTATACGCAATACCGGGCATGGAAAGAGGAACAGGATCAGCTGAAGAAACAACAGGAACAAGCTTTGCAGAGCAAGCAGGCTCCGGCAGAAGAAAAGAGTCGGAAACCGGAAAAAGAAGTTAAACGGCGACTGACCTTCAAGGAAAAGAAAGAATTTGAAGCCCTCGATGCTGAAATACCGGCTCTGGAAGCAGAAAAGAAAGAATTGGAAACAGCCATGAGCAGCGGTACTTTATCGACCGATGAACTGTTGGCTAAATCGGCCCGCATCTCCGAATTAATGGAAGAACTGGATGAAAAGACAATGCGCTGGCTGGAACTGAGTGAATGGGTTTGAAAAACAGGATCAATATGGAATCATCGAACAAACCGGTTTTATGGAATCGTAACTTCGTACAATGTTGCTTTTCTTACTTTCTGATGAATTTTGCCTTTTACATGCTGATGCCTACGATGCCAGTCTATCTGACGGAAGAATTAGGTATCGGAAAATCAGAAGTCGGCATTGCATTGTCCAGTTACACGATCGGCGTTCTATGCGTGCGTCCTTTTTCAGGATATCTGGTAGATTGTTTTTCCCGAAAGCCGTTGTATTTGTTTGCTTTTACTTTATTCGGACTCTTCTTCTTCGGATATTTCTTTACAGCTCTAAGTCTGTTATTGATCATTCGGTTTCTGCAAGGCGGTTTCATGGGGTTAACGTCTGTTGCCGGCAACACCATTACGATAGATGTCATTCCTTCTGCCCGAAGAGGAGAAGGAATGGGTTTCTATGGGTTAACGATCAATCTGGGCATGTCACTGGCACCACTGGTAGCAGTTGCCGCATACGCCCACCACGGCTTTTCATCCATCGTCTGGATTTGTTTGGGTATTTCGTTAGCAGGCATACTTTCTGTCCTGTTCATCCAATATCCGGCTCGTAAACCCGTAAAACGTCCCTCCTTTTCGTTAGACCGTTTTATTCTGCTGACAGCATTGCCAGCTGCTGCAGCTTATATATTGATTGCTATCCCCTACGGCATGATTACCTCATTCGTCGTATTGTATGGAAAAGAAATCGGCATTACAGAACCGGGTTATTTCTTTGTGTTCATGGCTATCGGCGTAGGCATTTCCAGATTAATCTCTGGTCGTCTGGTCGATCACGGGAAGATACATCAAGTGGCTTCTTCATCCATTATTTGTCTGATTGTATTCTTTGCTTTATTTGCTACCATCCATGATCCAGCTGTATTCTATGGTTCTGCCCTATTCATTGGACTTGGTTTTGGCACTGGCGTACCTGCATTTCAGTGCTTATTTGTCAATGTCGCCCCACATAACTTACGTGGAACCGCTACTTCTACTTATCTGACTTCATTTGATGTGGGTGTCGGTATTGGTATGCTTCTGGCTGGTTTTATCTCTGCGCATATTAACTTGTCGGCTGCTTATCTTTTTGGGTCATTTTGCTGCGTAATCTCTTTACTGGTTTACTGGCGTTGGACAAAAGCCTCCTATGAGAAGCATAAGATATTACAATGACATTACAAAATGATGGTAATTATGGCGAATTAATCTCATTTAGCTGCTTATTTCAGCTATACAATTGTAAATAGAAAGCCATAATCCTTGATATATATCAATTACAACAACGATTTTACATTTATTAATAGTGCTAGATAGTTATGCTATAAAACATCTATATATCTTTGCCTTCGAAAAAAGAAATGATATCAACACTGGATGTTGGTAGAATGAGTTTAGGTTATATTTTAGGTTGTTTTTAGGTTTAATTATTTTAAGATTATTGATTATGAAACGTTTAGGTTTATTCGTTGCAGCCGTATTAATGAGCGCAACAGTTAGTTTTGCAAGTAACAAAAAACTTCCGTTCTCTGCAAATACATATCAGTTGAGCTGTTATTTGCAGTTAACATCTGATCAGGTTAAGGAAGTAGAAAACATCAACGATTACTTCCACGAAATGCAGAAAGCAAGTCTGCGTGCTTCAGATGATCAGAAAGAAGCTAAGATGCAGAAAGCAATCTACAGCAACTTGAAGTTGATGAAAAAGGTGCTGAATACAGAACAATATCGTAAATATGTTGCATTGATCAACGTAACTAACAACAACAATCGTTTATCTGGCTTTGATGTTGTTCCTGATTCTTATTTGGCAGATAACAAGTAAATTCAATTACTTACCCTATAAGAAAGAGACTTAGGCCCCACGCCAAAGTCTCTTTTTTTATATAGACACTGAATCTATCCATTCCACCAGTTTATTTCATCAAGACAACCACCGGATTATCATCCGCCCTGATAGCTTTTAAAGCTTGTATTTCAGCTGGAAGTTCTGCTGCATCCGAATGCTCTTCAAACCATTCTGCTATTGTTTCGGCCGGTATTAGCTGAGCAAATTCGCCATCAGCTGTTACAAAAGTAGGTTGTAAAGGCAAGAATCCGTTCAGATCGTTTTCCATTCCTTCTTCGTAAGCTGCCACCTTTACCTCTCCGCTTTTTTTCAGATAAAGCGCATTATAGGCTTTTCGCTTGTCTTGCCGATAAAGATTGACGACAAAACGCAACCACAAGAAGCGGTCGTTTTCCATGACTTCCAACGGATAGATAGCGTCGTCTTTCTGCGCGTCATACCTGTCTTCCCGCTTCCACGTCATAGCTCCGAAATCAAACCGCCGTTCAGGCAATAAACCGTCTTTTGTCACCTGATAAATGGTATCATTGAAGAGCTCGCGAAAATAAAGCTTTTTGCCTACGTGCCAGAAAGGATGTTCGGTTGGAATGAGCCCCATTTCATCTCCATTTTTGTAATGGATAAAAATCATTGAATGCCCCATCAATGCCTGTTGGAATACAGCAATGCTTTCAATATCGGCTTGGTTTCCGGAAACAATGGCTTTTTCTTCTCCATGAGAGGGAAAAGAAGCCAGCAAAGTTGTATCACGATAAAGAATGACTCGGTCGGGTTTTGTGGCAGTAGCAGATGTGTGTTTCACCAAGGTTTGCTTATCTAAGTAATCATTCGAATCAATCCCAAACAAGCCATCACTTAATTCTACTTCTTTCGATGTGCCGACAAAATTCCCATCTGTATCATAAATAGCAGAAACGCCGTCACCCTTCAAGAAATAAAGATATCCGTTTGCCGCATCGAGCCAGCCGGTCAGTTCCCGACATCCTTCCGGATCATTCCCGATATGTCCGACTGATGCTACAAACCGCCCATCAGATTTATTAAAAGAAAAACATTGCTTTTGGGACGAAGAGACAATCAAACGGTTTCCAGCCACACGTATGGAAGGAGCATTTCCGACTAAAACACTGTCGGTTGTTTCTAAGGGGATATATGTTACTTCCCGAAAATAATCAGAAGCCTTTAAGGTTGTTATGGTAGAATAGGCTGATCCTACAGGAATCGTTTCCAATTCTCCTTCCGTAGTGGAAGAACTGCAACTGCATCCTAACCATATACTCAAGGGTAAAGCCCAATACAAAGAATTTATTTTCATGGTCAGTCAGATAAATATTAAAAAGTTAACAATTTGATGAGCCAAGAAGAAAACAAGGGAACACTGCTCCCAAAAGCCTTGTTCCCTTGTCAACTGCTTACTATATTTTATTTCTTTGCAGCTTTCTTAGCAGCCTTAGCTTCTTTCTTGGCTATTTTTTCCCATTCTTTTGCGCCTAATTCTTTCTGTTTCGCAGTAAATTCTTCAGCGATCTTCATTGAAGCGGCTTCTTCTTCCGGAGTAGCAAACGCATGTTTGTATCCTTTTACATCGTTCCAATGTCCGCGAGTGAAGTCGGGGAAGGCAACGGCAGCACAACCGTTATCCATAGAAATAGCACCTAATTCAGCCAAGCTACACCATTCAGCCAAATCATATACATCCATATCCAAAGGCAGGCCGTTCTGCAGGCAGTATACCAAGCGTGAATCCATGATGAAGTCCATACCACCGTGTCCACCTACTTCCTTAGCCATCTCACCGTATTTCTTCAAGATCGGATGCTGGTATTTCGCAACCAACGCTTCCATTTCTTCCTTCGGCAAGAATGAATGTGTACTCAAATTATCAACTTTCGGCTGAACACCTGATGCTGCCATCTGTTCTGAATCGAGAGCATAACCTTCTACCGGATACTTATTGGCAAAACCTTTAGTTCCAGTCAGCTGATACAAACGGTTATACGGTTGCGGATTCATAACGTCATGCTGGATTTCGATTACTTTTCCATTTTCTGTACGAATCAAAGTAGTCGTATGATCACCATTGCGGAAGTTGTCGCACTTCTCGCCTGTAGCCTTTTCAACCAAGGCTTTACCATGAACCGATTTCGTATCCATAGCTACCAAAGTAGTCATGCGGTCGCCACGATGGATATCCAAAGCCTGAGCAACCGGGCCTAAGCCGTGAGTAGCGTACACATCACCGCGATTTTCCATATTATAGCGCAAACGCCAGCCTAACTTATCTTCTTTTCCGTTCTTCCAATAGTAATCCCAGAAATCATCCAAGTTGTGGATATAAGCACCCTGGGCACGGATTACTTCACCGAAAACTCCCTGCTGAGCCATATTCAAGGTATTCATTTCAAACCAGTCGTAGCAGCAGTTTTCCAAAATCATACAATGCTTGCGTGTCTTTTCTGTCAGGTTGATCAATTCCCAGCACTGTTCCAGATTCATGGCAGAAGGAACTTCGATGGCCGTGTGCTTACCGTTTTCAAGTGCACATTTGGCAATCGGGAAATGATGATCCCAATCAGCAGCAATATAAACCAAGTCAATATCTTCACGCTGGCAAAGTTCTTTATAGCCTTCAGCTCCAGAATAAATGGCTGCTGGCGGCAGACTTGCCTTACGCAAAATATCCTGACATTTCTCGGCACGTTCTTTCTCGTAGTCACACAGCGCTACAATCTGAACACCCGGAATGTAAGTAAAGCGCTCCACCGCACCCGGACCACGCATACCTAAGCCGACGAAACCTACACGGACAACATTTAGCTTCGGAGCTTTCATTCCCAAAGCATGTTCCTGACCAGCAGGACGTTCAGGAGTATCAATTACAATCGTTCCCTTTTCCCAATGCCACTTCGTTGAAGGAGACAAAGATTGCGCGTTCATGGATACGGGAGTACAGATAAGCGCGAACGCTGCGCAGGCTCCGATCACCCACTGAGTAATTTTCTTCATGTCTTTATTATTTATAAATTATTTAATGTATATAGGCTGAATTAAATTCAATTTTCATCTATCTCACTACCACTTACAAGTAAATAATGTAATTATCATCCTTTGAAAGGACAAATATATTCAAAATATTGGAATAATCAGCCTTTATTTCTTAAAAATTATCCGAGTATCACCAGATAGTCGCCTGTTCTACGTATGCAAGAGATTCGATTCTGCCTGGAAAGTAATTGTTTGACAATTGTCAAAAAGCTTTTCCACATATATGATAAAGCTTTATCACATATATAGAAAAGCTTTACGACTTCTGTCAAACAATCAAAAGATAACGTATTCTATATTCAAAGCTAACGAATGTTGTATTCTCTCTTAATGATAATCCGGCTGGACCAACATAAAAAGCAAGAATGAAAACTTAGAAATAAAAATCAGTTCCACCTTGGCGATTAGTAATTAATCCCTATCTTTGTGTTTCAAATGAACAAAAATTAAGAAATAATGCCGAATATCTCACAACGAGGAGTCAATATGCCGGCTTCTCCTATCAGAAAACTTGTTCCGCTGGCCAATCAGGCAAAAGCTAAGGGAATTAAAGTGTATCACCTCAATATCGGGCAACCGGATGTGCCAACACCCGAAGTCGCGATGGAGGCGATGCGCCATATTGACCGCACCGTGCTTGAATATTCGCCCAGTGAAGGAATCCGCAGTTTCCGAGAAAAATTAGTGAAGTATTACGCGAAATTCAATATTATAGTCGACGCTGACGATATTATCATTACGACCGGAGGTTCGGAAGCCGTATTCTTCTCGTTTATGGCCTGTCTGGATCCAGGGGATGAAATTATTGTTCCCGAACCTGCCTATGCCAACTATATGGCATTTGCCATTTCGTGTGGCGCAGTCATCAAAACCATCCCTTCCACCATTGAAGAAGGATTTGCTCTTCCCTCGGTAGAACGGTTTGAAGAACTGATTACTCCGCGTACCAAAGCCGTTCTGATCTGTAATCCGAACAATCCGACCGGCTATCTATATACCCAGAAGGAAATGAATCAGATTCGTGATATTGTCAAGAAATACGATCTGTTCTTATTTTCGGACGAAGTTTATCGTGAATTCTGTTATACAGGCGCACCTTATATTTCTGCCTTCCATCTGAAAGGGATTGAGAACAATGTGGTACTGGTTGATTCCGTATCCAAAAGATACAGCGAATGTGGTATCCGTATCGGAGCCCTGATCACCAAGAATCAGATGGTGAAAGAGAATGTCATGAAATGGTGCCAGGCCCGCCTGAGTCCGCCTTTAATCGGTCAGATTATTGCAGAGGCATCATTGGATACACCCAATGACTACATGCTGAATGTATATAATGAATATGTAGAACGGCGTAAATTCCTGATCGACGGATTGAACCGGATTCCGGGATGTTATTCGCCGATTCCGATGGGAGCTTTCTATACGGTGGCAAAACTGCCAGTAGACGATGCCGACAAGTTCTGTGCCTGGTGCTTGAGTGACTTCGAATATGAAGGACAAACCGTCATGATGGCGCCGGCATCGGGTTTTTATACTACACCCGGGTTAGGAAAAGACGAGGTACGTATGGCTTACGTGCTCAAAAAAGAAGACCTGGCGAAAGCGCTGATCGTACTCCAAAAGGCACTTGAAGCGTATCCGGGCCGAACCATTTAACAAAAAGGAACTGGATGAATCTGGAACTATTTATCGCAAGAAAGATACATTTCGACAAGAATGGTGACAGACAAGCTACGCCCCCGGCTATCCGGATTGCCATGATTGGCATTGCTTTAGGCTTGGCTGTCATGATTCTTTCTGTAGCCATTGTGATCGGATTCAAGAAAGAAGTGCGGAATAAAGTCATCGGATTCGGTACGCATATTCAAATATCCAATTTCGACAACAATACCTCCTACGAAACCATACCGATTGCCTTTTCGGATACCTTGTTGCAAGCGCTGGCTGCGAATCCGGCTATTGCTCACGTAGAAACCTTCGCTACCAAACCGGGGATTCTAAAGACGGAGCAGGATTTCCAAGGGATTGTCTTGAAAGGTGTTGACGAACAGTATGACTGGACTTTCCTGAAGAAAAACCTGAAAGAAGGAGATATCCTACATTTTGATCCGGATAAACGATCAACCGACGTATTGATCTCAAAATACCTGTCTGACCTGTTAGGCTTGAAACTGGGAGATTCATTCCTCACCTACTTTGTCGGCGAAGAAGTCCGCGTTCGGAAGTTTCACATTTCCGGCATCTACGAAACTGGTTTTGCCGACTACGACAAACTGTTTGTCTTTGCCGACATCAGACAAGTCAGACGTTTGAACGGATGGGACGACGACCAGGTAAGCGGCGTCGAACTATTGGTTCACGATTATGACCAGCTCGACCAGACAGCCGAAGATCTTTACTTCGAAATGGCCAACCGGCAAGACCGCGAAGGCAACAGCTATTACGTCCGTTCCATTAAAGACCTGAATCCGATGATATTCAGCTGGCTGGATGTACTCGACATCAATGTCGTAGTTATCCTTGTCCTGATGCTGGCCGTTGCCGGCTTTACCATGATTTCCGGCTTACTCATTATCATTCTGGAACGGACCAATATGATCGGCATTCTGAAAGCCTTAGGGCAGAACAACCGGAGCATACGGAAAGTATTCTTATATGTATCATTCTTCCTCATTGGCAAAGGCATGCTTTGGGGAAATGTAATCGGGATAGCCATTTGCCTGCTTCAATCAACAACCCATATTCTCAAGCTGGACCCAACCATTTATTACCTGGATGCCGTTCCTATAGATTTAAGCCTTACCTCGCTGATATTATTGAACATCGGGACACTGGCAATTTCCATGTTAATGATGTTAGGACCTTCTTATCTGATTACCCAAATAAGTCCGGCCCGGAGTATACGTTTTGAATAAGGACAAGACCTGTTCGCTTAGAGAAACGAACGGTAAGTGTAAAAAGTCACAACTTATTGGCAAATTGTCCTGTTTATTTAATTGAAGCATATCATACATGAATCATTATTTTAATTGATCGCTCAAATGAAAATATTACGAGGAATTATCACTACCCTTTGGATTTGTGTAGGATTGACATCCTGCATACAAGACGAGCCATTATGCCCGGAAGCAGAAATAGAGTCATTTACGCTCCCGGCTGAAATTCTGTTTAGCGACCCGGTAATCAACCAAGGCCAGAATACAATTCAGGTACTGTTAAACCCAAATACAGACCGAAGCGCTTTAGCTCCGCAAATAACAGTCACCGAGTATTCAACCGTATCACCAGCTTCCGGCGAAACAGTTGATTTTACGGAACCGGTAACCTATCGCGTAACAGCGCAAGACGGCATCCATACCCGCGACTATCAGGTACAGATGATCGTAATGCAAGACGAAGATGTCTATACATCGCTGATGAAAAACTTTGATTTTTCCTATTGGGAAGAAAACAGCACATTCCATTACGCGACTCCCGTACAAAAGACAAATGATGGTACTACCTACAGTATCTTTTCAACCAGTAACCAGGGTGTTGCCTTGTATCAGCAATTTCCGGTACCCGAACAGTATCCTACGTATGCAATCGCACACAATGACGGTTATGCAGCTAAAATGATAACGAAAGTAGGACCCGGGAATATTTTAGGTCTTCAATACATACCCATCGTAGCAGGTTCCTTATACACAGGTACCATGAATCTGTTAAATGCTCTCCGAGATCCATTGACAGCCACGCAATTGGGCCGATCATTCAATCAGATACCAGTCCGTTTTACCGGTAAGTATAAATATAAAGCCGGATCGGGTGATTACATTGGTTCGGACGGAAACCCAAAACCGGGCGTAAAAGATTCATGCGCCATATATGCCGTTTTCTACCGGACCGATGAAAACCTGCAAGTATTGGATGGAACAAATGTACACAGTCATCCTAATATCATCCTGCAGGCCATGCTTCCTGACCGGTCATCAACAGCAGGAGACGACTTTCAGGCATTTGATATAGAATTCAAGCGGATGAACGACGAAGTAATTGATTTCAGCAAGCATGAATATAAATTAGCAGTTGTTTTCTCTTCCAGCTTTTGGGGAGACCGCTACGAAGGAGCACCAGGCAGTGAACTGGTAGTCGATGACGTAAAAATCATTACTGAAGGCGATGAAAAGGGTTTATAGTATTAATATAGGACAAATGAATATGAAAAATATATGGATTATACGAATAGCAGCCTGTTTGCTGCTTTTATCGGTAAGCACTTCTGTTTTTTCCCAGGAATTCAGACAGAATTGGGAAAAGAAAGTCTTTGCAGCCTATAACTTAGGGGGAACAAGTCCGCTTCCTATTCCAGCTGAAATCCGTAAAATCAACTATTGGAAACCCGGATTTGGCGGCACATTAGCTTTCCATCTGACAAGATGGCTGGATGCAAATTGGGGAGTTACAACCGGTTTAGCCATCGACTTGAAAGGAATGAAAGTAGAAGCAGATGTAAAATACTTATATACAAGCCTGGTTGTCGGAGAAGGTGATCATGCCGGTAAATTCACAGGAACTTTTTCCGGAAAAGATCAGACCAATGTTCGCAACGACTATTTAGTTTTGCCTATTATGGCGGCCTGGCGGCCAAATGACCAATGGGCTGTACGCTTGGGCGGTTATGTTGCCTTTCAGAATGATGCCAAATTTGAAGGCGTAGCATCAGACGGCTATATACGCAACGGCGGACCCACCGGAGAGAAGATCACTGTAGAAAGTGCCACTTATGATTTCGCTAATGAAGTCCGTTCGTTTGACGCTGGCATAATGGCGTCGGGCGACTGGTTCTTTACAAAGAAGATGGCAGCAACCGCACAACTTTCCTGGGGCTTAGTACCTATCTTTCCATCAGATTTTGAAGGCTTATCCTATAAGATGTATAACATCTACCTTTCTTTGGGAATTGCCTATCGGCTATAAAGAGAAAAAGATGGCACGAACTCCTCCCTGTGAAACATTCGTGCCATACATTCTTTTCTGTAAGCCCTAATTCAGTGGGTCAATATTTCCAATCCATGATCCGTCATTACAAAAGTATGCTCCCATTGCGCAGAAGGCAGTCCGTCATCCGTCAATACCGTCCAGTTATCATCCGCATCAATATAAACATCATAACGTCCCATATTGATCATCGGTTCAATGGTAAACACCATTCCCGGAACCAGCAGCATGCCTGTTCCTTTTCTTCCGAAATGGGTGACTTCTGGTTCTTCGTGAAATTCCAATCCAACGCCATGACCGCATAAATCACGTACTACGGAGTACCCGTTCTTCTCGGCATGTTTCTGAATGGCATGACCTATATCGCCTACAAAGCCAAAAGGTTGAGCCGCCTCCATGCCTATCTGCAGACATTCTTTCGTCACTTCTACCAGACGGCGTTTAGCCGGAGAAACATTTCCGATCATAAACATACGGGAAGCATCCGAATAATAACCGTCTAAAATCGTTGAAGCATCTACATTGATGATATCTCCGTCTCGCAGAATTTCTTTCTCACTGGGAATGCCATGGCAAACCACTTCGTTGATAGAAGTACAGACACTTTTCGGGAAGCCTTCATAATTAAGAGGTGCCGGAATAGCTCCGTGATCCATCGTATACTCATAAACTAACTTATCAATCTGTGCCGTCGACATTCCTTCTTTAATTTCATGCTCAACCAGATCAAGAACGCCAGTATTGATTACTCCACTACGACGGATTCCTTCAATCTGCTCCGGAGTCTTTATCAGGCTTCTCTTCGGAACCAAATGTCCTTTATTCTGGTAATACAGCACTTGCTTGTCCAACTCGGTCAAAGGCTGTCCTTTGATCAAGTGCCAATTGTTGATTTTTCTTCTTGACATCATTGTTTTCCTTTTTAGTCATACAAAAGTACGCAAACCTTTTATTATAATCCCACAGTTATATAAGTATTATTCATTCTCTTTCCTAAAAAGCACAAACAGTTTGGAAAGAAATACGTATCTTTGTCATCTGTTATTATAGAAATACCCAATATACAATGGCATCAAAAGTAACAAAAGGTTTCTTAATTCTATTTTGGTCATTATTCATCGCCGGCATAGTTGCCGTCTATCTACTTTTTGCAGCTATAGCCAATGGCTCAATCGGTTATATGCCACCTGTGGAACAATTGGAAAACCCGATTGACAAATACGCATCACAGGTTATTTCTTCAGATGGAAAAACAATAGGAAGTTATGCGCACAGTTCAGACAACCGCATCTTTGTTACATACAACGACTTGTCTCCCGACTTGGTAAAAGCTTTGATTGCAACTGAAGACGTCCGATTCGCTGAACATAGCGGCATTGACGCTATCGGTCTATTCCGTGCCATTATCAAGCGAGGCATTCTGATGCAGAAAAGCGGTGGTGGAGGAAGTACCATCACCCAGCAGTTAGCGAAACAGTTATTTTCGCCAAGCGCTGATAACTTTATGGAACGACTGTTCCAAAAGCCCATCGAATGGGTAATTGCCGTACAGTTGGAGCGGTATTATACCAAAGAGGAAATCATCAATATGTACTTGAACAAGTTTGATTTCCTTTATAACGCTGTTGGAATCCAGTCGGCAGCTTCTGTCTATTTCGGGAAAACACCGAAGACACTGACCATCGAAGAAGCAGCCACGCTGGTAGGTATGTGCAAGAATCCCTCCTATTTCAATCCAGTTCGCAGAAACGAACGCACACGCGGACGTAGAAATACAGTTCTTGACCAAATGCAGAAAGCCGGATACATCACACAGGCTGAATGTGATTCTTTGAAAAAGCTGCCTTTGAAACTCCATTTTCAGAGGATCGACCATAAAGATGGTTTAGCCCCTTACTTCCGGGAGTTCTTGCGTATGACGCTGACGGCCAAAAAACCGAACCGGAAAAATTACGCTTCTTGGCAAGAACAGAAATTCAAGGAGGATTCTGTTTCATGGGAAACAAATCCGTTATATGGCTGGTGCAATAAAAATAAACGGGCCGACGGTGAGTTTTATAATCTCTATACCGACGGCTTAAAAATATACACCACCATTGATTCACGCATGCAGAAGTATGCAGAAGATGCCGTACGTGAACACATCGGAGAATACCTGCAGCCTCAATTTACAAGAGAGAAAAAAGGACGTAGCTATGCCCCGTTCTCTCGAGACCTTACAACAGGAGAAATAGATACTATTCTGATGCGTGCAATGCATCAGACCGACCGTTATCGCTGGATGAAGAAAAGCGGTATGAAAGAAGCTGAAATGCGGGCAGAATTCCAGAAGCCTGTAGAAATGCGTGTATTCACCTGGAACGGTCCTGTTGATACCATCATGTCACCGTGGGATTCTATCCGTTATCATAAAGGCTTTCTGCGTTCAGCCTTCATGTCGATGGATCCGCATAACGGATACGTTAAAGCTTATGTCGGAGGCATTGATTACAACTATTTCCAATATGATATGGTGAATGGAGGACGCCGGCAAATTGGCTCAACCATTAAACCTTATTTATATTCATTAGCCATGATCGAAGGAATCAGTCCCTGTGATGAAATGCTGCATGTCCAGCAACAACTGACAGATGAGAATGGTAAATTATGGATTCCAAGAAACTCTAATAAGAAACGCATTGGCGAAATGGTCAGCATCCAATGGGGATTACAAAATTCAGACAACTGGGTAACCGCTTACCTGATGAGTAAGTTATCGCCATACACATTTGTCCGCTTATTACATTCCTTCGGATTAAAAGGTGACATAGATCCAGTCGTTTCTGTCTGTCTGGGGACACCCGATGTTTCAGTAGGAGAAATGGTTAGTGCCTATTCAACTTTTGCCAATCAGGGCATTCGTGTAGAACCTTTATATGTAACTCGCATAGAAGACTCGTACGGTAACACCATTGCGAACTTCACAACTCAAGTCAATGAAGTCTTGACGGAAGATGCTTCATACAAGATGTTGCATATGCTGCGAAGTGTAATCGATGGTGGTACAGGCGGACGTATTCGCGGACGTTATCACATCAAAGCCCCGATGGGAGGTAAAACCGGTACGACACAAAATAACTCTGATGCCTGGTTTATGGGCTTTACTCCAAATCTGGTTTCAGGTTGTTGGGTTGGAGGTGAAGAACGATCCATTCATTTTGACCGGATGGAATGGGGACAAGGAGCGGCTTCTGCGTTACCTGTATATGGTTTATTCATGCAAAAAGTCTATGCTGATAAGTCTTTGGGTTATTCGGAAGAAGAAGATTTTGAGATTCCGGAACAATATAAAGACCCTTGTGCTAACAAATCGTCAGAATCCACAACGACTAATCAAGAAAATTACCCTAGTGGAATAGACAAAATGTTCGAATAAATCACTATATTTGCCATTATTCACTCAATAAAGCGAAGAATGTATGGTTAACAGAGAGTT
Organism: Parabacteroides sp. AD58; assembly: GCF_023744375.2. Taxonomy (NCBI): domain Bacteria; kingdom Pseudomonadati; phylum Bacteroidota; class Bacteroidia; order Bacteroidales; family Tannerellaceae; genus Parabacteroides; species Parabacteroides absconsus. Next base: position 3,716,071 of record NZ_CP146284.1, on the reverse strand, counting down.
GATTTGCCCTCAGAGTATCGTTGTTGTCGGTGGTTCAAATAATATACATAAGCCCGGAGGACGACTGGTTAGAAATCTGTTAGATGGGAAATTTAAAGGCAGTTTGTATGTAGTCAATGCAAAAGAGACAGATGTTCAGGGTTTAAAATCCTATCATTCCGTCCAAGACATACCGGAAACGGAAATGGCTATCATTTCTATTCCAAGCAAAGCCTGCGTAGAAGTAGTTGACGTACTGGCTCACCAGAAAAACGTAAAAGCCTTTATCATCATTTCGGCCGGATTTGGAGAAGAAACGAAAGAAGGAGGAATACTTGAAGACAAAATTCTGGAAATAATCAACGAAGTAGGAGCTTCGCTGATCGGTCCGAACTGCATCGGTTTAATGAATATTCATTTCCATGGTGTCTTTACCCAACCGATTCCTGAGTTTCATCCAGACGGTGTTGATTTTATTTCCAGTTCGGGAGGAACAGCTCTATTCATCATCGAATCAGCCTTAAGTAAAGGATTGAGATTTTCATCGGTATGGTCAGTTGGAAACTCCAAACAACTAGGTGTGGAAGATATTCTGGAATATATGGACCGGAATTTCAACGCTGCTACCGATTCCAAAATCAAGATGCTTTATATCGAACAGATCAAAGATCCGGACAAGCTCTTATATCATGCATCATCTCTCATTAAGAAAGGATGCAGAATAACAGCCATTAAGGCAGGCAGTACTGAATCAGGAAAACGAGCAGCCTCTTCTCATACAGGAGCCATTGCCAGCTCTGATTCAGCCGTAGAAGCTTTATTCAGAAAAGCGGGTATCGTTCGTTGTTATAGCCGTGAAGAATTAACGACTGTCGCCAGTATCTTTACCCTAAAAGAAGTAAAGGGTAAGAATTGTGCCATCGTAACACATGCCGGTGGACCGGCAGTCATGCTTGCCGATGCATTATCAAAAGGACGATTGAATGTTCCAGATCTAAACGGACCTATTGCAGAAGAACTGAAAAGTAAGTTATATCCAGGAGCAGCCGTTGGTAATCCAATTGATATCATCGGAACAGGAACTCCAGAGCACTTGGCAACCGCTATTGACTATTGCGAGAACCGGTTCGATAATATCGATTTGATGATGGTTATTTTCGGTAGTCCGGGATTGGTTAAACTCTATGATGCTTATGAAGTACTTCACAAGAAGATGGAAGAATGCCGAAAACCAATCTTCCCAGTATTACCTTCTATTGTAACAGCCGGTCCAGAAGTACAAAGCTTCATCAAGAAAGGCCATGTCAATTTCTCGGATGAAGTAACACTTGGTACTGCCTTGGCACGTGTCCTTAATACTCCGAAACCAGCAAGTACGGATATTCAGCTTTATGGAGTTGATGTTCCGGAAGTAAGAAGGATTATTGACCGCCTGCCATCAGAGGGCTATCTAAGTCCAGAAGAAACTCGTTTGTTACTTAAAGCTGCGAATATACCATTGGTAGAAGAATTTACTTCAAGCGACAAAGAAGAATTACTGGCTTTTGCCCGTAAAATAAAATACCCAGTAGTAGCAAAAGTGGTAGGTCCAGTACATAAAAGTGATATTGGTGGTGTTGCCTTAAATATCCGGTGCGATGAACATTTACTGTTCGAATATGAGCGTATGATGAAGTTGCCTGGAGTAACAGGCATCATGGTTCAACCGATGTTGAAAGGCCAAGAATTATTCTTAGGTGCTACCTATGAAAACAAGTTCGGTCATATTGTATTCTGTGGCTTAGGTGGTATTTTCGTGGAAGTATTGAAAGATGTCAGCTATGGTCTTGCGCCACTATCCTATGAAGAAACATTCTCTATGATTCATTCATTGCGGGGTTATCCGATTATTAAAGGTACACGCGGGCAAAAAGGAATTGATGAACAACAATATGCTGATCTAATTGTTCGCCTATCCACATTACTTCGTTTTGCAAATGAAATAAAAGAAATGGATATAAATCCATTGGTTGCAACCGATCGAGGTTTATTTGCCGTGGATGCTCGTATTCGCATCGAGAAATAATAAGAGATCATAAAGGTTGTTCTTTTCAAGAAAGGAACAACCTTTTTTATTTGTTTTACGGTAATATTCCCGTACATTTGCATAAATCAATAAAAATATAGAGAGAATGAAAACACATCTTCTGAAAACGATAATCAGTTTGGTCTTTTTCGGAGTTTTGCACACCAGCTGTCAGTATACCTCACAAAAGGAAACAGACAATGCTGTTAAATTCGATTCAATTCTGGTTGATAAGACTTATCATTTGCTGGATAATCCGGAGAATCCAAACTGCAACCTGCAAATTAAATTCATTTATCCTGTTTCTGTAGAGAAAAGTCAATTGGCCGATATCCAGAAACAATTTGTACTGGCTTATTTTGGTGAAGCATACGAAAACTTATCGCCTCAAGATGCCGTAGCTAAATACACAAACGATTATCTGGCAGCATATAAGGAACTGGAACCAGATTACGAAGAAGAACTGAAAAGAGCTGAAGACGGAACACCTATTGGTGCCTGGTTCTCTTATTATGAATTATCATCTAACCAGATTCAGTTCAATCAGCATGATTTAATCTGTTTTACGGTAAACTTTGAGAATTATACTGGAGGAGCTCACGGTGCTCATGCCTATAATCATTTTGTCATAGACTTAAAAAGTGGGAAAAAACTGACTGAAGAGGATATATTCACAGATAACTATCAAGAAGCTTTGGCTGAAATTCTGGTAAATCAAATAGCCAAACAGAATAATGTTACCGATCCAAAAGAATTGGAAAACATGGGATTCTTTAGTGTGGACGAGATCTATCCAAACAATAACTTCCTGGTTGATGAAACAGGAATTACTTATACATTTAATGAATACGAAATAGCAGCATACGTAGTCGGTCCGATTCATGTACATATTCCTTATGAGGAAGTACAATTATTATTGAAGAAAGAGAGTCCGATCGCATCGTTAGCTGGCTTATAATATGATAATTGATAAATATGGAACAAGATAACAATCCTATTCGTCCTGCCTGTGTAGACGAGCAATTGGCTATTCTGCAAGGATATTTTCCACATTTGAATGAAAAGCAGATTAAGCAGTTCAGCTCTTTATATGAACTGTATGCTGATTGGAATGCTAAAATCAATGTTATATCCAGAAAAGATATTGAGAACCTGTATCTTCATCATGTCTTGCACTCATTAGGCATTACGGCCATGTTGCATTTTAAAGACGGTTCATCCGTCATGGATTTAGGGACAGGAGGTGGATTTCCGGGAATTCCATTGGCAATTTTATTTCCAAATGTTAAGTTTCATCTGGTTGACAGCATCGGAAAGAAGATTAAAGTCGGACAAGCCGTCGCTGAAGCAATCGGATTACAGAATGTAACATTCCGTCATTGCCGGGGAGAAGAAGAAAAACAAGCATTCGACTTCGTAGTAAGCCGGGCAGTCATGCCTCTCGCTGATCTTGTAAAAATCGTCCGGAAGAATATCCGAAAAGAACAGATCAATGCTTTGCCCAACGGGCTTATCTGTCTAAAAGGAGGCGAACTGGCACATGAAATACTACCGTTCAAAAACCAGGCTATCCAATTGGACCTGTCAGATACATTCTCTGAAGAATACTTCAAAACCAAAAAAGTAGTTTACGTACCGCTATGATGGAGATCAAACAATTCACGGTTAATTTCTTTGGAGAGAACTGCTATTTGTTATATGACGAAACAAAGGAAGCCGTTCTTATAGATTGCGGATGCATGAACAGACAAGAGTTTTCTCAAGTTGAAGGATGCATCACCCAACAGCAATTAGTCATTAAGCACCTTCTTTGCACCCATTATCATGTAGATCATCTGATGGGTGCCGCTTTGGTTTATCAGCAATACGGACTTCTTCCAGAAGTTTGTCAGGAAGATACCGTCGTGTTACCGTCTATCAGCCAGCAAGCAGTGATGTTCGGATTACCCTACATACAAGAAACTGCTATCGGAGCTTATCTGAACGAAGGAGATGTGATTAGTTTCGGCCATACTAAACTGACAGTAATAGCTGTTCCAGGACATTCTCCCGGCAGTGTTGCCTTTTATGAGAAAGAACGAGGGTGTGTCTTTGTAGGCGATGCCTTGTTTGCTGGCAGCATCGGGCGAACAGATCTTTGGGGCGGAAATGCTCAGCAGTTGGTTGACTCTATTCACAAGGCATTATTTACCTTGCCTGACTCAACGGTTGTTTATCCGGGACATGGTCCGATGACAACCATTGCTTATGAGAAATCAAATAATCCTTACTTATAAAAATATCAACTTATGGATACAACTAAATTTGTTAATCGCCATGTAGGTATCACAGCGGAAGATCTTCCAGATATGCTGAAAGCTGTTGGTGTGAATACACTTGACGAGCTGATTGACCAGACTATTCCGGCCAACATACGTTTGAAGCAGCCGTTGAACCTGCCCGAACCCATGACAGAACGCGAATTCGCTGAACATATTAACGAATTAGCTTCAAAGAATGAAGTTTTTACTTCTTATATTGGAATGGGTTGGTATGATACTATTTGTCCGGCACCTATTCAACGCAACGTATTTGAGAATCCGGTTTGGTACACGTCTTATACACCGTATCAAGCTGAAGTTTCACAAGGCAGATTGGAAGCCTTACTGAATTTCCAGACAGTTATCTGTGATCTGACAGGTCTTCCTTTGGCTAACTGTTCTTTGCTTGACGAAGCTACTGCTGCAGCCGAAGCTGCAACCATGTTCTTCGGAGCTCGCAGTCGTGCTCAAATCAAGGCTGGAGCTAATGTTATATTCGTAGACGAAAAGGTATTTGCCTCTACACAGGCAGTTATCCATACTCGTGCTATTCCACAGGGAATGAAGATTGTGACAGGCGACTATAAGACATTTGCTTTCACTCCGGAAGTTTTCGGAGCTATTGTACAGTACCCGAATGCAGATGGTTCAATAGAAGACTATCAGGAATTCATCAATCGCGCACATGCTAACGGCACAAAAGTAGCTGTTGCAGCAGACCTAATGAGTCTGGTATTATTGACTCCTCCGGGAGAATGGGGCGCCGACGTCGTATTCGGAAGCAGCCAGCGTTTTGGTATCCCAATGTTCTACGGCGGACCATCAGCAGCATACTTTGCAACAAAAGATGAATATAAACGTGCGATTCCGGGACGTATCATCGGTATCTCAAAAGATGCTTACGGCCATCCGGCTTACCGTTTGGCACTGCAAACCCGTGAACAGCATATCAAACGTGAGAAAGCAACATCCAATATTTGTACAGCACAGGCTTTATTGGCAACAATGGCCGGATTCTATGCTGTTTACCACGGAGCAGAAGGATTGAAGAACATTGCCGGCCGCATTCATGCAACAGCCGGTTTCGTAGCTAAAGAGCTGGAGAAATTAGGATACAAACAATTGAACAAAGATTTCTTCGATACGCTGAAGATTGAATTACCAGCCAATGTATCTATTGAAGCATTGCGTGAAATTGCTTTGGAATGCAAAGTCAACCTGCGTTACTTCGACAGCGGTCTGGTTGGAATCAGTATTGATGAAACAACTCAACCAACAGATGTTGGTGTCCTGATGTACATCTTCTCGGGTGCAGCCGGCAAAGATTATATGTTACAGGAAGCCATTCCGTGCCAGACTTATTTTGATCCGAAGTTTGCCCGTACATCAGCCTTCCTGCAAGAAGACGTCTTCAAGAAATATCATACCGAAACAGAACTGATGCGTTATATCACTCGTTTGGGAAGAAAGGATATTTCTCTGGCTCAGTCGATGATTTCTTTAGGTTCATGTACCATGAAGTTAAATCCGGCTTCAACCATGCTGCCTCTGAGTTTGGCTCAATTCCAGAATATTCACCCGTATGCACCGGAAGATCAAGTGGAAGGTTATAAGGAACTGATCGAAAACTTATCTTCTTATCTTTGTGAAATAACAGGATTTAAGGGATGCACTTTACAACCTAATTCAGGAGCTGCTGGCGAATACACGGGTTTACGCGTAATCCGTGCTTATCTGGAAAGCATCGGTCAAGGTCATCGAAACATTGTTCTGCTGCCGGCTTCAGCCCACGGAACGAACCCGGCCAGTGCTATCCAATGTGGATTTACAACAGTTACCGTAAAATGTGATGAAAACGGAAACATTGATCTGGAAGATTTCCGGGCAAAAGCGGAAGCCAACAAAGACAATCTGGCAGCCAGCATGATTACTTATCCGTCTACTCACGGTATCTTCGAAGCGGATATCAAGGAAATGTGTGAGATTGTTCACGCCTGCGGCGGACAATTATACATGGATGGAGCCAATATGAATGCGCAAGTCGGATTAACTAATCCGGGAACAATCGGTGCGGATGTTTGCCACTTGAACCTGCATAAGACATTCTCTTCTCCTCACGGTGGTGGCGGTCCTGGCGTAGGTCCGATCTGTGTAGCAGAACATCTGGTTCCATTCTTGCCTCAACATCCGGTTCTGTTTGGAAGCGACCTGAATACAGTTGCAGCTGCTCCTTATGGTAGTGCAGGTATTCTTCCTATTACATACGGATACATTCGTATGTTAGGAACTGAAGGATTAACAATGGCTACCAAGATTGCCATTTTGAATGCTAATTATTTAGCAGCTAAGTTTAAAGATACATACGGAGTTGTCTATACTGGAACAACAGGACGTGTAGGCCATGAACTAATTCTCGAATGCCGTACCGTTAAAGAACGCACAGGAATTGATGAAAGTGATATTGCCAAGCGTCTGATGGACTTCGGTTACCATGCTCCTACTCTTTCTTTCCCAGTCCATGGAACATTGATGGTCGAACCGACTGAAAGTGAAAGTAAAGCTGAACTGGATCGCTTTGTAGAAGTTATGGAATGTATCTGGAACGAAATCAAGGAAGTTGAAAATGGAGAAGCCGACAAGGTTGATAATGTACTGAAGAACGCTCCGCATCCGGAATATGAAGTTACTGCTAACGAATGGGATCACAGCTATCCACGCAGTAAAGCTGCATTCCCACTCGAATGGCTACACGACAGCAAGTTCTGGATCAATGTGGCCCGTGTCGACAATGCTTATGGAGACCGTAACTTGGTTCCAACAATCTGCAATTGCCAGATTTAAGCCTTTATCACTCCCCTAAAATAAGTTACAGCGGCAATACCAATCTTATGAAGAATGGCATTACCGCTGTTTCTTTTCTACTATTTCTTTCGGGCTGCTACAGCCAACAAAATGCCTAAAATTACTCCTAATAGTGCGGCAAACAAGACCCGAGCTTCTTCAGGTAATAAGAAGGTAACAGTATGTGCTGGTATCCAGAAGAACGGAATCGTTTTCTTAAATACAAAATTCCACTGCACATTCCAATTCAAATGGGTTATGATTTGTGTCATCGGAATAGGTGTCAATAAGCTCTTTACCGAACCGCCGCATTGCAGTATATGTGTATCAGTTATTTTATGAAAAGTCATAAATACAGGAGCAAAAATACCGTTCATACCTAATGAAATACAAAAAGCAACCCAGAATTTATCCATACAGAAACTTGCCGCCATCACTTCGACTGCATTTGTCATTCCCATATATACTAATAATTGTGGAACACCTTTTGAGAATACAATCATAGCCATATTGATACCTACTCCCAATATTCCCCATACTACCATACGTGGAATTATACCAAAACCTGGTCGATTATAAACACCCGTGCTGATTCGTAGGCCCAAACACTCACCTAAAGTTGAAAGGATGGCAAACTTCAGGAAACTCATTATCATGCCATGTGCAGCATTAAACGATTTATACCAAGCATATAAATCAGGACTTAGTACAAAGGGCAGAAACAGGACCGCCACTAACAGGAGAAATAAAAAATCGCTCTTTTTCATCTTTTTGTTATGTTTTTCATGACTATTTTGGCAAACATAACAGAATTATCTGATTTTAACATCATGAAACCCGAATATTTTTCATTTAACAGATAAAAAAAGAGCGATATTTATTATAAAAGTGCAGCTACATCAGGCAAAGTATCGTCTTTTGTTGCATCAGGCAACAGAATAATTGGAAGCTGCGGCAATCGTTCTTTCAAATAATCCAATGTATTCTTTTCGATTGCGGCATCTTCTTCCGGATACCGGTTATAAACCAAGGCTGCGACTTTTATCCCGTATTGCTTACAAGCTGAAAGACTTAACAGAGTATGATTAATACTGCCTAATCGACCATTCGTGACTAAAATTACCGGATACTGATGTTCCTGAATATAGTCGATTGTCAGGACATGATGATCAACAGGCACCATCAATCCGCCGGCTCCTTCCAATAAGACATATTCGTATTTATCCTGCAACTGACGGGTAGCCGAGGCAATTACCGCATAATCAATGGTACGACCATCGCGGTCAGCAGCCATGTGCGGTGAACACGGATAAGTAAAGATATAAGGACAAGTCAGCCCTGAACGATCTTCTTCCGTCAATGGAATTCCCTGTATTTTCCGGTGCATTTCAATATCTTCAGAAATTTCCAGACAACCGGTCTGTACCATTTTCTGCGTGATAACTGTTTTCCCTGCGGCAGCAATAGCTTTAGCCAACAAACCTGTCGCATACGTCTTCCCGATATTGGTATCAATACCGGTAACAAATAAAACTTTTCCCATTGCTTTCTACTTATTATTTTCTGACGGCCAATACATATAATGGCCGATATGTTAATGTTACTTGTTGATTTACGGTTCCAAATCTTTCCTGATAGGCGGCACTGAATGCCCGAAGCCGTCCAGGCGTCCAAAACTCAGCATGATTCCCGGTTACACCTGTTTCTTTCAAGTGCCGCAGTACTGCTTTCGGCGAAGAGAACAACAGACGGATTTCACTTTCTTCGATATGCTCCATATCATACAGAGAGCTCAACCAGTCACGCCATTGCCCAGCCGAAGGATAGACAAGTCCTTGTCCGGTCAGTTCCCGAATTTCACCTAAATTTCCCGGTAAGAAGGTGGAAAACAACAAAACATCGCCCGACTTCTGACAACTGGCCAAGCGTTGAACAAAGGGTCCGGGAGCCGGGAACCATTGGAACACAGACGAAGATGCAATCAGTTCAAACGGACCTATCCAAGGATAAGCAGTAGCATCCGCACAAACAAAATGCGTATTTACAGCACAAAACCGCAAGGCTTTTTCGGCACAAGCCGGATACAGATCATTCAGCGTCCAGACAGCCGAAGTACAAGAGGATTGCAGATAACGGGTGAATCCACCGGTTCCGCAACCGATTTCCAAGGCCGTTGCGGGCTGGAAACCATGTTTTTGCTGATATATTTCCCATACAGCCGACAAATGCCGAGCAATCTGCTGTTGGGCTACGGCAGACTCATCATACGTAGAACAAGCCCGATTGAACTTCCGGCGAACCCGTTCCTGGTCTATTTCACTGATAGTTCGTTCCATTGTTTCCATAAGCCAAAAGGATCATGAGGAGCTTCTATTTCTTTTATCCGGACATTCCGACGCTGCCAATGTGCTAATTGATTGGCCGTTGGAAAGATCCGGTCTGATAAACCGACGATGGCCTGGTCCCACGAAAAGGATACTGGTTTATCTTTTCGTGCCTGAATAGCCTGAAACAAGAAACGAAGTTCATCGGATATCTCTTCCAAAGGTCGTGACGGCACTCTTTCCCAGGCCGCTAGTCGCTCCTTGCTGGCACACATCCGACGATTAAACCGACGGATGCCGTCTGGTGTCAGATTATCCAGTGTTCCCCGAAAAATCACTTCCGGAATACCTTCAGTATCATGGATAGGACAACCGGTTCCATTAATAGCAATCTTTTGTTCCCAGACGACCGAAGACCTCCCGCCAAAAAGTTGCTCTGCAACCCATACACCCAATGACCAGGCGATTAAGGTAACAGAACGATAAACAGACAAATCTTCATTAAAATTCAGATCTCTATAATCTGATACGAACCAGACGTCTTGATCCTCTTCTGCTTTCATCGTATAAAAGAAGGTGGGAGAAACCGACCAACCACAAAAGAACAACAGTAATCGTGCATATTTTTCGTTTATAAATTTATCTACCTGCATATGTATGAAAACACGCCGGCTTTTTTTCTAAAAATACGCCAGCTTTTTATTAAAATACGCCGGCTTTTCATAAAAATACGCCGGCTTTTTTCTTACAGTTCTTACAAAGCCTATATTTCAGGCATTTATTCCCTCTGAGAGATGTGCTACCAGATGATTAATTTCCTCATCTGTCATATCGGCTGTCAAGGAAAAACGGATGCGGGATGTTCCCTTCGGAACAGTTGGCGGACGAACCGGAAGGCAATAGAAACCATGCCGTTGCAACTGTTCTGCCGTCCATACACATTCCTCGTTTTCACCCACAATAAACGGAACAATATGACTGTTCGATATCTCTCCTCCATGGCCATGAAGCACAGCTGCCAGCCGGCGGCTGATGGCCGCCAAATGCTGACGCCGGGATTCCATCTGAAGCAAACGCCGGAACAGGAAAGTAGTCCAGGCTATCTGGGCCGGAGGCAAAGCGGTACTGAATATCAGAGGGCGCATTGTATTAATCAGATAATCACGGATCACCTGACTGCACAAGACATAAGCACCCATTGAAGCCATCGCTTTTCCGAATGTTCCAACTAATAAATCGATCTCCTGCAGACAACCGCACTCTTCGGCGACACCTAAACCACGGGCTCCTCGAACTCCGATGGCATGTGCCTCATCGACATACAGCATAACATTCGGATAGTTCCGCTTTAATGAAACCAGCCGATTCAAATCGGCCACATCACCATCCATACTGAATATGCTTTCGGTTGCCACTATGACCTGCTCATACCGGGAAGTCTCTTTTTGAAGTATCTGCTCCAGATGATCATAATCATTATGCCGGTATCGGAGGAAAGAAACGCCGCTCAACAGCAAACCGTCGATGATACTGGCATGCACCAGCTTGTCGGCTACTAAAAGCGTCTGCTTATCGGCCAAGGCAGGTAAAATTCCAGTATTGGCATGATAACCGCTATTAAACACCAGCGCGGCCTCACGTCCAAATGTATGTGCCAACAGTTGCTCCAACTCTTCATACACCGTAAAGTTTCCGGTCAACAGCCGGGAAGAGGACGAAGACAAAGGCAATGAAGAAGCTCGCAATGAATCCAAGAACTCATTCCGAAGCCCTGTATCATTGGCCAGTCCTAAGTAATCGTTAGACGAAAGATTCAGCATCCGCTGGCCATTCCGCTCAATCCATTTACCATCGTGGACAACATGCGGTAAACTACGCAAACAGCCTTTCGAAGCTAAATCATTCAATAGTTTCTGATAATCTTTCATGACAAAACTCGTAATAAACCCGTCGTCAGCTGATGCAATTCTTCGGGAGATATAATAAATGGAGGCATCACATACACTAACTTACCAAACGGACGCACCCAAATGCCTTCTTCTACAAAACGCCGTTGCATATAAGCCATATTAACCGGTTCTTTCATTTCAACAACCCCAATGGCTCCCAACACACGAACTTCACGGACCGTTGGGTAATCGGCTGCCGGAGCCAGTTCTGTTTTCAACTGAGTTTCGATGCGTTTTACCTTTTCCTGCCAACCACTCTCCAACAACAAAGAAACCGAAGCAGAAGCCACCGCACAGGCCAACGGATTACCCATAAATGTCGGACCATGCATAAAGCATCCGGCCTCGCCCGAACAGATCATATCAGCAATCGGCTGTGTAGTAATTGTAGCTGATAAAGTCATGTACCCGCCAGTCAAAGCCTTTCCGATACACATAATATCGGGTTCCACACCCGCCCATTCCCAGGCAAAGAGTTTTCCCGTCCGACCGAAGCCGGTAGCAATCTCGTCGAATATCAGCAATACGTTGTATTGATTACACAACTCACGGGCACGCACCAAATATGTCGGCGAATAAAAATACATACCGCCCGCACCTTGTACTACCGGTTCCAAAATCAAAGCTGCAATATCATCAGCGTGATGCTGAAGCAAATCTTCCAAAGGATGAATGGCTTCCTCGTTCCACTCTTCCGCAAAACGCACCGGCGGCTGCGGAATAAAATACTGTACCGGCAGACTTCCGGCAAAGATGCCATGCATACCTGTTACCGGATCGCAAACCGACATGGCGTGCCACGTATCACCGTGGTAACCGCTTCGAATAGTTGCAAATGCATGTTTCCGGGCTTTTCCCTGAGACTGCCAATATTGGATGGCCATTTTCATGGCTACTTCCACAGCAACTGAACCTGTATCTGCCAGGAAGACCTTATCCATTGATGGAGGAAGAATCGGTAATAACTTCGAAACCAGTTCGACTGCCGGCTCATGTGTAATACCGCCAAACATAATGTGGCTCATTTTCTTCAGCTGAGCCTCGGCAGCCGCATTCAAAACCGGATGATTATACCCGTGAACTGCCGCCCACCAGGAAGACATACCGTCTATTAACTCTCTTCCATCCGCCAAACGAATACGGACACCCTGCGCACTTGCTACAGGATAAACAGGCAACGGATCAATCGTTGAGGTATATGGATGCCAGATATGTTCCCGGTCAAATGCTAATAACTCTTCTGTTGTCATTTTTCCCAATCTGTTTGTTCCGTCAGCGAATAACCTTCGGAGGTGAATAATTGTCTGTCTGCTTCTACCCGGCTGCCGATTGTCGTCAGTAAATCACCGATAATAGCAGAGTTAATACCTATATATAAAGCCTTACGCTGTACCGCTTCACTCAACTGGGCACGACCACCGGAGAAACGCAAGAAAGCTTTCGGATTGATAAAACGGAAAAGAGCTACCGTTGTCAGGAATTCTTCATCAGACAAAGGGACAGCATGTTCCAATGGAGTTCCGGGTATCGGCTGCAATAAATTAAGAGGAATGGAAAGAATCTCTTCCCGCTGGAGGAAAAGAGCCATCTCAATACGCTGCTCCATCGTCTCTCCCATTCCGATAATACCGCCGCAACAAACCCGGAATCCGATTTCACGTGCCATATGGATCGTTTCCATCTTCTGCTCTATTGTATGAGTTGTACACAATTCAGGAAAATAGGAAGGAGCTGTTTCGATATTACAATGATAATTCTCCACACCACTATCATACAAAGCCTGCAATTCTTCCCGTTTCAACAGCCCCATTGACGCACAGCACTTGATACCGCAATGCTTCTTAATCGCCTTTACCGTTTCCACAATCTGCTGCATACCCTGTGCATTGACACGCTTTCCACTTGTTACCAAGGCAAAACGACCGATTCCCTGCTGATAATTATAAACAGCATGGCGCACACATTCTTCGGCTGGCAACAACGGATACAGATTGACTTTCGTCGGATAATGAGCCGACTGAGCACACCATTTGCAGTTTTCTCCGCAATTACCACTTCGGACGTTAATGATAGAACACGTATCAAACTTATTCCCCATATAATAACGGGTTATTTCATGGGCAGCAGCGTACAATGCTTCACGATCTTCATCCAGCAAAGACTTTGCCTGCTGTTCGTCCAGCCATCTGCCGTCCAAAACTTGTTGTTTTAATTCTTCAACCAACATATTTCTCTCTACTAAACAAAAAAGCGGACAGACATCCCGAAGGATATCTATCCGCTTTCATCTATGATTTATTATAATTATTCCATTCGTTTTCTTCACTGGCAACAACAGGCAAATCAAATACCACCGGACATAAGAATCCACTTATTCCTTTCTGCAGAAGTTCTGTTTCATCTTCACAAATATCTTCCTGCACCTGTACATCTACTGACATCAGACCAACCAACGAACACAAATAACCGTGCAACGAAAGGTTCTTGGCCTGAAAACGATCAGCTACATAAGTAGCCAGTTGTCCGATATTTACGGTATGATGAATACTGATAAAAGCAGCATACGCTTTCCGGCTCCATTTTCTGAAACGGAGAACAACCGGCTTATATGTCCTATACTGCTTTCTCATCGCCAATAATTGTTTACTGTACTTTACTTAGCAACTTTCTCCAATCGCTTCAGGATGATGAATATGAAAAGAGCAGCTACCAAACAGATGCCAACTAATACGCCCCAAACGACCGTCAGAGAAGCGCCCCACATCAATGCAGGGATACTTACAAGCAGATTACCAATAGCTGTAGATACAAACCAGCCACCCATCATCATACCTGCATATTTTGGAGGAGCCACTTTCGATACAAAAGAAATACCAATCGGTGAAAGCAACAACTCAGCAAATGTAAGAATCAGATAAGTTCCGATCAACAGGTTTGGAGTTACATCAGCCATATGCTGCGGCTGACCAGCTGCATCGAACGTAGGAGCAGGAAGACCGATTGAACCAATGGTCATTAATATATAAGCCACTGCTGCTACCAACATACCTAATCCGATCTTCAATGGAGCAGAAGGTTCTTTACCCTTCTTGGCCAACATACCGAACAAGGCTATTGATACTGGAGTCAATGCAACAACAAAACAAGCATTAAAATGCTGGAAAATCGGAGCACTTACATTCGTTACATCCGGCAGTCCGTTGTATTTATAAATCAAACCTGCAATTGCTGCTAGAATAACAACAGCAGAAATAGTTTTTCCTTTTCCTGTTGTACTTTGGAACAAACCAAACAGGCCATACACAATGAGGATACCAAATACAAGATTAATTACATCAAAAGCCATGCTGGCAATTCCTGTTGAAGTCGTTGCCGTATAATCACGGGCAAAATAAGTCAGCGTTGAACCGTTCTGATGGAATGCCATCCAGAAGAAAATAACCACCGCAAAAACCAGACAGAGACAAACGATACGTTCTTTAGTGGCAGCCGGACTTAATTCCTCAACCTTCGAATCAGAAGAAGAGGCTGCTACTTTTGTACGGTCAGCATGTTTGAATGTTCCACGGAACAAATAATAAACAATAATAGAAAAAACCAGCGAAGCACATGCTACAGCAAAAGCCAGGTGATAAGAATCAGCTTCGCTCATGCCTAACGATGTCTGTGCCCATTCCATCATTTTGATGGCAGCTGTAGGAGCAAACATAGCTCCGATGTTGATAGCCATATAGAAAATCTGGAAACCAGAATCTCGTTTGTTGGAGAAACGAGCCTCGTCATATAAGTTACCGACTAAAACCTGTAAGTTCCCTTTAAAGAGTCCTGTTCCCGCACAGATCAATGCCAAAGCACCGCCCATAGCTGCAATAGCAGGTATGCCTGTTCCTAAAGGAATGGCCAATAACAAATAACCGAAAAACATAATGGTGATACCGATAGTCACCATCTTCCCGAATCCATATTTATCGGCCAGCATTCCTCCAAATAAAGGCAGGAAATAAACAAAACCCAGGAAAACGGAATAAATCAAACCAGCTGTTCCTGTTGAAAAACCGAAGTTGGCTTGTAAAAATAATACAAAAACTGCGAGCATGGTATAATAGCCAAATCGTTCACCGGTATTGGCCAAGGCTAACGCATACAATCCTTTAGGTTGTCCTCCAAACATATAAGTATAAGTTAAATATAGATTAATAAATTATTGAATGATCTGCTTGATCGCTCCCGTTTCAGGATAGAAATAAACCTTCACCGGAGCTTTCTTATCTTCAAACATGACAGGCGCCAGAGCCTCACGTGTTCCAAACTGAGTAATCTGAGCTTCTCCTTTGTACAGAGATTTCCGGCTCGTAAAGATTTCAACGCTAGCCTTACCCGGAACATTATAAACAATACCCTTCAAGCTCTTTTCTTTCTTTTCAGCCTCTTTCGGATCCAATTGTGGAGCACGATCTGTCGCCTTCAAGTTCATATAGACGGGTTGACCGGCCAAATCATCGGCATCAACAACACCCAAATGTTCTGAAAAACGGAACAGGATTTCTTTTTCTAAATCACCATCCGGCTCAACAGTTACCTCATAATGATCCGTTGACCGGGTCATAACACCCACAAAAAGATTGGTCAAAGCTTGTTCTTGAGCTTCCAGCTCTTCAATCACCAGCTGCATAGCCTGACCGTCAGGTGGCAGATTATCAGCTTCACCTGTCAAAATATTCATACGGCTTTCACGGATACGGTAAATCTGTTTAGCAGCGACCTCAGCCTGTTTAGCCGTAGATCCAGCCATCAACAGTTCTTCCGAAAAAACAGAGACATCCGTTGCTACGGCTTTCTTAGCCTTTTTAGCTGAAGTATTTCCTTCTACAGTCGAATCAGGCGTGTATTCAGCATTAATCGAACATAACAGACCATCTTCCGTCAAATAGGTATATGGAGCAACTGTTCCGGGCTTGAAAGAAACAATATACGTATTATCTTTATCTGGAACACCTCTGTTGATGAGCTTTACCTTTCCTAATTCATAATAAACTTCATCTTGAGTAATCACTTTCTTAACCCCCAAGTATTTCTCGGCGTACTGATAATAAGGTCCAGCCTTACAAGTTACTTTCGTAACTTCTGCATCAACCACCAAATTCGTCTTTGGCAATGAATAAGTAATGCCATAATCATTGGCTTTTACTGCATTTGCCTTAACCACTTTCGTCTGAGCAACAGCCGAAAACGACGCCAGCAGCCCTGCTAATAATACGATATTCCTGATCATATCATCTATTCTTTTTGTTCTTTTCCTTTAATACGGTTACAAACATACAAAATTTCTTGTATTTAGACAACATTTCATTTAAAGTACAATTAGCCCCTTTTCCAATCCTAAAAACAACGTTTATCAGAAAGTTACATCCAGCTATTTAATAAAAAAGAGACCTTTGATAAGCTCTCTTACCAAAAGGTCTCCTATGTGTGTGTAATTATGAAAAGGTTGAAAAGTCTTTAATGAACATTTGTACGTGTATCCCACCACATCTGTTTACCCCATGTATTATCTACAACATCTACCGTTGCAGCTTCTACATTTTCTTTATTGTACTGATATTCATTATCCGGATATGGCATACGGAACGGAACATCATTATGGGCAGTTCCGAAGCTACAGAATTTACCCGGATATTCGCCCGATGTCCGGATTTCTTTCGGATAACCAGTTCGGCGGTATAAGCTCCAAGCCTCGCAGTTTTCTTTAAACAGAGCGACCCACTCTTCCATATAGATCCGTTCGAGGGTGTTATCCCACTTCCCGGCATTCGCCAAATACGTTTCGGCATCAGCAGCAGAAACACCATTGTCTTCCATGGAGATTTTCACGGCAGTTTCGTATGCTTCCTGAGCAGAAATACCCACGTTCCAACCCCGCATAGCGGCTTCTGCCATGATGAAATAGTTCTCACAAGATTTCAATATAGGCGTAAAACCTGCCGGTTCTTCACGATACATAACTCCCATACGAGATATGGTCTGAATGTTAGACGGTGCAGATAATGCTCCATTTTCATATCCACGATAGACGCCATCAGTAGCTGCCGGCTGCATAATCGCTGAAATTCGAGGATCTTCTGTACTTAACAAGTGATTGACGAAAATATTACTCATACCATAATCATCACGTGTACGGAAATCATTGTAATAAGGTTCAAAGTAAGGAGATGAACCTTGCCAGTAGAAATAAGCATTCTCTGCGCTGGTTTCCAATACCGGATAACTTGTCAGGTTTTGGCAAACTTCTTCAATGGTACTCTTTGCCAAATCCGGAGCTACGTTTACAATACGCATGGCGGCACGCAGGCGCAACGAGTTACAGAACTTCTGCCATCTCTGAATATCTCCGCCAAACAAGAAGTCACCCTCTCCAATATTGTCGGAACCTAATCCTGCAGCCATTTCATCCGCAATGGCTTTCAGATTCTCCAAAATAGCCGGATAAATAATTTCCTGAGAGTCATATTTCGGCTTCATTTGGCCATCCTCTACCTTGTTGGCTTCTGTATATGGTATGTCTCCAAACTGGTCAGTATTCAGCAGCCACAAATATTCCTTGAAGATACGGGAAGCCCAACGGATGTTTTTAAGCTCGTCCGCATTTTCTTCCGTCAGAGCCAAGATATCATCCAACAACACAATTCGTCGGTAGCAGTTAGAGAACTTATTACCATATGTATTGTTAGTTGGGAGATAGTTGTAGTTATCCATATACTGAATCTTGACAATATACCCCGCCCATGCTTCCGTGGCATCAAATCCGGCCTGTCTTGACATAGTTTCGCGTAAGGCATATCCCAGCATATTGGTGGGAGCACCCGTCTCCAACGCATCCGGGTCACTGTTAATCTCATCAAAGTTACTGGTACAACCTCCCAACATCAAAGAAACAGCCAAAGAGGCAACCGTTGTCAGTTTAAATATATTTTTCATACTCAATGCTTGTTAAAACGATTAATTAAAATGTAAGATTTACTTTCAGACCGAAACTGCGAGACGACGGAACAGCAGCCTGCTCGAAACCGACACCACGGCTATCACTGGATACACCACCAGTTTCCGGATCCAGACGCATCGTGTTAGATTTATGTACCCAAAGCAATGCCAAGTTGTTACCAATCAACGATACCGTCGCATTGCTGATATAACGGGTCTTAGCCATCCATGCTTTCGGGAAAGTATATGAAATATAAGCCTCACGCAATTTTAAGAACGAACCATCAAAGGTGTAATATTCAGAAACCTCATTCTTAAACCAGCTATATGCATTCGTCTTGATCGTATTGGTTACCCAATTACCACTGGCATCTTGCATAACAAAACGTTCATCATCCATCACATCCACACCTGCCACGATTTCACGTTCACGGATACCATTCTCGGCAGTAACGATAGATGTACCGGCAGAATAACTGTGATTCATGGTCTGTGACCAAATATCACCACCAATACGCAAATCCAGCAAGAATCCAAAGTTGAAATTCTGGATCGTGAAATCATTTCGCCAGTTTAACAGGAAATCAGGAGTTACATTTCCGAAATTAACAGCACTTTCAGTCTGGGCAAGTCCATTTGAATTGACTTTGATCGAACCAATCTGATCAGAGGTAGCAGTACCTGCTTTTACATCATCGGCTGTTATACGGGCAAAACCGGTTCCAACTAAAGAACCCCACTTCTCCCCTTCAACGGCTTGTGTTGCAATACCCCATGTCCAACCAATACCATACGTATCCAATCCCATTTCCGGATACAACTCAATAACCTTACTGTTATCCTTCGAGAAATTGAACGTACTGGTCCAATTCAAACCTTTCTTGCTCTGCAAGATATCGCCACTTAACTGAATTTCTACACCCTTGTTTTGGATTTCACCGGCATTGATCAGCAAAGATGAATATCCAGTAGAATAAGGAACGGTTACATTCAAGATCTGATCGGTTGTCGTCTTTTTGTAATAAGCTACGTCCAAATGTAAACGGTCATGCAAGAATCCGAATTCGGCACCAATTTCCCACGTCTTTATACTTTCCGGTTTCAAATTCTCATTCGGATAAGTCGTACTCTTATAAATCTGAGCAACTCCATTGAATGAACCATCCGTATCCAAGTAATAATAGGCACGGTTACGATAAGCTGTCGTTGCGTTACCGATTTCAGCCCAACCACCACGCAGTTTCAAAAAAGAAAGTGCAGAGCCGTCACCTTTCAGCCAAGGCAAAGTTTCTGTAGCAATCCAGCTCAAACTGGCCGAAGGATAAAAGAACGATTCATTGATTGTAGAACTCCAATCGTTACGGGCACTGACATCTAAATACAACTGGTTCTTCCATCCGACAGAAGCATTGGCATAGACAGAGTTTGAACGAATATGACTGTGGTCCATTGCTGTAACAGCATCACTTTTCTTATTAGCGATTGTATAAACACCCAATACGGTCAATGCTGCCGCACCAAATTCAGTATTCTCCCAAGACACATCCCGGTAGTTGGCACCCGCCATCGCTGTAATGTTGAAATCACCGAACGTCTTGTTAAAGCTAGCGATCAAATCTAAGTTTAACTCTGTATTCTTATCATTTATCTGAGAGAAACCTCCTTCCGGATAGTCGGAGCGGTCAATATAGTGACGCTCAAAAGCAGTTGAATTATAATAATCCAATCCGGCACGACCTTCTATCTTCAAAAATTCAAATGGCTGATAATACAATGAAGTCTTACCAAACACACGGTCACGCTGATAGCTGTTCGTATTCTCATATACCGTGAAATACGGGTTCATATGATAATTAGTATTCCAGTTATAATAGGTATAATTACCGGATGCATCTTTCTGATCCCAATTTTCTTTCAAGGTCTGCATATTAATCTGACGTCCAGACCAGGCAATCAAAGAGTTGATCGGGTTGTTACCACCATATCCCTGACCTACCAAGTTATCACTTTGGGTACGCGTATAACTGGTACTCAGATCATACGTAAAATATTTATTTAATTTGATAGATGTATTCAAAGAGGCTGAATATCGCTTCTGGTCAGTGTTAGGAACCGTACCCGTCTGACCACGATAAGAAAGAGAAGCACGTGTACTTGCTTTTTCTGAATTGGCAGCGACCGAAATAGTATGATTCTGAGATACACCTGTCTGGAAGAAATCCTTCACATTGTTCGGACGAGAAACCCAAGGAACCTTTTCACCATTACTGTCGTATTGTACCAGGTTTAATCCGGCATCCAAACGAGGTCCCCATGATTCATCATAAAAGTCATTGATACCATTCGATCCATCCACCCAGTTGAAACCATACTGCTCAGCATATTCCTGATAACTCAAATTCGGGGCGTTTAATTGCCAGTGATATTCATCACCGTTATTACCTTGTCCGTAAGAATTCTGAACCTTTGGCAAATTAGCTACTCGATCGATTGTGATATTACCGTCGTATGAAACTTTCACACCATTATTTTTCTTTCCTGATTTGGTAGTAATCAAGATAACGCCGTTACCGGCACGCATACCGTACAAAGCGGCTGAACCACCTTTCAAGACAGTCATTGACTCAATATCTTCCGGGTTGATATCGTTCAGACCAGAACCATAGTCAACACCATTATATGTATTATCACCTGTACGCTGCGTATCATTCGAAA
The DNA here is from genome assembly GCF_023744375.2 of Parabacteroides sp. AD58. NCBI lineage: Bacteria > Pseudomonadati > Bacteroidota > Bacteroidia > Bacteroidales > Tannerellaceae > Parabacteroides > Parabacteroides absconsus. The sequence goes on along the minus strand of NZ_CP146284.1, from coordinate 3,694,920 downwards.
TAGGTACACCGTCAACAACGATCAGAGGCTGCTGGTCACTCTGCAAGGAAGAGTTACCACGGATAGAAATACGAGATGAAGCACCAACACTACCACCAAACTGGTTAATCTGTACACCGGCTACTTTACCAGACAAAGCACTCGTTACATTCAGTTGTCCTGCCTTTGTCAAATCTTCAGATCCTACTTCCTGAACGGCATAAGCCAATGATTTTTTCTCACGGGTCAAACCCATTGCCGTAACGACGACCTCATCCAAATTCTGTGAATCAGTAACCAGCTTAACTGTCATTTGCGGTTTTACTGCCAATTCCTGACTCTGCATTCCTACATACGAAATCACAAGCGTTTTAGCGCCTTCCGGTACTTCTAAAGAAAATGCTCCGTCAAAATCAGTTACTGTTCCTGTTGTTGTACCTTTCACTACGACTGTAGCACCAATTACTGGGGTATTATCTTCCATCGATATTACCCTACCCGTCACCTGAGTCGTCTGAGCTGTTGCAATCATCGTCCCCATACAAGCGGAAGCTGCAACCAATAAAATTAGCCTTCCTTTTTCCATCTTCATTTCCTTAAGTTAGTTATTACATCTTACTGAATCCAATAATTAAATAACACATTCTTGTCAGATAAAATCTTTTTGCCCATAAACCATACAATCGACAAAATTCATACTATTACTCAACTAAGTCCAAACACAACTTATTCTTTTGAAACCAATTAGAAGCAGGCCTAACAACCAATTCATTTCTCAAGTTTACAGTAATATTCTTTATTTCTGCCTTCTCTTCAGACTTTTCAATCTTAAAACAGACACAGTTGTGTTTGAACTATGCTATTTTTCCAACAGATCAGAAAAGGCTTCCATAAAATATTAAGAACTTATTTAATTATTTACTCGGTGGATTCTTTGTCTAATTTTAACGACAATACTTAAAATCAGCAAAATTAAAAACTGTTATTTTCCCAGTTCAATACCACCTTTGCTGTTCATATTTTTATTATTCATTATTAATTCTGCGGTAAAAATAATAACAAATCATTTTAAATCAAAATATAATCACACTTTAACACTTTTAACCCCTAAATTTTAACAAACCATATTCGCAAAACAATATTAATATAAACAAATAAAACAAACATCTATTTGCATTCCACTATCAAGAAAACATAAAAGACACTTTATTGCGGCCTGATTTTATAAGAAACCGATTATTATTTCCAGAAAAACTGAATATTCAATGTCAAAATGACACTTTAATCGCAAAGTACACAATCAAAATATTTCCATTAATGAAAAACAAATAACAATATAATGTTAAATCAAATTTTAAGACATACAAGTCAAATCCTATTAGCTTTGTTTTTAATTCTCGTTGGTTTTGATTTCAATTCTCACGAATTTCAATTTAAGCTCACACTACATATTAGATTATCTTCTTTGAAACCAACTCGAGCAAGTATAAAACAAAAAAATACCGGAACAAATTCCATGAAAGGAATCTATTCCGGTCAATTATTTTAGAATGATACTGTCTCAATTAATACCCCGGATTCTGCGTCCAGTTACTATTTGCATTCAGCACATCTTGAGGAACGGGTAATATACGGCATTCTTTATCAAAACGGGCTGTCGGGAAACCTTTTTTATGGAAACCATATTCACTTTCAAAGGTTCCAAAACGGATCATATCATTTCTACGCCAGTTTTCGTCAAAGAACTCACGTCCTCTTTCATCCAGAATATCCTGTAAAGTCGGTGCAACTTCCAGCAACGGAGCACTCACATATCCCCGAATCTGATTGAAAAGAGATAATGGCGTATCCCCATTTGTCGCCTGTGCTCCACGAAGAATTGCCTCAGCTTTCGTCAACAGAATATCCGCATAACGGAAAATAGGTACATCATTACTTTGATTACGTCCATGCTCACGATACTCTGTCGGATCCGGATAGAATTTAATAGAGCGATATCCTTGTGACCATCCATTAAAATCGGCCCCTACATTCAACTGCTCATTTTCAGCTTTCAATGTAATTGTTTTAGAGAACACCAACGGAGTCGTACCCTGATAAAGGAATACTTCATCTGTAGGTTCGTAAGTAGCTCCATCAAATTTATAAACCGTACCACCCAGAACAGCATCGTTACGCTGATCCCCTTCTAAAGAAAACAAATCAGAGAATTCAGGGTTCATAGCAAAGTTTCCGGCACATGAATTACCCATCTGCCCACCATAATATCCGCCATTTCCATCATCAATACGACGGAAGGTACGATAACGGCCATAATACATTCCCTGAGCGGAAGTACAATCAAAAGGCATGGCATATATAAAATCCTTGATCTGTGCTCCGTTGTCCGGATAGAACTTCCGACGATATTCATCGCTCAGGTCAAAGAGACCGCTCTGTATGATATCATCACAATACTTCACGCAATCTGCCAGTTTGGCATTGGTCAGATCGGGGGTATAAGTCGTTACATCTCCACAAGTATAAACAGCCCAGTTAATATATAGCTTGACCAGCAGAGCCTCAGCCATCCACTTATTGGGTTTACCATAGGTAGATTCATTGCTGCTCGTATTTAAATAAGGCAGACAGTCCAATAGTTCACTCTCAATATACTCGGCTACCTCTTTTCTCGGACTCCGTTCAACAGCTTCATCTTCATCCGGTATTTTATCCAAAATAGGAACATCCCCGAAACTATCCATTAATATAAAATGATAGAAAGCACGCATAGCCCGGGCTGGAGCAATAATAGACGGATCAGCCTCGTCACCTCCAAAATCTTTAATTACAGTATTACAACGGGTAATACCACTCGACAAATCACTCCAATAGCTTAAACCTCCATCTGTTGGCAAATAATTGTGGAGCGAAGTGTGACTGTATGTTCCGCCATCATAATAATCACCATCAAAACTGATTCCTGTTGCTTCGTCTGACGATAAAGTCTGAATCTGATTATAGCTACTACCTAAGGCACTACGAAAAGCATAATATACATCCGCCATTTTTGCCTCAACCGCTACTTCTGAAGATGAAGGATATTCCGTGTATTGCGAATCAATATCAACATCAAGATCGGTACAACTTGCCGTCAGTCCTAGTAAACCGGCAGTCATCAATATCTGAATTTTCTTATTCATTTTTTTATTCGTTTTCAGTTATTAAAAATACATGTGACATTAGAAATTAACCTTCAAGCCTATCATATAGGTACGTGTGTGCGGATAATAATTTTCACGCCAGTCAATACCCGGAGTCAGTCCTCCCAATGAGACTTCAGGGTCAGTACCTTTATAACCTGTAACGGTAAAGACATTGTTACAAGTCGCATAAAGAGTCAGATTATTGGCCCAATCACTCAGATTACCAAAATTGTATGCAAGAGACAAAGTCGCCAAGCGTAAATAACTACCATTCTCCAAATAACGATCAGACGGAACCTGGGCATTCACATCTGTAAATAGCTGGTCGGTCATAACTTCCTTCAAAGCATTTTTACCAGAAGTAACCAAAGAAACAGAATTATACTGTGCACGCAGCGCATTGAATATCTTATTTCCCAATACACCTTGGAAGAATAAATTCAACGACCATCTCTTATAATTTAAGGTATTATTCCAACCATAAGTCAGCTTCGGTTGTGCACTGCCCGTTTTAGTTCGGTCTGTATCTCTCAATTCTGTTGTCGTTTCACCGGTCCGTTCACCTGTTTCCGGATCATGAACATAAAACTGAGAAACACCATCTTCGGTATAACCTGCCCATTCGTAAGTATAGAACTGTCCGATCGGAGCCCCTTCCATCAGGCGCTGTACGTACTTATCACTATTACCGGCTATACCTGGACTCGCCAAATCCTGATAATCGACAGAGAAAGTCGCATTCGATAATTTTTCAACCACATTCTTATTATGCGCCAAGTTTAAAGTCGTATTCCATTCAAAATCGTGAGTCTTGACCGGAACCGCATTAATAGTTAATTCAATACCTTTATTACTGATATCACCCACATTGGCCGTCATCGTATCGAAAGGATACCGGTTAGTAGATACCGGATAATAATAGATCAGATCACTTGTTTGTTTGTTATAATATTCAATCGTACCATTCAAACGGCTGTTGAAAAATGCAAAATCCAAACCAACATTAAACATACCTGTACGCTCCCATTTCAAATCAGGATTTGAGTTATTAGTAGCAGCCAAAGTATGTTTATTCGACGTATTTCCATTGGCATCCGTATAGCTGAACCATCCCGACACACCATAAGTTTCTCTGGCCGTATATGCATCAAAGCCTAATGAGTTACCACTCACACCATAACCTACTCTAAACTTCAAATCATCGAAGATATTCAGATCTTTGATAAAATCTTCATCAGACAACCGCCAGGCTGCTGAAACAGATGGGAAGGTTGCCCAACGGTTGTTCTTTCCAAAAGCAGAAGAACCATCCCGACGTAAAGTTGCCTGAAGGCTGTACTTATCATTAAATACATAATTCAAACGACCATAGAAAGAAATCATACGTAATGTAGATTTTACCTTACTTTCAACCCCATCTATACCATCGATCGTATTGGCATAAGTCAGATTATTATAGGTAACATCATCATTATAAAAATCCTTCACAGTAAGACCAAAACCATCATCCGTCATGGTTTCCTCCCAAGAATATCCCAGCATGACACCCAAACGGTGACGGTCGGCTATTGTAGTATCGTAATTGACATACGTTTCAAACACACTCTTAGTACCCATATACGTATTTCGGGTTGCCTGACCATTGTTCCGGACATACTGTGATTTTGTAGAATGATATTCACTATACGTACTCTGATCCGTCATATACGAATAATTGGCACTCCAGTTCAGTCCTTTAAGAATATTCAAATCTGCCTTACCGGTAATCATCATATTCTTATCAATGGTTTTCTGCGTATCTTCATAAATCAGAGACAACGGATTATAATATTGTGTAATACCAAACGATTCGTACCAGGAACCATCGTCATTCCGGACAGGCTGAGTAGGAGAATAATAAAGCATGGCATCTGTAACACTTTCTCCATTTCCTTCCATAACAAATCCATCATGAGTAGACTGACTACCATTAACCCCCAATGACAAAGTCAAATGATCTTTCAATACTTTTGACTGAGCCAATGCCCGCGCATTAAAACGCTGCATATTTGAACCTAAGATCACACCTTCGCGGTTCACATAATTCAGACTGATATTATAGTTGGATTTATCATTTCCACCACTGACAGACACATTATGATTATGAGAAACGCCTGTACGCTGTACTTCTTTCTGCCAGTCAGTATTGGCTCCTTCATCGTTAGGCAATGTATAATTGTTAGCCGCAGCATAGCTTCTTAAATCGTCAGCCGTCATCATATCCATATTCTTGGCCACTCTATCGAAAGCTACATAACCACTATAACTTACATTGGCACGGCCGGATTTACCACGCTTTGTAGTAATGATGATAACACCATTAGCCGCTTTTGATCCATATATCGCTGTAGCTGTTGCATCACGCAAAACGTCAATTGTTTCTATATCATCCGGAGAGACAAAAGAAAGATCAACTCCCGGAACACCATCTATAATATAATAAGGTTCCATAGCAGCACCTTCACGCAAGGTAGATGCACCACGCAAAGTAATAGAAGAAGACTGATTCGGATTACTAGACTGTGTGATCGTTAAACCAGCTACTTTTCCTTGCAACAATTGAGCAGGATCTGTATATACACCTTGATTTAAGTCATCTGACTGCACTGTAGAAATTGAACTCGTAACATCTTTTCTTCGCATCGTACCATAACCGACAACGACAACTTCTTCCAATAATTCGGAATCTTCTTTCAAGACAATTCTCATTTTCCTATCAGCCTTTACTTCCAAAGACTGATAACCAATAAAAGAGACTTGCAGCAAAGCTCCCTTTTTAACATCCGACAAAGAAAAGTTTCCATCTAAATCTGTCACTACTCCATTTGTCGTTCCGGCAACCAGCACATTGGCACCCACTACCGGCGCGCCTGAAGCGTCCACCACTATACCTGTAACAGTTATTCCAGATTGTTGCGTACCAGGTACTGACTCGACTACCTGTTTCTTCGCTTCATCAACCGAGTTTTCTGAAGCTGCATTTAAAGAACAAGGGATGGCAGAAGAACTTACACAAACTGCAAGAACTGCCATCGTTTTCAAATTTTCCATAACTAACCTATTAGAAAAAATCACATTAAATTCTCGAATAAAACTCAAATCAAAATGAGTATAAGCTACAATTTCCTTAATAAAAACAAGTTGTATTTATCCGCTAATCCTACTTGCTTGCTGATTTTAAAATTCTTTATCAGCGGCAAAAATACAAATAAAAACTAAAAAGCTTTTATTATTTTTATAAATATGGCGCAAATTTAAATGGAACATATTACGTTTATCTTACAAATTAGTAACATTATACATACCACTTCATACAACTTCAAGCAAAACAATCTCACTCAAACTCATATAAACATTCTATGTCAATCTAAAAAGGGACTTCTGCAAAAAGAGCTTACAAAAAGAAAATTACCAGAGTTCGGATTATCCTCAAATTTTTCTTTATCTTTGCAAAAGAACTAATTAATTTGAAATAACATGGAGTCTCTAAATCTAATAAAAAATGACCCGTGGCTGACACCGTATAAAGACGCCATTGAAGGACGTTACCATTATGTCATAGACAAAGAAAAAAGTCTGACAAATCATGGAAAAATGACGCTGTCTGAATTTGCCTCAGGCTATCTTTATTTCGGGTTACACAAGACCACCAAAGGATGGATTTTTCGGGAATGGGCCCCAAATGCAACCGCTATTTATTTAATCGGGACATTCAACAACTGGCAGAAAAACGAAGAATACAAACTGACTCGTATAGAAAATGGGGTATGGGAAATTATACTTCCGGAAGAAAGACTGAATCACCAGGATTTATATAAACTTTGGATTGAATGGGATGGAGGATGCGGTGAACGGATTCCGGCCTGGACTCGCAGAGCCGTACAAGACCCTGATTCCAAAATATTCAGCGCCCAGGTTTGGAACCCTGAAAAGCCCTATAAATTCAAGGTAAAGAAATTCAAGCCTGACACTTCTCCTTTAATGATCTATGAATGCCATATAGGCATGGGAACAAATGAGGAAAAAGTTGGCACATATAATGAATTCCGAGAAAATGTTTTACCCAGAATCATAAAAGACGGATACAATGCTATCCAGATCATGGCAATACAGGAACATCCATATTATGGGTCGTTCGGGTACCATGTAAGTAGCTTCTTCGCTGCTTCCTCCCGTTTTGGCACACCTGACGAATTGAAACAGCTCATTGATGAAGCCCATAGCCAAGGAATAGCCGTAATCATGGATATTGTTCACAGTCATGCTGTAAAAAATGAAGTGGAAGGTTTAGGCCGTTTTGATGGTTCATATAACTTATATTTCCATGGAGATGGACGTCGTGAGCATCCGGCATGGGATTCGCTGTGTTTTGATTATGGAAAGAATGAAGTTCTCCATTTCTTGTTATCAAACTGCAAGTTCTGGATGGAAGAATATAAATTTGACGGTTTCCGCTTTGACGGGGTTACGTCAATGTTGTATTACAGCCATGGTTTAGGCGAAGCTTTCTGTAACTATGGAGATTACTTCAACGGTCATCAGGATGGAGACGCAATTGCCTATCTGACATTAGCCAACAAACTGATTCACGAAGTAAACAAAAATGCCATTACCATTGCAGAAGAAGTAAGTGGTATGCCTGGTTTGGCCGCTAAGATCGAAGACGGTGGATATGGTTTTGACTACCGTATGGCGATGAACATTCCTGATTTCTGGATCAAAACTATTAAAGAAAAAAAAGATGAAGATTGGCATCCATCAGCTATTTGGTGGGAAACGACCAATAGACGTGCAGACGAAAAGACGATCAGCTATGCAGAAAGTCATGATCAGGCATTGGTAGGCGACAAGACTATCATTTTCCGTCTGATTGATGCCGACATGTACTGGCATATGCAGAAAGACGATCATAATTTTATGGTTGAACGAGGCATTGCTTTACATAAAATGATTCGCCTGGTTACAGCTTCTACTATTAACGGAGGCTATCTGAATTTCATGGGTAATGAATTCGGACATCCGGAATGGATTGATTTTCCACGTGAAGGCAATGGCTGGTCATACAAATATGCCCGTCGCCAATGGAATTTGGTTGATAACATGGATTTAAAATATCATTACTTAGGTGACTTCGATCGGGAAATGGTAGAATTGATCCGAAGTGTCAAGAATTTCCAAGATACTCCTCTACAAAAGGTGTGGGATAACGACGGCGATCAGATTTTGGCTTATATGCGTAAAGATTTGGTATTCGTATTCAACTTTAACCCAACCAAATCATTCACAGATTATGGCTTCCTGACACCCAAAGGAGAATATGAAGTAGTTTTGGATACTGATTCTCCCAAATTCGGAGGTTTCGGTTTGAATGACGACTCTGTCCATCATTTTACTCAGTTCGATCCTCTTTATAAAAAGGAAAAGAAAGAATGGTTGAAACTGTATGTTCCAGCACGTTCGGCTATGGTTTTGCGCAAAGTTAAACCAGCCAAGGAAGAAAAGGCAGCTAAAGAAGACAAAAAATCAACTAAGGCTGTTTCTAAAACAAAAACAACAAGCAAAAAGGCAACAAGTAAAAAACAGAAATAATTGATAAATATGTTGTATCCATTAACATTTAAACCCATCCTGAAAAAAGTCATTTGGGGTGGTTCAGACATTTGCCCGTTTAAGGGCATCACTCCTGTCCAAGAAGGAATCGGAGAAAGTTGGGAATTATCTCATGTAGACGGAGATTATTCTATTGTAGCGGAAGGTGAATTAGCAGACAAGTCTCTTGACGAACTAATTAAAACATACGGCAAGGAATTATTAGGTGAACACGTTATGGAACGCTTTGGCACACGTTTCCCTTTGTTGATCAAGTTTATCGATGCGCGTGATAATCTGTCCATACAAGTACATCCTAATGATGAACTGGCTAAAGCCCGCCACAATTCTTTTGGTAAAACAGAAATGTGGTATGTGATTAAAGCCAGAGAAAACGCTTTTTTATATTCAGGTTTTTCTCAGCAGATAGATGCGAATGAATATGTTAAACGCGTTCAGGAAAATACCATCATGGATGTGTTGAAACGTTACGATGTGCAAGAAGGAGATGTATTTTTCTTGCCAGCTGGACGTGTCCATGCAATTGGAGCTGGCTGCTTTATTGCAGAAATCCAGCAGACAAGTAACATTACTTACCGTATTTATGACTACAACCGGAAAGACAAGAACGGTAATACCCGTGAATTGCATACCGAATTAGCCAAAGATGCCATCGACTATACTTTGTATCCAGATTATAAAACTCATTACAAGGCTCATTCGAACGCGACAGTTAATTTGGCAGACTGCAAATACTTTACAACCAACTTAATCGACATGGATGCTACCATGACTCGTAATTTTGAGGAGTTGGATTCGTTTGTTGTATACATCTGTATGGATGGAAAAGCAGTAATTACAGATGATAATGGTTATGAAATTCACGTACATCAAGGTCAGACCGTATTAATTCCAGCATGCACTAAATCAGTGACTATCGCACCTGCTCCACAGGCTAAATTCCTGGAATCATATATCAAATAAAATCTCTTCTTCATGATAGATTGAAACGCAGGTTCGTTTGACAATGTCATTACAGAACCTGCGTTTGTTTTTAATAATCAATATATGAAAGACTCTGTCATTATTCAGATAAAAGAAATCTCACCTCATGAATTTCCTGTTTACTGTCAAGAATTAACCATCACTTATGGATGTGCAGAATCTCCGTTTGGCAAAGTATTAATAGCATACGTACCTGACGGCATTTGTTATCTTTCTTTTGTTGATAACGACCTTGAAGAACAATTGATGGAGTTAGAAAAATGCTGGAAAGGAGCATTATTGATTCCTGAAACCAACAAGCATACTCAATCATTATTAGCTATACTACAAGAAACGAGCACAAATACACCACCACTTTCTGTCTGCTTGTATGGAACAGACTTCCAACGAAAAGTTTGGAAAGCCCTTTTACAGATACATAAGGGAGAAACAACTTCGTACACACAAATCGCACAAATTATCGGACGCCCTAAAGCTGTACGGGCAGTTGCCTCTGCTATTGCTAAAAATCCTGTCAGCTGGATTATCCCCTGCCACCGTATCCTACACAAAGACGGCAGTTTGAGTGGTTATCGATGGGATGCAAAACGTAAACAACAACTCTTGGAATGGGAGAAAAACAAGTAATTTCACTATCAAAATGATTTTTAATCCTGATTATATCAATTAATTCACCCAGTTTATGTAAGTTTGCACCCCTAAAACTCTATTCCGTATGAATTGGATACAAGATACATTTCTCCAGCCCACGATGATACAGACTGTGGCTGTTATTTGCATAGTTTGCGCCATCGGTGTCTATTTGGGAAAACTTAAATACAAAGGCGTTTCTTTAGGCATTACATTCGTTTTCTTCACAGGCATTTTAGTCAGTCATTTCGGAGTAGTTGTCAATAGCGACATGCTGTCATTTGCACAGAACTTCGGTTTGATTTTATTTGTATACACATTAGGATTACAAGTCGGTCCAGGCTTTTTCTCATCACTAAAGAAAGGAGGAGTCATGCTTAACTCTGCAGGTCTTGCGGTTATCTTCATCGGATTGATCATGACTGTCGTACTTCATTACGTCACAGGAATATCTGTTTCCGATATGATGGGACTTCTCTGTGGCGCAGCCAACAATACACCTTCGCTTGGTGCAGCACAAGAAGCTATGCTGCAGATCAACACAGTTGATGAAAAAAGCATTACGGACATGGCTTTAGCTTGTGCTGTAGCCTATCCTATGGGAGTTATCGGGATGATTTTAGCCATCATCGTATTAAAAGCCCTGTTTCAGAATAAGAAAAAAGAAACTAATGCAGAGATAGGACAAACACAAACCTACGTAGCTGAATTTCAAGTATGCAATCCAGCCATTTACCATAAGAGTATAAAAGACATCATGACGCTGACGGAAAAGCATTTTGTCATATCACGTGTCTGGAGGAACGGGAAAGTAAGTATTCCGACTTCTGATACGACATTAGAAGAAGGGGATCATCTGCTGATTATTTCCGTCAAGGCAGATGTAGATAATATCAAGGTTCTGTTTGGAGAACAGGAAAACGTCGATTGGAACAAACCAGATATCGACTGGAATGCCATCGACAGCCAGCTGATTTCCCGCCGTATCGTTGTAACCCGCAATCGTATTAACGGAGTGCGCCTGGGTTCTCTTCGCTTACGCAATCTCTACGGCATCAACATCACACGAGTGAATCGTGCCGGTATCGACTTATTAGCTTCGCCAGACCTGCACCTGCAGATCGGTGACCGCCTTACTATCGTAGGTGAAGCCAATGCCGTCAACAACGTAAGTAAAATCTTAGGAGATCAACTCAAACGCTTACGCGAGCCTAACTTGTTGGCGATTTTCGTAGGATTGACTCTTGGTGTGGTTATCGGTTCTATTCCACTGGCCATTCCGGGAATGAATACACCTATTAAATTAGGCGTGGCCGGCGGCCCAATTATTGTAGGTATTTTAATGGGAGCTTTTGGCCCACGTATTCACCTGACAACTTACACGACTCAAAGTGCGAATCTGATGATGCGCCAGTTCGGTATCACCATCTACTTAGCAGGACTGGGAATCAGCTCCGGTCAGCATTTCTTTGAAACTGTCTTCCGTACGGAAGGGCTGTTGTGGTTGGGTTTAGGATTTGCCCTCGCCATCATTCCGGTATTACTTATTGGCTTGATAATGGCTCGTTTCTTCCAAGTAGATTATGCCAAGAACGTCGGAATGCTCTGTGGTTGTATGACGAACCCGATCGCCCTCGATTATGCCAACACAACCGTTGATAACGATGAGCCTTCGGTTGCCTATGCCACCGTTTATCCGCTTTCTACTTTTATGCGTATCATCACAGCTCAACTTATCATTATGTTGTTTCAGTGAAAAGCTAAAGATTAAACAAACAACTATATACTATTAAGATAACATACAAACTTTATAAAAGCGTAAAGACACAAAAAGAGCGTAAAGGGAAAAGGTTAATACTTTCCTTCCTTTACGCTCAATCATCAGCTAAAAGATTTATTATTCTGGTGAGCCGACTTGCCCCATAAACAGAACGGTACCAGTAGATGGTTCTATGATTTGGAACAAGAACGGACGATCTAAGAAAAAATCCACCTCTTCTTCGGGCAAGGGACTCATTAAATCTCCTTCTATCACGGTTACTGCGGCACCTTCCGAACCTTCTTCATCCACTTTCAAGCGAGTGGCCTGCTGCACAAGGGAAATATACGTGGCGACATCAGACATGGACGAGAAATCGGCTTCGCCTAAAAACGCCTTTTTCATGCCTAAGGCCTGCAAAGCAGGTATTAAATCCATTTTGTTCTCGAGGGTGAAGCGAGGCATCTTCAAGTTAATATCTGCTAAGACTACATTTTTCCATAGATTCCCGTCCGGTCCAGACAAGGCTTGCAAGACTTGATCCATGCCAACTCCGGCCTGAGGTAAAATCAATCGCATAACATACGAACCGTTCTGATAAGGAAGATTCGTGCTTGTGAACCATTCGTTTTTCACATAAGCCGCCATCCGTTTAGCTTGCATAAAATGAGATTTCACTGGTGTTCCTGAAGAAGTAATAAAATTACCTTCCTGTGTCTTTTCCGGGGCAAACTCCGATTCCCACCGAGCCTTGAAGTACAAGGAATTCAACAGATACACTATGGCGGTCGGATTCACCTCATCCAAGATGGACGGGATCAAGCCTTCTGTGGTTTGGTTGCACCAAGCGTTGATTTGATCAACAGCTGAAGGATCGGAGAAGTCGAGTTGTGAAACCATTGCGGAATAGTTCTCTATATTCATCTTTTGGAAATCCTCTTTGAGGGGAACTCCGGCATTGCCCCAAACCGAATTGGCCGTCTTAACCGTGATAGCTGAGTTTACAGTATGCAGTCCTTCAATCAGTTTCTTGAAATATGCATTTACTTCTTCTTGGGAATATTGGGACAAGCCCAATGTGTACAAAATCTCATCGTGTGTTTCCCCATTCGCACCATTCGATAACATAGCTAACGCACATTGCAGACTAAAAGGTGAAACCAACCAGTTATCCGTTCTCTCACCCAATTGCCGATACACCTCGAGAGAAAGAACCGAGGAAAAATCACCTTGTTGGGCTGCCATTTCTTTTTCAATCGCATTCAAATCAATGGGTTGCATGGTAGGGGAAATGGATTGTTCTTCCACATCGTCGTTACATGCCGTAAAAGGCAAGCATAATAGCATTCCGAATAAAACCCGCTTCATAAGACCTATTATTTAAATCAGTTTTATTACTTAAATCAACAACCATACAAAATACTGCATGGATTCAGATTAAATATTACTGACTTTCCGACAAACCACCAACACTTTCCCTCCATCCGACAAGGTCGTGGCAAAAAGATAAACATCACCACCTTCCTGAATCTTGGTCTTCTTCCGGAGTTCATCGACCGACATGGGGAAATTACGGACGGTGATATTGGCTTGTGGCATTTCCTTAGTAATCGATTTACAGACTTTATTGGAGAAAGGAATGACTTTCTCAACCCGGAACGTACGGCCGGGAAAACCGGCAACAAGAGTATCGGAAGTATAAAGATGGCTGCTAACGTGTAGTTTCTCCAAACCATACTGCTGGGCAACTGATTTAAAAGCACCGGCTTTTAAAATAGAAGCATTCGGTTCGTAGAGATAAGTACTTACTTGAGTTGCCAAAGCCAACGGAGCATTCCGTTCTTCTTCAGCCGTAAAAGTAAAAGAGTGTTCTGTTCCCGTGGCCGTAAAGTCCACACAGTAAACCGGAGAGTTAGGAACGGTCGCTTCCCGACGGATATCAAAAAGCAATTCTTTACATTCATTCCGGACAGACAAGACATGAATAGCAACTGTGCCCGGCAATAAAGATTCAGTCTGTTGCAGGTCTGCCATCGGCGACAATTTGGCTATGACGCGCGGAGCTTTCTGCAACAATAAGGGAAGTAAGCGAGGCAGATCCGGTTCGCAATCCGACAAGGCAAAGACGCGTTTGTTGCCTTCACCCCGCCGTGCCGGATCTAAATAAAACACATCCACTTCAGGCAAATCGGAAACAATATCAACCGAATTTTCATTCTGCACCGTAATATTATCCGCACCTAATACCTGAAAATTATGACGGGCAGCCTCACAATAAACCGGAAAACGCTCGATATAAGTCAACCGACGAACCTTTCGGGAGAAGAAATAACTGTCAATTCCCAAACCGCCCGTCAAATCACAAAGCTTATCTGATGAAGACACCAAACGCTGTTTATACAAGGCTGTCCGTTCAGACGAACATTGCTCAGCGGCAATCTTGGCGGGAAAAACCAATTCTTCGTTGGCATACCACGAAGGTAATTTTTCCCGAATCTGCCGACGAGAAAGAATCTGATCTACTAGAAAAGGAACATCCAGCTGTGGATATTTCTTCGCTCCCAATAATAACCGGTTCGCATCATCGGAAGCATGATCACGGATAAATTGCTTTTCTTCGGAGGTCAGATTCATAACAGACTATTGAAAGAAGTATCGGATAATATCGTTTCCGTTCGCATAAAGTAACAGGGCGAACAAGAGGAACATACCTGTCATCTGCGCATATTCCAAGAACTTATCGCTCGGTTTCCGACGAGTAATCACTTCGTAAAGCAAAAACAGCACATGACCACCGTCCAACGCCGGGATTGGCAAGATATTCATGAAGGCCAAGATGACAGACAACCAGGCTGTACGTTCCCAGAACAATTCCCAATCCCAAGTAGAAGGGAACAATCCACCAATCGAGCCAAAACCACCGATACTAGAAGCACCTTCTTTGGTAAAGACATACTTCATATCACTGGTATAACCTTTCAGGGTTCGGAATCCTTTCGCAATTCCGGCCGGGAATGATTCAAAGAAGCCATATTTAACTGTTACCAGACCAAACAATTCAGCCGGAGCTTTCACAGCTACCCCTATTTTTCCCAATGAATCGACTTGCATTGTCAATGTATCCAACGTACCATTCCGATAAAAGCCAACGGCAATCTCCTGATTCTTATTATCAGCCAAACAAGTAGCCACCTCCGAGAACGTCGGAGTAGCCTGCCCATTAACCGAAACGATGCTATCTCCAGCCTGCATACCAGCAAGAGCTGCCGGCGCATTGGGTTCGGGTACTTCTTTTATCACCATTGGGAAACGAAGAGCAGCAAAGCCTTTCTTGTCACGTAACAATCGTTGCATCATATCTTCCGGAATCGGAATGACGGTTTCTACGCCATTACGTAAAACCGTCACGTTCTGAGCTTCCACCACACTGCGCAAGCAATCTTCACCAAAACGGTCTAAGGTCAGTGTATCTGCTTTTAAGAGAATATCACCATCCTTGAAGCCCACGTTCTTGAAGGTTTCACTATAATCCATACCCATTTTCATATTCTTGAGCGGCATATACGTATCGCCCCATGTAAACAGGATCATGGAATAAATGAAAAGAGCCAGCAGAAAGTTAAACAACACACCTCCCACCATAATCAACAGACGTTGTCCTGCCGGTTTTGAACGGAACTCATACGGTTTCGGGGGCTGAGCCATGGCTTCTTTATCCATACTCTCATCAATCATACCGGAGATCTTACAATAACCTCCTAAAGGCAACCACCCTACTCCATATTCCGTTTCACTGTTTTTCGGCTTGAATTTGAACAAAGAAAACCACGGGTCAAAGAAAAGGTAAAATTTCTCTACTCGTACTTTGAAGATACGAGCAAAAATAAAGTGTCCGAATTCATGTATTAAAACCAACAAAGAAAGGCTTAACATGAACTGGATGGCTTTAATCAAAAATGTTTCCATTGAAATTAAGTTCTATTCTATATTTAATTGTTTCAAAATAACTGAGCGGCAATCCGCCGTGCCTCTTTATCTGTCTGCACATAATCTTCATAAGTCGGACGCTGGATAAACGATGCTTTTGCCATCGTCTGTTCAATGACATCACTCATCTGCAAGAAGCCGATCCGGTCTTGCAGGAAGGCAGCTACGACTACTTCATTGGCAGCATTCAGGATACAAGGCATATTACCTCCCTGCTTAACAGCTTCAAAAGCATACGCCAAGTTACGGAACCGCTTCATATCCGGTTCTTCAAACGTCAGAGATGCATACTGGTAGAAATCCAGTCGAGGTTCATGACTCTTCATCCGTTCCGGATAAGAGAATGCATACGCAATCGGGAGTTTCATATCCGGAATACCTAACTGGGCAATCACGGCACCATCTTCAAACTGTACCATGGAATGAATCACGGATTGCGGATGAACAATAATCTGAATCTGTTCGGGAGCAACACCAAACAACCACTTGGCCTCAATCATCTCAAAGCCTTTGTTCATCATCGAAGCCGAATCGATGGTAATCTTGGCACCCATGTGCCAGTTCGGATGCTTTAATGCCTGTTCCTTCTTCACCAAAGCCAACTCTTCCATCGTCTTTTGGCGGAAAGGTCCACCCGAAGCAGTCAGCAACAATTTCTCAACCGGATTATCATACGTACCATTCAAACACTGGAAGATTGCAGAATGTTCTGAATCAACCGGCAAGATAGGTACCTTATATTCAGCTGCCAGAGCAGTAATCAACTCTCCGGCAACCACTAATGTCTCTTTATTCGCCAATGCGATGGCCTTTCCAGCCTTAATAGCGGCTATGGTCGGTTTCAACCCGGCATATCCCACCATGGCAGTCAATACCATATCAATCGGTTTTGCCTGAACCACCTGCGCAATAGCATCCGATCCGGCCCAGACTTTGATAGGCAAGTCTTCCAGAGCCTCTTTCAGCTCCGGATATTTTCGTTCGTTGGCGATTACCACCACTTCCGGCATGAATTTACGTGCCTGATTGATCAAAAGGTCCACCTGGTTATTGGCTGTCAATGCATAGACTTCGAAACGATCAGGATGTTCACTAATTACCTCAAGCGCCTGTGTCCCAATCGAACCTGTTGAACCTAATATAGCTAATTGTCGTTTCATGAAACTTACTTACTAAAAAACAATGAAATCTTCCGGATTAACCGGCTTTCCATTATACCATAACTCAAAATGCAAATGAGGACCTGTTGATAATTTCCCAGTATTACCCACCAACGCAATGGCTTCGCCTGCCACCACCTGTTCTCCTGGTTCTTTCAACAGCAATTCATTATGCTTATATACAGAAACAAATCCATTCTTATGCTGCAACTGAATAACATTTCCCTGGTTCGGATCATAACCGGCGTACATCACCGTCCCGTCTAAAGTAGCCAATACACTTTCTTTGGGAGCAGCAGCAATATCCACTCCAAAATGATGTATGTCAGCCTGATAATACGAGGAGATCATACCATTCACCGGCTTATAAAAGAATAATCCATCAACAGGCAACGGGTTTGTATTCAGAACAGCTAAGTTATATTTCTCTTCCTGCTCAAAATTCTTTACATATTCTTCTTCTTCCGGGCCCCGTGGAATCTCAAAATCTGCATCAATCCGGGCCAACGAATCGATCTCCCGAATAGAGTCAAGTTCAATGGTACCACTGATGATGCCCGTTACATTCTTCAGATATAAATTCTGGATCTCGATCATCCGTCCCAATGAATCCGCACGCAACGCATTCTGAACAATTTCCTTACGGACTTCAACATCCAGATAACCGGGCAGGTAATTTCGAATGGGCGTCATAATAATAATCAAAGCCGTAAACGCAACCAGGGAAAAGGCAAATACTCCCAAGGATATAAATACCGACAACTGAGATAACCGGAACGACCAGACTTCCTCCAAAGTATTCTCATTGATAAACGAAAGCTTGTACTTAAAACGGATCCGTTTCCAAAAAGATAATTTATTCGTATTTCGTTTGCGTTTATTCCACTTCATAGCCCGTTTTTCTTTACAAATCCAGCAAACCTTCCGGCAATGCGACAAACAATTCGCGCTTGTCAAAATCAATATGCTTTACCAGCTCTTCGGCTGCCGGCAACAACAGCTCTTTACCCTGGTAATTGATTTGCAACAAGACATTGACCGTCGATTCATCCACATCAGAGATTTCCCCCAACTTGCCGGCTTTTTCATCAATCACCGTAAAACCAATAAAATTATCCCAGGTCATATCGCCCAGCAATTCATCTTCATCTACCAGATCCAACGGATAATAGACATCCCGGTTCGAAAATTCTCGAGCAGCTTCTTCCGTATCGACTCCTTCCAGTTTCAACAACATAGTAGACTGCGTCTTATACCGGTAATCTTCCAGGAAAAAGGGAACCAGAATCCCATCCATGTCACATATAATATACGGATCGTCTGTATCATCAAACACATCACAATCCGTCACCAAAGTAATCTCGCCTTTGATTCCATGTGGTTTGGTAAATTGCCCTATCTTAAAAACTTCTTCTGACTTAATCATATCAACATTCTCATTACAATCGTGTAATTCGTGCACCAATCTGATTCAACCGCTTGTCAATATCCTGGTAGCCGCGATCTATCTGGTCGATGTTATGAATTGTGCTTGTACCTTCCGCACTCATTGCCGCGATCAGCAAAGCAATACCGGCACGGATATCCGGCGAAACCAAGGTAGCGGCACGGAGCTTAAAGCGATTTCCAAGACCAATCACAGTTGCCCGGTGCGGATCACACAAGATAATCTGTGCTCCCATGTCAATCAGCTTGTCGACAAAGAACAAACGGCTCTCGAACATCTTCTGGTGAATCAGTACACTTCCTACAGCCTGTGTGGCAACAACCAGGAAGACACTCAGCAAATCAGGAGTTAGGCCCGGCCACGGAGCATCTGCTATCGTCATGATTGACCCGTCAATAAAGGTATCAATCTCATAGGAATCATGTGTCGGTATATGGATATCATCCCCCTTCTGTTCCACGGTAATACCCAATCTGCGGAACGAATCAGGTATGATTCCTAATTTATCATATCCCGTATTCTTGATTAGGATGTCTGATCCTGTCATGGCTGCCATTCCAATAAAACTTCCTACTTCAATCATATCCGGAAGAATGGTATGTTCTGTGCCATGCAGTTCCCGGACACCTTCTACCGTCAATAAATTGGAGCCAACTCCAGAAATCCGGGCTCCCATCCGGTTTAGCATAGCAGACAACTGCTGCAGATAAGGTTCGCAGGCAGCATTGTAAATCGTTGTTGTTCCTTCTGCCAGTACAGCTGCCATCAGGATATTGGCTGTTCCAGTTACGGAGGCTTCATCCAACAACATATAGGTTCCCTTCAGATGCTTGGCTTCCACTTCATACACCCGACGGTCCGGATCGTATGTGAATGTAGCTCCTAACTTCTGGATACCGACAAAGTGCGTATCCAGACGCCGGCGACCAATTTTATCTCCTCCAGGTTTCGGAATCATGGCCTTCCCGAAACGGGCCACCAACGGACCAACGACCATAACCGAGCCGCGCAATGAGGCACTCTTCCGCAGGAACTCTTCGGTCTGCAAATATTCCAGATCAATATCATCTGCCTGAAAAGTATAGGTACCAACTGCCGGGTGTTCCACCTTTACACGCATATCACGCAAAAGCTGGATCAGATTATTGACATCCAGTATATCCGGAACATTGTGTATCGTGACCTTTTCAGGGGTAAGCAATACGGCACAAATCACTTCCAGGGCTTCATTCTTGGCACCCTGCGGAGTAATTTCACCCGACAATTTATGTCCTCCTTCTATGACAAACGAACTCATCTGTTTTTCCTCGAGAAATTATTTTTCTTATTATTATTACGGGCTAATATTTCACGACTTTCAGTCAGTTTATGGACCTCTTCATCCAAAATTATCTTTCCCCCCGATAATTCATCGAGGTCCTTGAATATTTTCCGGTCATCTACACTTTCCTTATTCCAGGTAAGAAATGACTTTTTCATCTGAGTAGCCAGCAGTCTTACCAACTGGTCTTTTTCCGGACCTTCCGGATATTCGGTAGCCTTCCGGATCATCAGTTCCAACGTCTTACCGTAATGGCGATAACGAATCCGTGAATTATTATAAGGTATCCGTTCCGGACGTGTAAACAACTCTTCCTTTTTTACAATTTCATACGGATAATCAATATCCAGCTTAAAATCAGACATGATGGCCAGATGATCCCATAATATATGCTTGAAGTCATTTACATCCCGCAGATGAGGGAACATATTTCCCATCACGTTGATGATGGCATTCGCACATCGTTTTCTTTCTTCCCGGTCTTTTATGGTTACACAATAATCCACCATGTTTTGGATATTACGACCATATTCAGGCAAAGCCAATCGCTTTTCTTGTGTATTGTATTTCATTCGTAATTTATTGTTTGCGTGCAAATATACTCAATTCATCTTTGATAATAATCGATTTGCCTTGAAAACAATTCGTTCAGGCAATTCGTTTTGACATTAATTAGAGAAAGACAGAAGCTTTTCCATTCTCTGATTTTCCTTGCGGTCCGCGATTATCGGAAGATAAAAGGCAACCGCTTATCCATAAAACGGGATATCTCACCGAAAAGTTCATGAACTTCCTTGCGTAAAGACACTGTTTCGGGAGTAAATACCTTTAAAGAATGCGGAATCATGGAAATATCAATCCGGCTGTCGGCCATGACGGGCTCACCATCCAGATGCATGACGCCCGGGTTATTCCGGATAATGGATAAAGAATGCGCCTTCATCGTCTTGATCTTGCTATTCTTATCAATCTGCTTGGTAAACAACTGGATGGCCAAGGCCGGAATATCTATCGGAGTAAAGGGCGAAAGTATGGTAACATCCATTTGCCCATCCTGAATGTTGGCCTGCGGTGCAATATAGGCATTATTTCCATACTGCGAGGCATTGCCGCAAGCTACTAAAAAGGCCTTCTCCTTTACCTGGCAATTATCAATCAGCAGATCGTACACTTCCGGTTTATAGCTTAAATATTCCTCTATCGTACTTTTTATATAGGTAAGAGAACCCCGTCGTTTTTGGCCGGCAAATTTTTGACTGACCGCGGCATCAAAGCCAACACCACAAGTACAGAAAAAGGCCCGGTCGTTTGCCCGGCAGCAATCAATAACGGCCTCTTTTCCCCGGCTGATTACATCCAATGCCCTCTTCGGATCCATCGGTATATGCAACTCGCGGGCCAGTCCATTGCCCGACCCCATCGGGATAATTCCCAATGTAGCATTCGTATGAATCATCGAACGGGCTATTTCATTGACTGTTCCGTCACCTCCTACCGCAATGATACAATCCGCGCCCCTCTCTATTTCCCGACGGGTGATAAAACTGGCGTGCCCGGCATATTCAGTAAACGCAAGCGATAAATCATAACCAGCATTTGCACACATCACTTCTATCATCTTCGGAATCTTTCGCTTCGACCCAACCCCAGATATCGGGTTTATTATTGCTTGCACCCTCATTTAATCAGTTTTTTTCGAGATTTCAATATATTTCCGCAGCAAAAATAATGCTTTTGGCAAAACTTTTAAGTTATTTAGATTGAAGAAGTAAAAAAATTACTACTTTTGCGGCTGATAAAAAGGTGAAAGAAAGAGCGAATTTAATCAAAGAGTTCTTTTAAAGAAACATTTGAGAAGATAAAAACAAAAATTCTCTTCATTAAATATGAAACTATTACAAGAGAAACTAGCTAAGTACGATGCACCGCAGCGAGCCATGGCTGCCGGTATCTATCCGTATTTCAGAATGATTGAAAGTGATCAAGATACCGAAGTTACTATCAGTGGTAAGAAAGTATTGATGTTTGGTTCAAATGCTTATTTAGGATTAACCAACCATCCGAAAGTAAAAGAAGCTGCTATCGAAGCCATTAAGAAATATGGTACGGGTTGTGCAGGTTCTCGTTTCTTAAACGGAACACTGGATTTACATGTTCAGTTGGAAAAACGTCTGGCTGATTTTGTAGGTAAAGAAGACGCGATTGTGTATTCAACCGGATTCCAGGTAAATCTGGGTGTCGTATCTTGTCTGACTGGTCGTGAGGACTACATTTTATGGGATGAACTGGATCATGCTTCTATTATCGAAGGCCACCGGTTGTCTTTTTCAACCAAGCTGAAATACAAGCACAACGACATGGAGTCACTTGAAAAGCAGCTCCAGAAATGTGAACCGGACAAAATCAAGCTGATCGTCATGGACGGTGTATTCAGTATGGAAGGAGATATAGCCAAATTGCCGGAAATTGTAGCTTTGGCCAAAAAGTATAACGCCAGCATCATGGTTGACGAAGCTCATGGTATTGGTGTATTAGGTGATCACGGTCGCGGAACTTGTAATCACTTCGGAGTAACAGACGACGTAGACCTGATTATGGGTACTTTCAGTAAGTCGCTGGCTTCTATCGGTGGTTTCATCGCTTCTGATAAAGATACCATCAATTACTTACGTCATAATTCACGTTCTTACATCTTCAGCGCCAGCAATACGCCCGCCGCTACTGCAGCAGCAGGTGCAGCTTTGGATATCATGCTGAACGAACCGGAACGTATCGAACATCTGTGGAAACTGACACATTATGCATTGGACGGTTTCCGCAACATGGGATGTGAAATTGGTCGCACAGAAACACCAATTATCCCGTTGTTCATCCGTAACAACGACTTGACATTCCTGATTGTGAAGGAATTGTTTGAAGCAGGTATTTTTGTGAACCCGGTTGTTTCTCCGGCAGTCGCTCCAGAAGATACGTTAATCCGCTTCTCATTGATGGCTACACATACAAAAGAACAATTGGACCGTGCTTTAGAGGCCATCCATACTGTATTCAAAAAGCATAATTTGATTCCATAATAAAATTTAAGAACAGTTGTTAAAGCCGCTTCCTGATTCGTTGGGAAGTGGCTTTTTTTGTATATACGCGTAAACCAACAATTCCAAACACGTTTAGGCCATACATAAAAACTGACATGGACAAAAACAAAATAGATTAATTTGATTAAATATCCTTTTTAATGGATTATTCCTTAGAACCAAACTTTCCTCTCGTTTATTTCTAATTCATTTCTCGTTATATTTTATATTTTTGACAGATGTCGAAAAGCTTTAGCACATTCGTCAAAAAGCTTTAGCACATATATGGAAAAGCTTTACGACTACTGTCAAAAAATTAAAAAGTAACGAGTTTTGCAGATGAAAGTAATAGGAATAACAAGACTTTCATACTAGATTCAGATTCTTTTTCCTAAATGTAGGGAAAGGTTTGACTTCTTGTCTCTTCTCCACGAGTAGCGAGATTTCGATATGAATAGAGACAAGGAGATCGTAATCAGCCTGGATGCATTACTAAAGCCTTGTTCACTCGAATTTTTGTACTATCTTTGTCCGGAAAGAAAAAAGTTATGATGCAATTACGAAGCTATTTTACATGGATTTGCTGTTTGATACTTATCGGTTTTACCGGTAAAGCACAAGCACAAGACGCACAGGCCATTTTGGACAAAGCTGCCCAAATGTATGAACAGTCCAATGGAATAAAAGCCAACTTCGCCATCCATTCGGTTGTTCCGCAACAAAATATTTCGGAAAGTTTTGAAGGAATAATTGAAATGAAAGGTGATAAATTCAAGTTGGAAACACCGGATATGATTACTTGGTACGACGGACAGACGCAATGGGTATATGTTATGCGCAACGAGGAAGTAAACGTCAGTACGCCAAGCGGAGACGAATTGCAATTAACCAATCCGGCAGTTCTGCTTCGGCAATATAAAAAAGGATTTTCGGTACAATACAAAGGGACCAGCACAACGCGACAAGCCAAATCGGCTTATGATATTACGTTGATACCGAAAAAGAAAAGTGACATCCAGCAAATCGATTTGCAAATCGAAAAGATGAGTAATATTCCGGCAGCCATTACCATTACGGATAAAAACAAAGCGACAGTCAGCATCTATATCAGTAAATGGGAAACAGGCAAGAACCAAGCCGATTCATTTTTCTCATTCAACGAGTCCGATTATCCGGATGCTGAAATAATAGATTTGCGATAAATTCAGAATAACAAATAAAAAGTATATTACAATGAGTGATACAAACAATGAAAAAGTTCGCTGTCTGATCATAGGTTCCGGACCGGCCGGATATACAGCAGCTATTTATGCTTCACGTGCTAATTTAGCACCGGTATTATACGAAGGAATTCAACCGGGAGGCCAGTTAACTACTACAACCGCAGTAGAAAACTTCCCCGGTTATCCAGAAGGTGTAACAGGTCCGCAGTTGATGGAAGACCTGAAAAAGCAGGCACAGCGTTTCGGTGCAGATATTCGTATGGGCATTGCTACCGCAACCGACTTATCCGCAGCACCGTACAAAGTTACGATTGATGGAGAAAAGGTGATCGAAACAGAAACCTTAATCATCAGTACCGGAGCGACAGCCAAATATTTAGGTTTACCTGATGAAGCTAAATATGCTGGTATGGGTGTTTCAGCCTGCGCTACTTGTGACGGTTTCTTCTACCGCAAAAAGAACGTAGCAGTTGTAGGCGGAGGCGATACAGCCTGTGAAGAAGCACTTTATTTAGCAAGCTTAGCCAAACAAGTATATCTGATTGTCCGCAAACCCTATCTGCGTGCATCCAAAGTCATGCAGGAACGAGTATTCAAGACACCCAACATTACTGTGTTGTTCGAGCACAACACATTAGGTCTGTTTGGAGAAAACGGGGTAGAAGGCGCTCATCTGGTAAAACGCAAAGGTGAACCGGACGAAGAATTGGTTGATATTGCTATTGACGGTTTCTTCTTGGCGATTGGTCATAAGCCAAACTCAGATATCTTCAAGCCATGGATTGAAACCGATGAAGTAGGCTATATCAAAACGATCGACGGCACACCACGGACGAAAGTACCTGGAGTTTTTGCAGCCGGTGACGTAGCTGATCCGCATTATCGCCAAGCTATTACAGCAGCAGGAAGCGGTTGTAAGGCTGCAATCGAAGCTGAAAGATACTTGTCAGAACACGGGAAATAATTTCCTATTACTGACTTATACAGAAAAAGCGAATGGACAAAGTAAAAACTTTCATCCATTCGCTTTTCATTTTTGTATTATATGTCTACAGTTACTTGCTCAAAATCAAAGTTGACGGCATCTTCTGCAATTCTTCATTGGCTACTTCTGAAACCAAATTCCAGGTATTATAACTGATCAGCATAAAATTATAGGCAGACAAAACTGTTTGCGTCAGCTTGTTTCCACTACATAAAGAACCCTTATGCTGCAATTCGGTATATTCAAACAACTTTTGAGAAACAATATCCGCATCTTTGGCTCCATTTGGCAGCAGATTAAGAATTGTCAGATCTGAATCAGTCGTCTGTTTCAGATGATCAGCATAATTCAGCAAGAACAAATCCTCTGCAAAATGAATAACAATTAAGGTATTACTTGCCTTAACGAATTTACGATTGACAAAAACACCAACCGGACACAAGCTCTGCTCTATAAACATCTTCGTTTTATCCTTCAATAATTCTCCCGGATAAAACCACGATTCCGGAGCTTTAAAATGGCGCAGGAATTTATCATAGAAAGAATTCCGGTACTGATTGGCCGCAATATCGTTTGGCAAATCACTCAATGAAATTCCGGCTCCAACCAATAAGAAGTCATATCCTTCCTTATTGGCAATCTCACAAATATCTTGTCCAGCATTATTCGAAACCTCATAGCGTGTCTTTAAAGGAATATTCAACTTCTGCGCACCATATAATATAGGGCCAAAACTGACTTCCTCAAAATTATCCGTATGCAGCGGATTCACATCCGAACCGACAGTCAAGTGAAGAGCCGTTATTTCCAGCTTATCCTTTGTATGCGCAAACATCTGATGAGCTACATCCAACATGACTTGTCCATTGCTGGCACGCCCAAAAGAAAGCAATACCTTGAAAACACCCGGTTGTGGTTGTTGCCATTCCACTTTATGCGATTTATATTTACCAAAGACTTGATAGCAGAATTGGATAAACGAAATCAACGGTGTCGTCATAAACGTCGTTACCAACGTCATTAAAACCAACATGACAAAGATTGGAGGCGTAAGAATTTTCATGTCGTAACCAATAGTAAGCACCACCAACTCCATGAGTCCTCTTGTATTCATCAAAGCACCGATATAAAGGCTGTCTTTCCATGTTTCTCCCACAAAACGAGCTGCCACCAACGATCCTCCAAACTTACCTATGATCGCAACCAATATAAAGATTCCACACATATACCACAATTCCGGACTATTCAACAATCCTATTTCCGTTCTTAGTCCTGTAGAAACAAAGAATAAAGGCAGGAACAATGCCAGTGAAACATCTTCCACTTTCTCTGTCATAATCTTCCGGAATTTGATATTGTCAGGCATGACAACTCCGGCAACAAAAGCTCCAAACAAAGCATGAAGACCTAAGATTTCCGTCAAATACGAAGAAATAATTAACAAAAGGAACATAAAAGCAACAAGTCCTTTATCTACTACTTCTTTATTATGATATATGTGTCCGATCATCCTCAAGAAAGGTCTGACCACAGTAAACATCAACAGCAAATATATGAACGAAAAACCGATGTTATAAATGGCACTCAACATGCTTCCAGCCTGAGCTATGGCTACAACTACGGCCAACAAGCACCAGGCTGTAATGTCTCCATTTGCGGCACTCGCCAAGGATATTGTTCCTAAATGACTTTTCGTTAACCCTTTTTCCTGAATAATACGGGCTAAAACCGGGAAAGCTGTAATACTTAACGCTATACTCACAAACAGAGCAAAAGAAAGGAAAGGAGTACTCTCATACGCATACTTTGTATATAAGAAATAAGCTGTCACCATTCCCAAGAAGAAAGGGAAGATCGTACTGGTATGACTAATCAGAATTGTTTCCTTTAATTTCTGCCTTACTTCCGTTATATTTAATTCCATTCCAATAGCAAACATAAACAGGATAAGCCCAAACTGACTCAACATATTTATATTCTGCAAAGAATCCAATGGAAATAAGAAAGCGGAAACAGAAGGCATGACATGTCCCAATA
>NZ_CP146284.1:3447500-3665000 GCF_023744375.2 Parabacteroides sp. AD58 | reverse complement strand
ATCCTAGCTGTCTTTGCAATCTGACTTCGTTTTCTCAACTTAAGCATTATTTCGGGACCTTAGCAGGTGGTCTGGATTCTTCTCCTCTCGGACATGGACCTTAGCACCCATGCCCTCACTCCATGGAATCATATAATACGCATTCGGAGTTTGTCTGGACTTGATAGGCGGTGAAGCCCTCGCATCCAATCAGTCGCTCTACCTCATATTATACTTCGCACAGGCTGCACCTAAATGCATTTCGGGGAGTACGAGCTATCTCCAAGTTTGATTAGCCTTTCACCCCTACCCTCATCTCATTGGAACACTTTTCAACGTATAACCATTCGGACCTCCAGGTGGTGTTACCCAACCTTCATCCTGGACAAGGGTAGATCACTTGGTTTCGCGTCTACTCACAGTGACTTGACGCCCTTTTCAGACTCGCTTTCGCTTCGGATTCGTACCTGAAGTACTTAACCTTGCCACTGAAAGTAACTCGTAGGTTCATTATGCAAAAGGCACGCCGTCACTCATTGCTGAGCTCCGACCGCTTGTAGGCAGACGGGTTCAGGGTCTATTTCACTCCTCTGTTCGAGGTTCTTTTCACCTTTCCTTCACAGTACTGGTTCGCTATCGGTCTCTCGGGAGTATTTAGCCTTACGGGATGGGCCCCGCTGCTTCGCGCAGAATTCCTCGTGCTCCGCGTTACTCAGGATTCCACTAGGCTTCGGCCTTGAGTCGTGTACCGGGCTGTCACCGTCTCTGGCCCACCTTTCCAGATGGTTCTACTTCAAGGCTGTCTTGCCACGTCGTGGTCCTACTACCCCGGCTTTGCCTAGACAAAACCGGTTTGGGCTTTTCCGCGTTCGCTCGCCACTACTTGCGGAATCACATTTTGTTTTCTTCTCCTACGGGTACTTAGATGTTTCAGTTCCCCGCGTTTGCCCCTTCTTTCAAGGTGACAGGCCTTCAACCTGCCGGGTTGCCCCATTCGGATATCCCGGGATCAAGGATTATTTGCATCTCCCCCGGGCTTTTCGCAGCTTATCACGTCCTTCTTCGCCTCCGAGAGCCAAGGCATCCACCGTCTGCCCTTGCTTACTTTCTTTATCTGGCACTTTGCGCGCCGGATTGATATTTACTAAGCTTGCTCTTCTTTTTTACTTTACTGAATGTACAACATGTCAAAGATCTTTTTCTGATGTTTCCATCAGGACTGTGGAGAATAACGGATTCGAACCGTTGACCCTCTGCGTGCAAAGCAGATGCTCTAGCCAGCTGAGCTAATCCCCCATGTGAGTTTTTTAGTTTCTTAGTTTTTTAGTTTGTGAGTTTTTCTGTCTGTCGACAAACTTGAAAACTTACGAACTGAAGAACTTAAAGACTTACATCGTAGTCCCAGGCAGAGTTGAACTGCCGACCTCTACATTATCAGTGTAGCGCTCTAACCAACTGAGCTATAGGACTGTCAACTTTGCCGGTTTCCCAGCTTCATCTTTTCTCTCTATTATCTTTTCATATCCAACCTGTAGTACAAGGTATTCTTCATTCATACCTCTACTCGATCCTTCTCGGAATCTCTCGCTCCAGAAAGGAGGTGTTCCAGCCGCACCTTCCGGTACGGCTACCTTGTTACGACTTAGCCCCAGTCACCAGTTTTACCCTAGGCCGATCCTCGCGGTTACGGACTTCAGGTACTCCCGGCTCCCATGGCTTGACGGGCGGTGTGTACAAGGCCCGGGAACGTATTCACCGCGCCATGGCTGATGCGCGATTACTAGCGAATCCAGCTTCACGGAGTCGAGTTGCAGACTCCGATCCGAACTGAGACGTGGTTTGGAGATTAGCTCCTTGTCGCCAAGTGGCTGCTCTTTGTCCACGCCATTGTAACACGTGTGTCGCCCCGGATGTAAGGGCCGTGCTGATTTGACGTCATCCCCGCCTTCCTCACAGCTTACGCTGGCAGTCCCGCTAGAGTCCTCAACTTTACTTGTTAGTAACTAACGGCAAGGGTTGCGCTCGTTATGGCACTTAAGCCGACACCTCACGGCACGAGCTGACGACAACCATGCAGCACCTCGCACATCGCTATTGCTAGAAAATCAGTTTCCTGATTCGTCGCTGTGCGTTCAAACCCGGGTAAGGTTCCTCGCGTATCATCGAATTAAACCACATGTTCCTCCGCTTGTGCGGGCCCCGTCAATTCCTTTGAGTTTCACCGTTGCCGGCGTACTCCCCAGGTGGATTACTTAACGCTTTCGCTGTAGAGCTTACACTATATCGCAAACTCCTAGTAATCATCGTTTACTGCGTGGACTACCAGGGTATCTAATCCTGTTTGATACCCACGCTTTCGTGCTTCAGTGTCAGTTATGGCTTGGCAAGCTGCCTTCGCAATCGGAGTTCTGCGTGATATCTATGCATTTCACCGCTACACCACGCATTCCGCCTACCTCAAACATACTCAAGTCTCCCAGTATCAATGGCAATTTTATGGTTAAGCCACAAACTTTCACCGCTGACTTAAGAAACCACCTACGCACCCTTTAAACCCAATAAATCCGGATAACGCTCGCATCCTCCGTATTACCGCGGCTGCTGGCACGGAGTTAGCCGATGCTTATTCATACGGTACATACAAAAAACCACGCGTGGCTCACTTTATTCCCGTATAAAAGAAGTTTACAAACCATAGATCCTTCATCCTTCACGCGACTTGGCTGGTTCAGCCTCTCGGCCATTGACCAATATTCCTCACTGCTGCCTCCCGTAGGAGTTTGGTCCGTGTCTCAGTACCAATGTGGGGGACCTTCCTCTCAGAACCCCTATCCATCGTCGGTTTGGTGGGCCGTTACCCCGCCAACTGCCTAATGGAACGCATGCCTATCTATCAGCGATGAATCTTTAACAAATATTCCCATGCGGGACCCCTGTTTCATGGAGCATTAATTCATCTTTCGATGAGCTATTCTCCTCTGATAGGTAAGTTGCATACGCGTTACTCACCCGTGCGCCGGTCGCCGGCAGAGTATTGCTACTCCCCGCTGCCCCTCGACTTGCATGTGTTAAGCCTGTCGCTAGCGTTCATCCTGAGCCAGGATCAAACTCTTCGTTGTTGAAATTGTTTTATGTCTTTGCTCAAGATTCCGTTATTCTTTTCAGGTTCAAGTATTATTGACGGTATTCATTCTAAATACTTGTACTACTGTTGTATATGTAATTTTCTCAAAGAACTCTTCTCAATCGTTTCTTGCGAAACGTGGTGCAAAGGTAAGGATTTTTATTTTTATCTTCCAAATTTTTTCGAAGTTTTTTTTCGATTTATTTTTCGGAAGACCTCCGGGCGGATGTCGGATATCTGCTTGGATTCTTCCAACCTCATCCTCTTTCCTCTCCGGATCCTTAAC
This sequence comes from Parabacteroides sp. AD58, assembly GCF_023744375.2. NCBI lineage: Bacteria > Pseudomonadati > Bacteroidota > Bacteroidia > Bacteroidales > Tannerellaceae > Parabacteroides > Parabacteroides absconsus. The sequence goes on along the minus strand of NZ_CP146284.1, from coordinate 3,661,611 downwards.
CCGTTCCATCATGTCGTCTCACGCATCTCTCTCGATTGCGGGTGCAAAAGTACTGCTTTATAACATATCCTCCAAATGTTTTTGCCACTTTTTTTCAATTATTTTTTGCCTTTCCTGATTGACAGGATGTTATAAACACACTTTTTCTTCCTTCTATCGGAATTACTTTTCCACGTTCTTTTGGCTTGACCCAAAAGAACCAAAAGGTCAAGGCTACACTCCGAAGGCTGCAAATTAGCTTCCCTCCGCTAAAATCCCGGATAACTCGCGCTTCGCGCTCAGACAGCCGGGATTTCTTTACGCTCCGCTCGCAATTTGCTTTACGCCTTCTCCGTTAGGCCGGTCCTGTTTTCTTCTTGCTTTTTGTTCTTACCTCTTATTTTTCTTCCTTTCCTCTTATTTTTTCTCTCTTTAATTCTCAATTTTCAATTCTCCATTTTCAATTGACCAAAAGCCGGCGTGTTTTTATCATTTCACGCCGGCTTTTCAACAAAAGACGCCGGCTTTTTTCTCTTTCCTGCCTACCTTTTTAAATCAAATAAACGGGAATCGATTTCGATCCTCGGCGGATTTAATTTCGATTCCCGTTTAGTTTGAATAGAGATTACTTCTGATCAGAAGTCTGTCTTATTTAAATAAGCGTACGATCAGGTCAAAATTCGTATCTCGATAGGTCGCTTCCCATGGAGTAGTGTCTTGCTGGCTATAGCGACTCTTCAATAATTCGGAAGCCTTTGCTGCATCACCGTTATAAATAGCGGCACACCATTGAGCCGGTTTGCTATCCGGGAAATTTTTTGCCCAAGAAGCAACCATCGCATCGGCTTCTGTTTGTTTTCCGACTTCCCTCAGCGATAAAGCCGTCAGCAGGTGAGCTGACTCGAAATACTTCGGAGAAGTCTTCACTGCCGCTACCCGATTAAAGCATGCTTGAGCTTTCTCCTTCTGTCCTTGTCCAGCATAAACCTTTGCCTCCAAATAATCTTCCAGACGGCTATCTATCTGGTCGTTGTACGGTTTTCCGACACCCAAGTTTTCCGGCCATTCCTTGGAAGCCTCGATAGATTTCAATGCCGACGCATATTTCCGCTTACTAATCAAATCCATTGCCTGATATAAGTTGGCAGCCCGATATACGGCACGACCGGCATACGAACCTTCATTCGGCAGCACTTCCATCTTCTTCAACAAGGAAACACAGGCCGCATACTGTCCGGTTTCACACAGACCGTTGGCATATTTCAAGCCTATGTAATAATTCTTCGGATACAGTTTGATGTATTTCTTCCCGACTTCCGTCACTTTCTGCCAATCGCTCACGAACGTATAATAGTTCAATAGAGCAAAACCAGCCCGCCAAGAAGCTTCTATCTGTTCAGCTTTCAGCAGATCGTCCAACCGAGCCTGCCCCGATTTCAACTGAGCACGCGACAGATACAACTCTGCATAGTCTGCCGGCGTACAACGATTCATAGCCTCGAGAGCCTTATCCTTTTGCTGATTGGCCCAATATATCAAACCTTTATAATAATCAATCTTCCAGTTCGGAGATTGGGTCTGTGCCCAATCCAGATACTTCATCGTTTCAGGACGGAAAGGAAAAACGAAGTCGGGCGACTGCGCATTCGCCTCTTCCAAAGCCGCCCTCGATTCTGTCTCTTTGCCTTGCTCATTCAACAGATAAGCCGACTGATACAAAGCCATCGGATACTTTCCGGCACATGCCAGCAAAGCCAATGCTTCATCCGGGCAACCCACTCTTTCATACCAGCCCGCCAGTTCGAGATACGTCTCAAACGGAAGCTCATTCCGAATCAGCGAAGAAAAGTCTTTTAACTGATCAGCCGTATACTTACCAGCCAACCAAGCCTCTTCAAAGCGAGCCGCATGATACAAAGGCAAACGATCCAATACATATTGAATCTGTTCCTTCGCCTGTTCCGTCTTGCCCGTCTGACGATATACCAGCATCAGCAACTGACGTGCATCCAAATTCATCACATTAAATTCCAGACTCTTCTGGGCATAATGCTCAGCCTTTGCCCAATTCTTCTCGCAAGCATACATCTCGCCCAACTGTTCATAAGCCGCCGTACGAACCGAGGCCGCAAACGAAGCAATAGAGAAAGCCGCCTTGGCTTCGGCTGTCTTGCCCATCACCCGGTTCACCAATCCATATAGATAATTGGCTTCACCATCATAAGTATTCAGGCTCAAAGCTGTATTCAATAATGGCAAGGCCTCAGCATACCGGCCTTCACGATAGTACAAAGAAGAAAGACGTACCAAAGCCGGAGCAAAATACGGATCTTTCGCCAAAGCCTGCTTCAAATACTGCTCTGCCTTATCCCAGACTTTCTGATTCAGCCACTGTTCGCCCTGCGTATAAAGACCATAAGTCGAATTCCAGTCGAAATCTTTCGGCAATGTCATCGGACGTTCCAAATCATAATCCTTGGCATTTTCTGAATAAACCAGCAGATCATCTCCGATAACAACCTTCAGATGTCCTTCCGGAATTGATTTGGCAGCAGACAACGTAACCGGTTCCAGCACCTTTGTATGCAACGGAAGTGTTTCTACCAGTTTTTCATCCTGATAGATCTTCACATCAGTTGATAACGCTTCCAACGGAGAAAAGGCCAGCTTCAAGCCACCCGCCTCACGCGTCACATGCAAGGCACCGATACGGCTCGCCTTCGAAACACCCTGAATACCTTTTACCGGATACCAGTATTCCGTCCATTCGTCGGTCATCTGCGGAGCAAAAGCATAATGTTTATACGGCGTATAAGCACTATTCGATGCAGGCTGGTTGAATACACGTCCGGACTGCAATTCGATATACTGCCCATCAGTATCCGTCAGCAGATCTTCCCAGATGCCACCATCACGCGCCAGACTCCACAAGAAGATCTTCATTCCCAATTTCTCGTCGAAGTCAGCATGATGAATCGAACCATAGTCTTCGCCATGCCAGTACACACCATAATAATCATTATAATATCCCAATACATGATAAGACTTTGAGCTTTCGAAGTTATTCTTCTCATACCAACCGATATTCCGGCCTTTCTCATCTATCGGGAAGGTAAACAATTCACCACCGTGTCCGATATAATGATCGCCCGGATAGCAGAACTCCGCATTCTTGCCCACCGGATAACCCGCATTCATCCAATGATAATACGGCTGATCGATCGAAGACTGGTTATACCATGTCGTATGCGTCGTGAAATAAGCCTTGTCTTTCGGCAGATTCACTTCCACCGTCCAGACTGTACGGGTCATCCATTCGTATGAAAAGACATAACAGCTCACACTGCCGTCATCCTTTTTCTTCACCAGATAATCAATCGGTGTACTGGATGTCGGCGCGTGACCAATGATACCGAAGTTAAATTCGATACCACCTGATGTCCAAGGCCCACGCATAGCGATATCACGGAACTTGGCAACGCCGTTGTTATAGACAAACGCCTTTCCGGTTGTCTTATCAATTGCGCCCCATACTTTTCCGCCAACTTCCGGGAACAAGGTTACTTGGATATAATCGTTTTCCAGTTCGACTGTTTTCCATTCTTTATTCACTCCCTCAGCCGCAAAACCATCAAAACGGAAATAAGGATAATACAAATTGGAAGGAGAAGCCACCGGACTCGGATCGGAGAACGGATAACTTTTCATGGTTTTAGGCTGCTCTTTAACTACTGCCTGCTGAGCAAAAACAGACGGCCATGTCCAAAAGGCACATACCGCCAAAACCAGCACTCTTTTCTTCATAAGCTTGTCTTTCTTAGGTATTCTTAATCATTAACTATAGCAATCTGCTCTTTCCTGCCTGCTTCCGGCATTTCCAACCGAAAGGGCACTGATATAATAAACAGAGAGACGCCCGGAGCTTCTTATCCCGGTGTCTCTCTGAAACTATGCATTATTCCACAACGATCAACCAGCCTTTTCCTTTCGGAACGGTAATGGTTTCACCCGGTTTCCACGTCTTTTCAGGCTGGAAGTTCTCGATAGCCGGCGCATGCAATGTAGCCTTAGCCGGATCAAGACCTAATTTAGCCCAGTCAATCTGCAAGGTGACTTCGGCATCCTGATCTTCCCATGTAGCCAGAGAGATCAAAGTCTTCTGCCCCATCTTACGATAGATAGTAGCCAGTGTCCGGTCTTTTCCAGTCTTCACCGGATTATCAGAAACCCAGTAGCCGATCATCTCGCTGCCCTTCATACCGAATTCATCCCAGAATTTCCACAACGGACGGTTATCTACGCCATAGCCCGGATTACGACCCGTCATACCATAGATCATACCACGCCACTTGTTTCCACCTTCCCAAAGCATTTCGCCCATCAGACCATACGGAATACCGGAAACTTCAACAATCCAGAACTCCGGTGGCATATCATAGTCGAAATATTCACCGAACCACAGACGATCCAGATACGGGAAATGCTCCAGATACAAGTTCGCACTGTTGGCAAAACCATCTCTATCATTAAACTGATTCGCTGAATGCAAGTCGATCAGTGCGCCCGGATTGGTCCGGTTCAAGATCTTGCGGACACGTTTCATCGACATCCGGTCGAATGCCAAATCATCAATATACAAACCATCAATACCGACATTCTTCACCAGCCAGTCCAAACCTTCCATGTAGTAATTATGCCAGCGGGAAACACCACTGTTGACGATCGCCGCATCTTTCAGAGCCGGAACGAACCACGCACCGATATAATTCTGATCGAGATGTTCCTGCAACCAGGAGAAGCCACCGCCCGGACCTTCCGAGAAGATTTCATTACCCAAGCTGCGCAAAGCAAACATTTCCACACAGCTGTTCGACAACTCACGTACCGTATTGTAGATCTTCACCTTCATATCCAGAGCATGAGCTCCGTCGATGTAGGCCTTCATTTCCTTCGTACGCAAGAACGGATAGTTGATAAACGGATTGATGCCCGTCGCATGGTGGATATTGACTACAGTCGCACCAAAGTCGTGTGTCTTATCAATAAAATCATACCCATGATAATAGCGGTCATGCCACTGCTTGTCAGTATTGATCGTACGGAACGGAGTCACCAGCACATTGAAGTAATAATACAAACGATCACCTTTCTTTACGGCCCGCTTGCCTGAATAAGCATTTACCAGCATATTATCACCTGTTGTAGCCAGCTTGATACCACCATTACCGTCGTTGCACCATGAAACCGGCATGTGCAACGGCTTTTCATGGTAGAAGTTCGTATTCAGCGGGCGTTCATACTTATCATCATAGAAACGAAGCTGAATACCGGCGTTCACATCACCTGTCCAAACCGCATCCTGGTTCTTTTCCACACTCCATTTCCAATCGAAGTTCTTCGGACAGAAACCGCCTTTCTCGCCCAATCCCATCATATAACGGGCAATTCCCGGAGCCAGTTCTGTCTGCAAGGCGATGTCGTTGATCTCACCATCTTCACGGGCAATCAGGACGATCTTGTATTCCATGTTTCCGTCAGATTCGATCTGCGCATCCAAGTTCATCAGGAAACGGCTGTTCTGGTTAGTCGCATGCCAGCCGATAGTAGCCGGTTTCCGCTTTGTCACCGCAAAATCCAAATTCTCCCAAGCGCCACCATCAGCTGTTAATGCCATCGGTTTGGCCAAGATATCACGACCAGACGTTCCAATCTCGGTTACTGTTTCTTTAAAGTAAGAAGTAATCTGCGAAGGCAGACCTGTCTTTTCCAATGTAACTGAGCGACCCAGCAATGAAATAGTCTGATCTTTTATTTCCAACGGAATATACGGAGCAATCACCTCATCGTCAAAACCTATCTGCGAATTCAGCCAGCGCAGACGAGAATGACGCCACGGTTCGTTATCGCCATGATTGGCAATTACATTCTCTGTTACATTCAAAGTCAGATTAACCGTCTTAGTTTCCACGCCTTCCGCCGAAACCGTCACCGTTCCTTCATATGTACCGGCAGCCAGCTGTTCAGGCACCATCGCGCCAATCCACAGGGCCTGTACTTTTCCTTCCGGTACCGAACAATCCTTCTCAAAGACCGTTCCTGTCACATCAATACCACCCGTATTGAAACAAGTAAAAGCAGAGGCCGGAATAGACGCACCTGTCTGCTTATTCACCAAAGCCGAATAATCCACCTTCAGGTGATTGACAGCCCCACGCGCTGCCCAGACTCCTAACTGGAACGTATAATATTCACCCTTGTCGGCCGTTCCGGTAAACGTATCATGACGATCTTCTTCAATCCATTTATAAGGAATATCCGTTGTCATACGGATCGGAAAACGCCGGTCTTCCGTAAACAAGATATATTTCTCTGCCGGACGAGCTTTCAGCAAGGCTTCCTTTTCTGCCTGGGTAGCAATCACCTCCATCGGATAAAACGAGTTGAAGTCATTGATGGCCTGATACTGCTCAACAGTGGCAGCCGGCAGTTTGGGAGCTTTCTTTCCCGTCAGCTTATTGGCCTTGAGCCATTCAGCAGAAGCCGTTTCCTCGAATGGCGGATATTTTACCGTCGGATAATAACGGCTTCCGCTCATTACATTCTTCAGATAATAGATATAATATTCACCCGGTACGGTCTGAGGCTGGAAAGCAACCTCACCTTTTTCCCGGTTTACAGTAAACCGAGCCACATTCATCACCCGTTTGCCTGTCTTCGCATCGACTACAATCAAATTCTTCGCTTCGGGATTCAAATCACGCCGACGCCAGTTCATGGTAGCTAACACAGCGTCTCCCGGACGGTCGACCGAAACCACCACACGATGATTACCCAACGAATCCGCATTCCAGGAACCCGTTCCATACAAGGAAGGAAGCGGCTTTTCCTGTGCCGCCAGGGAAGTAATAGCCAGAAAACCGGCTAAAGAAATCCAAATCTTTTTCATGTTCTTACATTTAAAGGGCCTTGATTACCAAGGCTCATATTGATTAATTCTTTCCACTAACTCAGCTTGTTTTCTCCGTTTTTCCAAGTCTGCCGGATCCATCTTCTGCCGAAAGGCCTGCTTCAACTGGGCATTCAGTTCATTAAAACGGGCCACTTCTTCATCCGAAAAACGAGAGATTAATTTATCGGCGGGTGTTACCAGTTCATACCCCAATTTTACCAACATATCGCCTGCTACAGATTCAAAGATACAAATATCTTCCGGAGAAAGTTCCTTCATAAACTTCTTTGAATTATTTTTAAGAATCGGTTTCGTTACGTTCGACCACATTTTTCCGGCCACCGCCGTATTTCTGGATTCGCGACTCTCATAATAATCCATGATTTTATCGGTATATTCGACCTGCAGAAAAGCACACAACCGGCGCATCTCCTGTTCCGGATTGGCGATTAATGTTTCATAATTCAGCATATAGAAACGGGAAGGTTCACATTTTTCCTTCCAGCGCAAGGCTTCTTCCTGATCTTTCTTCCAGGCCTGGGCCAAAGAATAAATATGTTTTTCCCCTACGATCGCTTTCTGAAACGACAAGGCCACATCTCGGCCGTCACGATACAAATAAATATAGTACGGACGGATACCGGTTGATTCAATACCTTTGGCATAAAACATATTCTTCATGCTTTTACACAGCCAATACGAAGCGCCATGCTGGCGGGCAGCCGTTTCGTAAATCACCCGAAACAACTCATAAATCGTTGATTGACGGCACTGCGACAGAATTTGTTCCACATCCAGCTGCACACCTTCCCACGGAACCGGATTACAATTCACCAATTCACAGACATCAGCTGCCAGCCGCTGAAAATGATCCGGCTTGTTCAGATCTCCATACTTGGGCAACAATGGTATAAAGCGCTGAAGTATATGTGGCGGATGCGGAGCCGATATCTGATCAATCGTGTCTAACATCACACGCAACAAATTGGACCCCGACCGCTGTGTGCCGATCATCTGTATTCCCTGGATTTTCTCTTTATTCATAACATAAACAGGATTAAGCCTACCAGTCCGGATCCCAAAATCAGGAAAATAGGACTAAGATTGTATTTATACGATATAAAAAATACGACAATAAATAATAGAATGGTTCGGATATCCAAAGCCATCGTCTGGCCGATTGTCACCGCTGAAGAAAAGATCATGCCGATAACCGCCGAACGAACGCCCTGCAAGACTGCCTTTACCACCTGCGAGTCCCGGATCATATCCACAAAACGAGACAACAACACCGTCAGTACGGCCGGCGGCGTAAACATGGCCACCGTTGCGACCGTTGCACCCCAGAAACCGGCTACCAGATAACCGATAAATGTAGCTGTGATAAAGATTGGTCCGGGTGTCACCTGACCAATGGCAATGCCGTCGGCAAATTCCGGTGAAGTAAGCCAGCCTAAATTATCCACAAACAATTCATGCAAGGCCGGGATTACGACATATCCACCTCCAAAAAGCGTCAGACTGATGCCAGAAAAGGTAGAAGCCAACTGTAAAAGAACGGACGAATCCATCTGCTGGCCGCCAAACAGAAGCAACGACAGCAGCAACAAAGCGACCAACCCGTACATTCCCCACTGTTTTCCTGAAACAGGAGGAGATACAGCATCAGCCTTTTCTTCTCCTGCTGTCTGATCCTTTCGGTAGAAACAAAGGTAACCGATAATGCCTCCACCGATCATCACCGCGATTGTAATCTGGATTCCGCCTATCCAGATCAGCAGAATCATAGACAGGATGTTGATGGCCCAATGTATCTTCGACTTCATGTTTTTCCGGGCCATTCCGATAGCCACCGTCAATATAAGAGCGGTCACTGCCGGCGTAATACCTAAAAAGAAGTTCTTCACGGCCGGAACACTGCCATACGTTACATAAAACCACGAAAGAATGATAACCAATATAAAGGAAGGAATGATGATTCCCAAGAAAGCCATGAGAGCCCCGCTATAACCCCGCAGTTTATATCCGACATAAGCAATGACATTGACTGCCACCGGGCCTGGAAGAACGGAAGTCAGTGAAATACCGTCCAGCAGATCTTCTTCCTTCAGCTTCTTGTCAATATCAACCAACTGTTTCTGGACGATGGCCACCAACGACATGTAGCCGCCGAAAGCTGTCGCTCCCAGTTTCAAGAAAACCCAGAAAATATATAATAGAGAGACTTTTTCGGCAGAGCCGGCCTCGGTATTCTTTGCTACTTCGGGCATAATCTTCCGCCTTTATTTGATTTCTGTAAAATAGTTCTTGAACAAATCGGCCGGGACATATAAAGCACGATACGGAGCATAAGCCAGCACACTTTCCCACAACACCTTGCCGCTCTGATCTGTTATCAAGACAGTTCCAGTCTTTGAGCTGCACTGCAGGATATTTCCGTTGGGCATCAGATAGGCGCTTCCCATACGCGAAGTATATTTGTCTTTAGGCAACATGGCGCGAAGGGTCGTTTCGGCAGTCCGTTTCTCTTCATCCAGCTTAAAGGCCAACGCACCCGACTGCATTTCATACAGACCGTTATCAAACAGCATCAAATCGCCGTTCGGATTAATATAGGGTGTATGCTGGAACGAGAAATAAGCGGTTGTATCCATCTTGAAATCACCGCCACGGCCAAACTTCCAAAGTATCTCTCCGGTATTTCTGTCGATTTTCCAGATTTGGTCTTCAATCGGTACCGAAACCAAATAATTACTGTCTTTATCAAAGCAAAAACCGTTCATGTGGAAACGATCGTACATGTATCTGGTTATGTACGGATCTTTGTCGATATCCCACACGTCCCAGGCAGACCATGTCTTCAATACGTTTCCCAATGTATCTAAAACCAGGATGCCGTCGCCGCCCAATGTATCCCGCTGCATTTTTCCGCCGATGTTCACATCAGCCACCTTCTTGGGCCGGTACATGGTATATAAATGGCAGGCATCATCCATCCAGATATCGTGATGAATAACCTGGTATTCTTTTTCTTTCTCAATCTTATTCAAATCCAGACGCCAAAGGGTTTCACCCGTCAGTGAAATCTCGGCCATTCCTGTCCCTCCGGCAAAACCGATAGAACCTCGGCGCATCGGTTTCTTATGCTCTTCGTTACGAACCTCTTCCGGAGTCATCGGTTCGTCGTCAATAAAATCTTTCACAAACGGACGCAACATCGCCAATATGGTTCCCCGCGGCGTAATAGAAGCAGCACGGACACCGATATCATCGACCTGCCAGTACCAGCGCATATCGCCTTTATTATCCAATAAGGCCATATAGCCCGGCAAGCGTCCAAAACAAACTAAAATAAAGCCGTCATCTCCTAAAGCATCCGGATCATGCGGTCTTTCTTCTTTCAACCAATGGTTTACCAGCCAGGGTGATTGTTCCCTCGTCTTAAAACTCAAGACTTTCGACTTCTGATGAAAAAGATTGTCTATGACGATTTGATATTCATATTCCGTGCCGGCCTTCAGCAGCAACAGATCAAGCTTATGATCCAGCTTCGATGAAGAGACACAGGTCCTGAATTTCCGGCCTGTAGCTTTCTCCCAATATTCGATGTAAACGGGGGCTTCTTTCGCTAATTTCACTTCCACCTGATTATACATCGCCGTATTATGCGGAGAAGTCAATGTCAGTTCCAACAACTCATTCTTTTCACTCCAATAAAGGAATCCGGCAATTACCACGACCAAAATTCCTATGATAACAATCAAACGCTTCATATCAATCTTTCTAAATAAGAAAAGTTATTTGTGCCTACCTATTTCAGAGGCACAAATAACTTTATATTTCAACTAATTACTGCGGCAAACGAGAAGGATTCTCGGCTTCCATATAGGAATTCAGCTGGGCATCGTCCAACGGATACGGGAAGTAACGAAGTTTTTCCGTTACATTTGTCGGACTTACCAGATCCAGCTCCTTCAAATGTTCGTTGACAATTTCTTCATACATGCCAAAGCGAACCAAGTCGGCTTTACGCTGGAATTCGAATACCAACTCATAACCACGTTCATCCAGGATTGCCCGGTTCATTTCCTCCTTGCTGCCCGGTACCGGGAATTCTGCGCTTGAACCGTATTCAGGAGCACCGGCACGTGCACGAATTTCATTCAGATAAGGCAGAGCGGCAGCCGGTCCGTTCAAGTTGTTTTCAATTTCAGCCTTACACAAGATCACATCCGACAAACGGAAAATGGAAATCGTACGTCCGTCATAGTAAGCATCCGAAACCATATCATACGAATACTTCATGGTCGCTACATTGACCAGCAACTTCGTCGTATCGTTAGGCGGAACCGTCTGTCCCTTTTCCGGCATCATGTAATAGAAGCCATATTGAGACTTGTCATCCCGCTTGGCATCACCCGTATAGTTGTAATAGAAGAACTGCTTACGCGGGTCGGCATCATTATACTTGCGCCAGAACGGAAGTGATACACCATAATACTGCCAACGGTTGGTTACATCCGGGTGGTCAGACGGACCGAAGTGGTTCGTGATTTCACCACCGTTCGTACCAGCTTCATGCAAGATACAGAAAATAAACTCTTTGTTGAATTTATTGTTTTCAGACCATACATTCTTGAAATCTGATTCCAATGCATAGACACCTTTGTCACGCAAGTCCAATACCATGTCGATATAAGTCTTGGCATTGGTATAATCATGACTTCTCAAATAAATCTTTCCTAACAACGTAGCCGCAGCACCCTTTGTGGCACGTGCCAAATCCTGACCCGTCCATGTTTCCGGAAGATTCTCAATGCATTCCTTCAGATCGGTAATCATAAAATTATTGATATCCTCAACAGAAGTCAACGGCATGTTTTTAGAAGCTGAAGGATCTACCAGTTCCGTAAGCAAAGGTACAGGACCCCAACCATCCGTCAAGTCACGATAAGCCAGCGCACGCAAGAACTTAGCCTGAGCAATTACCTGCTTCTTCTTGGTTTCATCCATACTGATGTTATTAATATTCTGCAGAAGCACATTGGCATTCGAGATCACCTGATACATACACTGCCAGTTATACTTAAAATAGCGGTTATTGGCATCGTAGGTCATGTTACTCAATTTTGTCGGGTCGCCGGCAGCCGTTGAATAGCCCATATCCGTAGCATAATCTGTTGTCATTACCAGATACCCGGCATAATACATCCACGCATCTCCTGGATACGGATTCAAATCCGCATACAAGCCTACCAACGCCGCATCAATATCACTTTCTGAAGTATAAGCGTTAGCTGTCGTCAAATTACTATATAATGTTGGCTCCAAATCTGTACAAGCTGTAAATCCCATCGAAAGTCCAGCTGCCACCACAAAGCCAAGTAAACTCTTTTTCATATAAAATATCGTTTTAATAATCCTTATTTAAAATGTAATATTCAAACCGAATGTATATGTTCTCATACTCGGATAGGCATTGTAGTCCAAACCGGCGCCGGCATTCGCTGTCTGATTAGAACCACTCTGTTTCTGCTGTTCATACGACTTGGTATCGGTTTCCGGATCCCATCCTGAATAACCGGTAATCGTAAACAAGTTTTCTGCTGAGAAATATACCCGGCAAGAACTAACAAACTTCTTGAAAGGAATCGTATAGCCGAATGTCAAGTTCTTCAAACGTAAGAATGATGCATCTTCTACAAAGTGATCGTTTACATAACCACCATACTGTGAATAGTAGAAACCATTACGCGGAATATCGGTATCCGTATTAGTCGGAGTCCAACGGTTCAATGCTTCCGGAGTTTTCTTCCATTCCAGGTTCATACGGGTCATATTCAGCAAATCATTGCCGACTGATCCCTGGAAGAAGATAGACAAGTCGAAGTTCTTCCATGCAAAGTTGTTAGTCAAACCAAAAATGAAATCCGGATTGGCATTACCAATAATCGTACGGTCGTTTGAATCAATAATACCATCACCGTTTACATCTTCAAACTTCGGATCACCTGGTTTAGAGTTTGGCTGTGGAGCGTAAGTTTCACCCTGCTGCAATACACCAATATATTTGTAACCGAACAGAGAACCTAAGGATTCACCTTCACGGACAACGGCATAAGCTTCTTCTGATACATTACCCATCGGCTTGGAAGAAGTGATGTAAATATCACCATTATCACCTAAGTTCAATACCTTATTACGGTTCAAAGAGAAGTTAAATTTGGTATCCCAAGAGAAATCACCCGTCAAATTATGAGAAGTGAAATCGAATTCAAAACCACGGTTCTGGATCGAACCAATATTTTGCTGACCTGAAGTAAATCCGGTGTACATCGGCATCTTGATAGACAACAGCAAATCATCGGTTTTCTTCCAATATCCATCCAATGTAACTGAAATTCGGTTGTCTAAGAAACCCATATCCACACCGACGTTCCACTGTTTGGTTGTTTCCCACTTCAGATTGGTATTTTCGGCGCTGCTCTGGTTCATGTGAACACCAGCTGTATTGGTAGAACCATCGAATGTATAACGAGTATTCGACATCAGGGCATACGAAGCATAGTCGCCGATACGTTCGTTACCAGTAACACCGAAACCGGCACGTACCTTCAAGTTACTGAACAGATTCAGATCTTTGATAAAATCTTCTTCACCGGCACGCCATGCCAAAGATCCGGAAGGGAAAGTACCCCAGTGTTCGTTGGCACCGAAACGAGAAGAACCATCTCGACGTACAGTTACCGTTGCCAAATACTTATTATTGTAGGTATAGTTGACACGACCGAAGAATGATACCAGAATATTTTCTGTCTTATTGGAAGCGATGCTCGTCACAGTCGAAGCAGCTCCCATATTATTGTAGGAGAACAAATCGGTAGAGAAACCTTTTGCATTTTCCTGACGGTATTCAGCAATAAACTTTTCGTAGGTGTAACCCACCATGGCACTAAAGTCATGAACTTTATTAAAGGTCTTCATATAGTTGATAGTACCTTCAAATACCTGACGGGTTCCAGTATAGTCATATGTACTTGCCACACCACCATCAATACTACCTTGATAGGTTGATTTAGGCAAATAAGTACCTTGGAAATTATGCTGAATTTCAACACCTGCTGATGCTTTAGCCGTTAAACCTTCCAACGGAGTGATCTCAACAAATGCTGTTCCATTGAACTTGTCTTTTGTTTCATCGTTCTGACGTTCCAACAAGTTAGCCAACGGGTTATCACCACGTCCGCCCGGAACTGTACCATACGAACCATCTTCGTTATATGGCTTAACAGTCGGGTCATACGTCATGATACTATTCAATACGTTTGATTCAAGCAAGTTACCACTATACATCTGGTAGTTCGATTGCTCCCGATGTGCATACATGGTGGCACCTGCTTTGATCCAATCAGTAATGGTCTGATCCACATTCACACGACCAGAGAAACGAGAGAAGTCTGTATTCTTCAAAATACCTTCCTGACTATAATATCCTAAACTGGTCAAGATCTTCGTTTTTTCAGTACCACCTCTAAATTGAATGCTGTGGTCTTGTACCAATCCAAGACGCGTACAAACATCGATCCAGTCGGTATCGACATTTGATTGTAACTGCGAAGGTGTATAAACACCATTCGGGTTACCTTCCTGACCCTCGATTTCCTGATACAAGGCATTTTCCAAATTCATGTAATCCTTTGCATTGATAAATGTAAACGGATTCTGAATCTGCTGAACACCTAAATAACCATTGTATGAAATCTTGTTTTCACCACTCTTACCACGTTTCGTAGTGATCAAGACAACACCATTCGCACCACGCGCACCATAGATAGCCGTTGCCGAAGCATCCTTCAAGATCTGCATGGATTCGATATCATTCGGGTTGATGTTCAAACCTTCGGTTGAAGGGAAACCATCCACTACATACAACGGTTCGTTGGTTGAACTGATAGAGTTACTACCACGCACACGTACCGAAATAGATCCACCCGGCGCCTTAGATGTCTGCTGAACCTGTACACCGGCCGTCTTACCCTGCAAGGCCTGGGCTGCATTACTTACCGTACCACCCATCACCATATCATCCGCTGATACAGAAGAAACGGCACCTGTCAAATCCTTCTTTTTTACATAACCATAACCAATGGCCACTACTTCGTCCAATCCAATTGCTTCTTCCTGCAATACGACATTGATAACTGTTTTATTTGCCTTGATTTCCTGGGCCTTCATACCCACAAATGAATAAGACAGTACAGCGCCTTCTTCAACATTAATTGAGTAGTTTCCATCTAAATCCGTTACGGTACCATTGGTTGTACCCTTTACCACTACAGCTGCTCCAGTTACCGGTTCGCCGTTAGAATCCTTAACGACACCTGTCACCGTAATCTGTGACTGATTCACAATCGGAGCATTTGTTTTCACCGCTTTAACTCCTGTCGCAGCCGAGGCTTCATTTACCCCCCCCAATTGAGTTGCTAACATGCAGGCTAAAAGCACTTTAGATCCGAATAATGCTTTGGTATAATCCATACAATTAAAATTAAACTTGAAGCTATACTTTACATTCCAGATCGCTCATTCATAAAATATAACTTCGATATACACACTTTTTATATAAACTTTCGTTTCGCAAATGTATAAATAATTTATAGAAAATATCCACAGCCAATACACAAAATATTTAATAACACTCATTTTTAACATTAAACAAAAATAGGCTTTACAATTTGTCAGCTTGTTTGAAACCCCTTTTCGATATAATATTGATCTATTTTCCACATAATAATCAAGCAATTATGTTTTCAAACATATTTCTTCCCGCATTCCGCCATCAGAATTTATCTGACAGGGAATAATAAATCATTACTAATTCCATAATTAAATTTACAAGAAGAATCTCACATTATCAAATTTATATCAAATTATCATTCATCATACAATTTGAATCCTTCAAAAGATAACAATTTGATAAAAATAGTTCATTCCTATTTATTTCATTTTATTTAAAAATAGAGTCGCAATAAAAAAACAATCTGAATTATTTCGGAATGCAGTGTCTGATTAAAACATTTTCAGAATCCAGCGAACCGGATATTTTCCTTATTCAGATTTTCAGGATTGATCATTTTCCTCTCTATCGCTCTCGCGCACGCGCGCGTGTTGTGTGTGAATGATGTTGTTTATTTTTATCTACTTTACTTTATTATTTTCTTTACTTTATTATTTACTTTACTTTTCTTTGTGCACTTTTCACGGTGAAAACCGGGGTTTTCACGGTGATAATGCAGGAATAGCATACAATAAGTATTTTTCTATTTTATTAGAAACAAGAAACTTAGTACGATATTTTAACGTAAGTTATATTTTGGGATTAAAATCTGTATGTTATGCAAATATCTGTTAAACAAGGAAACTTAGACGTATCTGACGACTGGAAACAGACAATTGAAGACTGACAATTGGCGATTCTAATTCTCAATTCTGAATCCTCAGTTCCCAATTGACAAAAAGCCGGCGTATTTTTACAAATTCGCGCCGGCTTTTCATCAAAACACGCCAGCTTTTTTCTATTTTCTGCCTACCTTTTTTCCAACTTAGGATAATCATTTTATAGAACCATCCAACTAAAAAAAATTGAGATTGACAATTTGTGCATTAAATCAATAATTGTCAATTATTATTTATCTATTTGAAGACAAACCATTGTAAAATTCACCTAATCCATCTTCTACTACAACATATTGTTTAAAGACAAGACAGTTTAAGCCCTCTAAATCATAAATAAATTTCAATTAAAGTTTGCACATGAGAAAAAATAGGCATAAATTGCACTCAAATTTAAAAATACTATCAAATTTTACTTTTTATGAATGTTAATACAGTAACTCAACGAAGCAGAAATGCAATTTTAGTCGGCGCACTATGTTGTATTTCCCTACCGGCATTCGCTGTTTTTCCGGATACAGAAAGTGCTGTACCTTTTGCCATCACGCAACAAACCAAATTATTAAAAGGTCAGGTGTTGGATCATAAGACAGGCGACCCTGTCATTGGAGCCAACGTGATCGTGAAAGGGACTACTAACGGAACCATCACGGATATGGATGGTTATTATGAACTCGAAGCACCGGCTGGAGCTACACTGCAGATTTCATATATCGGATACCAGACATTAGAAATCAGTGCCAATTCAGAAAATCTGACTGTAAAGCTGATGGAAGATTCTGAAACGCTGGATGAAGTTGTTATTGTGGGTTATGGTGTACAGAAAAAAGAGAGTCTGACCGGTTCTTTGCAGACATTGAAAGATGAAAAATTGAAAGACATCACCACGGCCAATGTTGAAAACATGCTGAACGGCAAGGTTTCGGGTGTTTATGTAGCACCGGGTTCCGGTCAGCCGGGTTCGAGCGGCGCCGTTGTGGTTCGTGGTAAAGCCACTTTGAGCGGTTCGACGGCTCCTCTGTGGGTTGTAGATGGTGTTATTGTGGGTAATGGTGCGGGTGCATTGAACCCGGCAGATATCGAAACCATGACCATCCTGAAAGATGCTGCCTCTACAGCTATTTACGGATCGGAAGGTGCCAACGGTGTAATCCTGGTAACGACCAGACAGGCCAAAAGCGGAGAAATGCGCATTAACGCTTCTGCCAAATTAGGTATCAGCACATTATATAACGGAAACCTGGAAATGATGAATGGAGCAGAGCTGTATGACTACTATGCTTCTTTCCAGAATGCAGATCAGATCAATTTCCCACGCTGGAACTCTGACCTGCGTAATTCGAACTTCGACTGGTGGAATTTGGCTACACAGTCGGGCTTTACACAAGATTACAACGTATCTCTGTCGGGTGGTAGCGAGAAATACAATTCGTACTTCTCATTAGGTTACTACGATGAAGAGGGCGCTGTAAAAGGATATGACTATTCACGTTATACCTTCCGTTACCGCTCAACTTACAAGCCATTCGACTGGTTGACGATCAAACCGTCTATATCAGGAGCCATGATTGATACGTACGACGGACAATATTCGGTAAGTGCCATGTATTCTATGTTCCCGTGGGATAGTCCGTATGATGAAAACGGAGCACTCGTGCCAGACCGTTATCAAGGTTGGGTAAACAGTCAGCAGACGAACTACCTGAACGATTTGTCGTATGGTAATCATACAGACTATAAGACCTACGAATTCTTCGGCAACTTCGACTTTGATATCAAGATTACCGACTGGCTGACATTCCACTCGGTCAACAACTACAAATATCAGAATTATTACTACCATTCTTATTATGATCCGCGCAGTAACAGTGCTTCGGGTGTCAACGGACGTATTGATGAATACCAGAGCAACATGTCACGCCGTTACACCAACCAGTATTTGAGTTTCAACAAGCTGTTTGGCAAACACTCGGTTGACGCTATCCTGGCTTATGAGTTCAAAGATTACCAGGGAAAAGCTACCCAGGCTATCGGTACCGGTTTTGCCTCTGGTTTTGAAGTGCTGGATGTAGCAGCTCTTCCGGAAAAAGTAGGCGGCAGCCTGAATGAATGGGCAGTCCAGTCGTATTTCTTCCGTGCCAACTATTCATATGATAATAGATATGTAGCTGAATTGTCACTCCGCCGAGACGGAGCGTCCAACTTCGGTGATAATGCCAAATACGGTAACTTCTATTCAATCAGTGCCGGATGGAACATCAACCGTGAAAGCTGGTTCAAGGCAGACTGGGTAGATATATTGAAACTGCGTGCTTCTTACGGAACGATGGGTAACCGTCCGAGTGTACTCTATCCGCAGTACGACCTGTATTCGGTTTCAGCCAGCTACGACGGAATTCCGGCTACATTGATCAGCCAGGTAGGAAATAAAGACCTGACCTGGGAGCAGACTTCTACCTTAGGTATTGGTTTGGATGCAGCCATGTTCAACAACCGCCTGCGTTTCAACTTCGATTATTACAACAAATATACTACCGACGTTTTGTACCAGACTCCGGTTTCCGGTATCACTGGTGTAACCAGCCGCTGGCAGAATGTAGGAGAAATCAGCAACCGCGGTATTGAACTGAGCATCGGCGGAGACATTATCAACACAAAAGACTGGACCTGGAGCGTTGAGGCCAACCTCGGACACAATGTGAACACCGTAGAAAAACTGTATGGTAATGATCCGAACCTCGAAATTATCGGTGGTGGCGGTATCGGTATTGCCGGTGAAGCAGACAAGATCCTGAAAGTAGGCTACAGCAGTGATTCTTACTACATGATCGAATGGGCCGGTGTAAATCCTGACAACGGTGCTCCGCAATGGTACAAGACAGCTGAAGACGGCAGCCGCGTGAAAACAGAAAACTACTCGGAAGCCGACTATATCATTACGGAACCTTCTACTCCGAAGGTATTCGGCGGTTTCAGTACTTCGCTGAGATGGAAAAACATTGATTTGGCAGCCAACTTCGGTTATTCAATTGGTGGTAAGATCTACAACTATTCACGACAGGAATATGATTCAGACGGTGCATATACAGACCGTAACCAGATGAAGCTGATGGACGGATGGAGCCGCTGGCAAAAACCGGGCGATATCGCAACACATCCGGTGGCTCTATACAACAACTCATCGAACTCCAACAAGGCTTCTACCCGCTATTTCGAAGACAATGACTTCCTGAAGCTGCGTTCATTGAACATCGGTTACAACCTGCAGTTGCCGGATTACCATATCCAGAACCTGCGCATCTTCTTCTCGGGAGAAAACTTGTTTACCGTTACCGGATATTCGGGCGTTGATCCGGAACTGCCAGCCAGCGACGGAAGTGTAATCGGATCAGCCGGTCCTTCTGTTTATCCATCAACCCGTAAATTTATGTTTGGTCTTAACGTCACATTTTAATACTTGAATTATATGAAAAAGAATAATATAGCAAAAATCCTGTTAGCAACTTTAAGTTTCGGTCTGGTGACGACTTCCTGCGATGTCGAACGTCTGCCGACCGGAAGTATGGCTTCAGAGGTCATTACCGGAGACCCGAATTCGTACCTCGATGCCATGGTTCGTGGTGCCTATGCCCAATTGAAAGACTGGTCTGACCCCATGCACCGACTGGGTGAATATGCCGGCGACAATATGATGATCCGTGGTTCTTCAACCGATGCTTTCTACGAATTTATCACTTATTCGCGTACGCCGAACAACTATCGTCTGCAGAACTTCTGGGATTACGGATACAAAGCCGTAGCCCAGGCTTCAAACACAATCAACATGGTAGCTGAAGGACAAAGCGAAGAAATAGATAGCAAATTGGGCGAATGTTATTACATCCGCGGTATGATGTATTTTTACTTGACCCGCGCTTTCTCTCGTCCGTATTACCAGGCTCCCGATAAGAATTTAGGTGTGCCTATCGTAAACGGTACGCCGGAAGATATGGAAAACCTGCAATTGCCGGACCGCTCGACAGTGGCTCAATGTTACCAGCAGGCCATCGGCGACCTGCGCAAAGCCGAAAAGATGCTGACAACCAACAACGGACCGGCGTATGCTTCGAAAGGAGCCGCTCAGGCGATGTTGTCACGTATTTACTTGTACATGAGTGGAACGTATGAGAATCCGAATACACAATATGCGGATTCAGCTGCTTATTATGCTTCGGAAGTGATCAACTCAGGCACATATACACTGCTGCCTAGAAATGAATTCATGGTATACAACACGATTGTACCGGAAAACAACTCGGAATCCATCTTCGTGGTGAAGCGCGTGGCAACTGAGTTCTCCGGATACGACCATTATTACGGTATCGGCGGTATGTATGCTGTGATCGGCGGCATGGGCTGGGGCGAAATGTATGCCAGTGCCAAATACATCGACTTGCTGAACGAGACCGGACGAAACGACTGGCGTCCTGACAAGAAGAATATTGTGGATGCCCGTGCCAACTTCATCGAACCGCAATACGTAACTGATGCGAGCGGCAACTACACAGAAGTATTCCGTTTCATCAAGAATGTGTACGACCAGAGCGGTGTACAGACCAACTACAATTATGTACAGGCAACATTAAACCGCAACGGCAGCCAGCTGACTTGTACGGAAACCATTGACGGAAAAGAGACGACCTACGCCTTGACTCCGGTCAACGAAGAGCAGGAAATCTATTCGATCAAGTATTCCGACGGCAATACTTACCAGGGTGTTATCGACTATCAGATGTCGCTGAACCGCGTTTATCCGATGTTCTACATTGTGAAATGTTCACGCGAAGGTGAAGACTCGCATCTGCATTCACCCATCATTTCCCGCTTGGGCGAAGTTTATCTGAACCGGGCTGAAGCCTATGCCAAGTTAGGACGTTACAGCGAAGCACTGAGCGACCTGAATTTAATCCGCGAACGCTCGATTCCGGGTGCAGGATACAAATCACTGGATGCCTCGAACGCTCATCAGCTGATTGACAAGGAACGCCAGCTGGAATTAGCTTACCAGGCAGAACGAAGCTTCGATGTTTATCGTAACGGCGACACGCTGACTCGTCATTATCCGGGTCCGCACAATGCGATGGAAGAAGTTTCTCCGGCTGATTACCGCGTAACTTATTACATTCCGCAGACGGCTATCAACTCTTATCCGAGTGGAAGTACCCTGACACAGAATCCGACCAGCAACGCAGGTGTTATCCTGAATTAATCGGAGTTCACATACATAAGAAAAGCCCGGCGGAACAAATCTGCCGGGCTTTTTATGTTAAGACAAGAAGCATACTGGAATATGCTACCCAGATAAATAGTTACAGTTCCAGACTCTTAACAGGCTGAAGTCCCATACCTTTGGCCTTTTCTAAGAGGAAGTGGTAAGCGGCTTCACGTTCGTTGGGAATGACACCGTCGAGAATGGCATTCTTGATGGCTTCTTTCAGAACACCTACCGGCCGAGACGGCTGCAGATTGAATAAATCCATTATTTCCTCGCCCTTAATCGGCGGCTGGAAATTGCGGACACGGTCTTTCTCTTCGATATCTGCCAGTTTAGAACGCACCAGCTGGAAGTTGGCCAGGAAACGGCGTACCTTTTCCGGATTCTTGCTGGTGATGTCGGCTTCACAAAGCAACATCAGGTCTTCGATGTCATCGCCTGCATCGAAAAGCAGACGACGGATGGCCGAATCGGTCACTTCATCATCGCTCAAGGCAATCGGACGCATGTGCAAGCTCACCATCTTCTGTACATATTTCATCTTTTCATTCATCGGAAGTTTCATTTTCCGGAAGATTTCCGGTATCATCTTCTCGCCGATGAAATTATGATTATGGAATGTCCAGCCCAGTCGCGGATCAAACCGTTTCGAACGAGGCTTGCCGATATCGTGGAAGATCGCACTCCAACGCAGCCACAGGTTGTCGGTCGTCTTGCTCAAACGGTCGAGAACCATCAGCGTGTGGGCGAAATTGTCCTTATGCCCGATGCCTTCTTTCGTCTCTACTCCTTTCAGCGCACACAGTTCCGGGAAGATCAGCGGAAGCAAACCGCTTTTATCCAGTAAGTCGAAGCCTAAAGACGGTTTCGGCGACAATACAATCTTATTCAGCTCATCGACAATCCGTTCTTTGGAGATGATGGAAATCCGCTCCCGGTTACGGATAATCGCGTCGAATGTATCGGGATCGATAAAGAAACCTAACTGGGAAGCAAAACGGACGGCGCGCATCATCCGAAGCGGGTCATCACTGAAGGTAACATCCGGATCAAGCGGCGTACGGATCGTCAGTTCATCCATATCTTCCAGTCCGCCAAAAGGATCAACCAGTTCACCATAACGGTCTTTATTCAAGCACAAGGCCAAGGCATTGATCGTAAAGTCGCGGCGGTTCTGGTCGTCTTCAAGCGTTCCGTCTTCCACAATCGGCTTACGGCTATCGTGGCTGTATGATTCTTTGCGGGCACCGACGAACTCCAATTCCAGGTCACCACATTTCACCTGGGCCGTACCGAAGTTCTTGAATACCGAAAGATTCGCCCGGCGGCCCAGTTTTGCCGCCACACGCTTGGCCAGTTCGATTCCGCTGCCTACTGCCACGATGTCGATGTCTTTCGACGGGCGGTTCAAGAATATATCCCGGACATAACCGCCGATTACATACGCTTCCACCCCTAATTCGTCTGCCGCCTCCGAAACCAGCCGGAACGGCTTGGCAGAAATATGTTCTAACAATTCATCATTGCTTATATACATGCTTATCTTTCTTCTGTTTCGGTAGCAAAATTAATGCTTCTTTCCCGAAATGGCAAATTCGCGCCGGCTGAGCCCGCAACACGTCTATTTATTTTCTACCTTTGCGGACAAAGAACAGTATAAATAACAAGGATATGAAAAAGTCGATTGCCTGTTTGATGCTTGCAACGGCCCTTGCCGGTTGCAACAATGCGGCCAAACAAGCCCAGGAACGCCTGGATAAAGCCCGCGCTTATTATGAGAACAACGAGTTATTCGCCGCCCGGTCGGAGATTGACAGCTTGCGGGCCAAGTTTCCGAAAGAGTTTGATGCCTTAAAAGGAGCTTTAACCCTGATGCGTGAAATCGACCTGAAGGAAGCCGAACGCAACATCGCCTATTGTGACAGTCTGATGCCAATCCGCCTGCATGAATCGGATTCACTGAAGGCAGGTTTCACCTTCGAGAAAGATACTTTATACGAAGAAATCGGGAATTATATCTGGCGGCAACAGACGATTGAGCGGAACGTCCAGCGGTGTTATGTGCGCTGCGGTGTGAACGAGAACGGCGAAATGTACCTGGCCAGTGTCTATTTCGGCGGGAAACCGATTGATCATACCAGTATTAAGGTGAGCACACCCGACGGACTTTATGCGGAAACCGCTTCCATTCCATACGACGGCGGTGTGAACTACCACTTCAAGGATATGGGTAACACGACGGAAGTCGTCACCTATAAAGCCGAGAAAGGTCAAGATGCCATCAAGTTCATCTACGACAACGCCGACAAACGTATCAAGGTGGAATATCAGGGCGGCAAACCGTATGTCATCTATATGGCCGATGCCGACAAGAAAGCCCTAGTAGCTACGTATAATCTGGCGACAGCCTTGAGCGACATCTACCAGATGACCCAGGAAAAGAGAAAGGCGCTGAAACGCATCGCCTACTTAAACCATCGGATGAATAAAGAAGAAGAATAACGGAAACACAATGAAACACGTAAAATGTATGTTGCTGGCAGGCCTGCTGTGCGGTCTGTTCGGCATGAAACTGTATGCACAGCAAGAGACCAGTAAAACAGACAGTGCCGAACTCAAGCTGAGACAGAGTTACACCAAACGGGAAGTCATGATCCCGATGCGCGACGGTGTCAAGCTGTACACTTCCATTTACGAGCCGAAAGACCGGAGCGAAAAGCATCCCATCCTGATGATGCGTACGCCTTATTCGTGCGAGCCTTACGGAGACAAGTTCGGCATCAAGGAAAATATCTATACGCAGCACCAATATATCCTGGTTTATCAGGATATTCGCGGACGCCATAAAAGCGAAGGTGAATTTGTTCAGGTACGTCCGCTGAACAAGAACAAGAAGAGTAAAAAGGATATTGATGAAGCCACCGATACGTATGACACGATCGAATGGTTACTCAAGCATACCTATAATAATGGGAACGCCGGAACTTGGGGTATCAGTTACGATGGCTTTCAGGCAACGATGACGGCCTCATCCAATCATCCGGCACTGAAAGCGGTTTCTCCACAAGGTCCGGTAACGGACTGGTTCCGGGGCGATGACCGGCATCACAACGGAGCTTTCACCTTCTTACAGACCACCAACTTCCTGCCCTGGCTGGAAGGCCGGCATGCCGGAAAAGGAGTGATGAAAGAGATTGTGAAGAATGATGTTTACACCGATTTCCTCCGCCTGGGAACCTTCAAGGATGCGGATGCCTTGGTACAGGACACGACCGAAACACTTTGGAATCTGATCAAGAATCATCCCAACTTCGATGCTTTCTGGCAGGAACGCGATGCCCGCCAGTCTTGTTATAACCTGAAACCGGCCATGCTGGTCGTCGGTGGCTTGTTCGACAGTGAAGACTGCTATGGCGCCTGGAACACCTATAAGGCCATCAAAGAGCAGTCGCCCGAAACCGAACTCTATCTGGCCTTTGGTCCGTGGTGGCACGGAGCATGGACTCGTCCCGGCTTCGAAGGCTTCGGGAACATTTATTTCGGGAAAAGTACCTCGAAGTTCTATCGGGAAGAAATCGAATATCCGTTCTTCCGCTATTACCTGGAAGGAAAAGGAGAAAAGCCGAAACACCATGTGAGTGTGTTCCATACCGGAAAGAACGAATGGGTATTTGCAGAAGAATGGCCGCTTCCGGAGATGCAGCCGACACCGTATTATATTCATGGTGACGGTTCTGTCTCTACCGAAGCTCCGGAAGAAAAGGAATCGTTTACCGAATATGTATCGGATATGAGTAAACCGGTGCCTTATACCGGAAATCCGACACGATACCGCACTTTGGAATATATGCTCGACGACCAGCGTTTCGCTACGGCACGTCCGGATGTGATCTCATTCATGACGCCGGTGCTGACTGATACGCTGACGTTGGCCGGTCCGATTGAAGTCGAGTTGCAAACAGCTATCAGCAGTACGGATGCCGACTTTATGGTGAAAGTCATCGACGTCTTTCCGGAAAACTTCCAGTATCCGAAAGAAGCGACTGAATACCTGAAGAACGGCCGTTATCCGATGAGCGGATATGAAATGCTGGTCCGTGGCGAATTGTTCCGCGGTCGCTTCCGTACCGGATTCGATAATCCGCAACCGTTCGAGCCAAATCAGATCACGCCGGTTCATTATACCTTGTATGATGTAGCCCATACGTTCCTGCCCGGTCACCGGCTGATGATTCAGATCCAAAGTTCCTGGTTCCCGATCATCGACCGCAATCCGCAACGGTTCATTGATACCTATCAATGCTCGGTAGAAGACTTCGTGATGAAACAGAACATCCGTATTTATCACCAGCAGAATGCGGCTACCCGACTGATCCTGCCCGTCGTCAAATAAGGGAATTTACTTGTAACATAAAACCCGTTAGTTTCGGATTCAAAAGTGACGAGAATCACAACCGAAACTAACGGGTTTCTTATTAGGAGACAACGGCTTTCGATTCCCGCCGTCGCTTCATCTCCAGATAATGCCGGATTAACTGTTTCCGGCTGCGGATAATCTGATAACGGTAAACCAGGCATGCCGTAATAAAATAGACGCCAGCTTGAATCCACAACACCTGATATTCGTGAGCGACTTCATTCAGAGTTGCTCCAGTTGTATTGATCCGGGCAAAACCCTGTACGCCCATGGTGGACGGGAAGATATAACCCAACGCCCGCCAGAACGGAGAGATCGAATACATCGGCCAGGAAATACCGGAAATAAACACCAGGATCACCGATGTAAAGACAAACAGGATCATCGGTTCCTCGCGGTTGGAAACGAAGCCGGAAAGCGTCATCGAGAAGAAGATGCACGCAAACAGATAAGGCAGGATAAAGAGAATCAGATCCAACGGCTGACCGATCTGCGGGAAGGCAAACAGGCGAGGCACGATGACCAACACCCAGGCACAAACTACCACATACAGGACAATGTAAGTCAGACTCTTGCCTAATACAACACGCAAGGTTCCATGAAAATGCCGGGTAATTGGCACCAGTGTATGGAAACGATTCTTCTCCCGCGCCGTTCCTGCCGACATGCCGATTCCTAAAATCAGGGTTTGCTGAATCACCAGGATCAGAATCGCCGGCACCAGAAAGCTGGCAAATCCGTTCTGCGGATTATACAGCGAGATCGACTCCGAAGGAATCGGCTGCACTGTTATGGCCTGTAACTTGTCGGTGGACTGCGGATGATTCCGGCTTGTCCATTCCGAACCCATATCCAACGAGACTTCCGTGGCCGTCAGCAAGAAGGCTTTGTAGAACAACAAGGCACTCATATCGCTGTACAGGGAAACAGTTGTCTGCCGTCCCTGGTGCAAATCCTTGCTGAATTCCGATGGAATCGACAGGATGCCGAAGGCCTCTTTCGCATCCACCAGCCGGCGGGCTTCATCCATCTCACCGACTACCTGCACGACATGTACTTCACTCGAAGCATCCACCCGGCGGATAAACTCCCGGCTCAGCGGAGAATTACTTTGATCGACCACGACCATCTTCGCCTCATGCACGACTTCATTATTATAGATATACGAATATAAGACCGGATAGACCAGCGGAACCAGGAAGAAGAATATGATGATTCCTTCATCCCGAAATACCTGTTTCAGCTCGTCTTTCCAGATATAAAACATATCCTGAAAGCCTTCCTTGATAATATGGCTTAATTTATGTTCTTCTTTCATCATCATCTCTCCATTAAGGAATGTATTTAAAGTAGAGTAACGCCTTCTTCAGGTTCCGGCCAACCAAAAACGGCAGGATCAGAAAACCGAGTAACCAGACATATTCACTCCAAGTATAGAACAAATCCCGGCCGTTCAGTGCCTGATCGACATAGATCAGGAAGTAATGCCTCAGCGGGAACAACCGCGCCAATGCCTGCAAAACCGGATCCATCGCTAATATAGGGTACGAAAATCCGACGATCGAGAAAGAGATCATCCCAAACAAACTGGCAAAACTCAAACCCAAGCGCAAGGTCGGCAATACGCCGATCATGAAAATACCCATCGCCTGCGACGCGATGACCAGTAGGAAAATCGCCGCCAGCATCGGCAGCCAGCCGCTATGCAGCGGAAAGGCACTGAAGCCGTATAAGACAGCCATGAATAGAAATCCTACTATAGTAAAGACAACCGTTTGCGGAAGAATCTTTCCCAGCAGACTAACCACCAATGAGTTCTTCCCCATGGCCATCCATTTCCGCGCCGTGCCGTACTTCAGTTCCGTACCGATACTGAAAACCGTAATCAGGAAGATCATCAGCTGCAACACACCCGGAAGAATCGTATTGTTCAGGTAAACCGAATAGTTCAGCCACGGATTCCCGATGGCGTGCGTATCTATTACAATGGGCTGCAACTGCCCCATAATCTCCGCTTCTGTCTTTCCTTTTGCCGTTCCGGTCTGCAAACCGACCGAACCGTTTGCCAATACCGAGATTGTCTTCATATCCCGAAACAGCAGGGAAGCAGCAATCAGGTACGTATTGTTGGTATAATACGACAGCTTCGGCTGTTTCCCCGACGTGGCATCTTTGGCAAAGTCTTCCGGAATATAGAAGATGCCATACACATTCCCTTTCTGCATCTCCTGGCGAGCCTCGGTAAACGAATGCGACAACATCACCACCTTCGTCTGTTCGAAGGCATCCAACTGACGGATCAAGGTACGCGACGTGGCCGAATTATCCATATCCACGACCGCCACCGGCAAATTGGTCGGCAACCCTTCGTGCATCAGGGAGAGGAAAAAGACCAGACAGATCAACGGAGCCACAATCATCCCGAACAGATAAACGGGCTGCGACGTTATCCGCCTCGTTTCCCTGCGGGCTATTTGTCCGATCCGATGTAATGATTCTTGTATTGTCATCTTCATTTCCCGTTGTTATGCTTCCATATCACCGACATGCCCGGACGCAAACCTTCTACCGGCTGCACCGGACGGGCGCGGACTTCAAATGTCTTGGCATCATACTGACCGGTTGTTTTCGTAGCTTTCCAGGCAGCATACGTGCCCATATCCTTCATATAATATACTTTCAATGTAATCTCCTGGTTATCGAGTGCCGGCACAAAAGCCTTTACTTCATTTCCGACTTTCACCTGCGAGAGCAAGTCTTCGCGGATACTGAACGAAACCCACATGTCGGTCAGGTCGGCAATGTTCATGATCGGCGCACCCGTTCCTACCAGCTCGCCTACTTCCGGAAAGCGTTCAGAGATTTCTCCGTCAATCGGAGCGACCAGCGCACTCTCCTCCACATACGATTCCACCTCGGCTAAAGCACCGCTTGCCTGATTGACCAGGGCAGCCGCAGCCGCCTTATCTTCTTTGCGGGCTCCTTCTTTCGCCATTTCATATTGCGAACGGGCTGCTTTCTCGGTTGCCACCATCGCATTGTAGTTGGCTTCAGCCTCATCTTTCTTCTGGGCAGACATTACTCCTTTCTCATACAGGTTACGAACCCGGTCGTACGACTTCTTCGCGATTGTCAAGCCTGCCTGTGCCTTTTGCCACAGTTCGTAGGCAGCCGTTACTTCCTGATCACGAGCACCTTTCATGGCTTTGGCATGCTGAGCTTCGGCAGCAGCCTTCACGGCTTCCACCTGCATCAACTTGGCCTGTACTTCGGGTGTACTCAAGAAGACCAGCGTATCGCCTGCCTTCACCTGATCGCCTTCATTAAAACGATAGGAAGCAATTCGTCCGGGTACTTTGCCTGAAATCCGGACTGTTGTCGCTTCGGCTTGTCCCATAATCACTTCGTCGGGCGGTGTCAGCAGGAAAAAGCCCGCCAGAGCTACCAAACCAACTGCTACCAATACGGCAATGAATGCCAACATCATATTATTGACCGAATATTTTTTCTTATTATCACTCATGACTATTTACGTTTTTAGTATTTTCTTCTCTTATTTGTTTTCCTGTAAATCAACTCCCAAGGCTTTGTTCAGATACACTTGCGTCAGCTTCATGTCGATCTGTGCGTCGATCAGCGTCGAACGAGCCGAGAACCACGCCGTCTGTGCCGCCATCAGATTCAAGGCCGGAATCACGCCTTCCTCAAATCCCAGGTTGGCACTGCGCAGGTTTTCTTCGGCATTCTCCATATTCCGGTTCGAAGCCGCCAGCTTCTTGCTCGCTTCATTCACCTTATAGACCGACTGATTCACCTGCAGTTCGATTTTCTCGCGGGCATCTTCCCATTCCAGTTGTCTGATCCGTGTTTCTGCCCGTGCAGCATTTCGTTTATAGCTGCCTTCCCACCAGGCTGTGATCGGCACACGGACAATAACACCCAGATTAAACATACCGGCAAAGTCGTTCTTGTAGCCATTGAACAGATTCGGGTTGGTCACAAAATAATTGGCCGAGAAAGCCACCGTAGGCAACAGGTCTGCCAATACAATCCGTTCTTTCTTCTTATAAATCTTCGATGCCAGATCCAGGCTTTTCAGTTCATTGCGGTTCATGAATGCCTGGTTCATATCCACGGATGTCGTACGCTCTTCCACCGGGAAGTTATCCAGCTGCTCGTCCGCCAACGTCAGCGTGTCTGTCAACGGCAAGCCACACAACTGCGCCAACAGCATCCTCGACAAAGCCAGACCGTTGTTTACCTTCGTCTGTGCCATTTCTGCCTCATTCAGTTTCACCTTGACCGACAAACCATCGGCTTGAGTAGCCACGCCTTCAGTAATCAGGGCAGCCATATCTTCATCCGTCTTCCGGAGCAGTTCCACATAAGCATCCGCCAGTTTCTTCTTGTTCACCAACGAAACCACCTGCCAGTACGTTTCATCCGTCTTATACAGCAAATCCTGCAACTTCTGGTCGTTCATCGACATGGCAAGTTCTTTGGCATACGCCGTAATCTGATTGTAGGTAACAATCTTTCCACCCATAAAAACGGGTTGCACCAAGGCCACGTTCCCGACCCACACATTCTGAATATCCAGATGCTGAAGGTCGTTGATAGCGCCCACCGTTTGCTGTACCACCGGCAATTGGGCCAAACCACCCAACGAAGAAGCCAGCGAACTCGACAACTGCCCCATATCCAGCAGATTCAAGGCCTTCTGATTCCACATATAAGCACCATTGGCCGAAATCTGAGGGAAATACTTGGTCAGCGCCGCCTTCTTTTCATAATCGGCCATCCGTATCTTCTCCTCGGCAATCCGCAGTTCTTTGTTGTTCTTCACCGCCAGATCCCGGCATTCCTGCAACGACAGGGCCTGCTGGGCGGAAACCATCTTTCCAAATAGCAGCAACAACACACCGCACAAAACGCATTTTCTCATTTCTATCTGTTTTTATCTTTCTTTTCTAACCTATATAAATATAACAACGCACAAAGGTACAGGTTTTAGAAATGAGTATAAATTGAATTAATTCAATTAAGTACGGATGTGGTCTTTATTATTCCTGTACTATATCTGATGGGTATAATATTCTTGCCGATTCTTTGTTATGTGGTTCGCACTTTAAAAATAAAATAATATGTACAGATTGTCCTTTTTTAACAAAAGGAAGATACTCAATCTTTGTTTCAATAGATTTTACTAGCCTGAGTGCATCTTCTTTATTCGTCCACTTACACTCTCCTATAAGGAGATGTTTTTTGTCGAATGATTCAGCTACTACATCAAATTCAACCATTTCGCCATCCTTATTTTCCGCTGTGAAGATTTTTCCCCACCAGCGCGAAGCCACATTGTAAATTATGCCGTCAATGACATTACCACTCACGTATTGGCGACAAAGGTGTTCCCAACAGTCTCCTACATATCTAGAGAATTGTGATCTTATAATGGATAAAACAGTTTCCGTACGCCCTAGTTCCAAAATTGATTTATAAGGTGCGACAAACCTGTAATTGAACTCCAGCAGACTATCATTAATACGATATATACCTTTCTTACTCTTTTTCTCATCTTCACCAAATGGTACTTCCCTACGTATATATCCCAATTCTCTGAGTTTACCTAAAGGTTCTGTTATTTGGGTAACATCCTTTCCAGCCCTTCCTGCTATTTCCGAAAGGCGGTTTGCACCATTTCCAATAATTGAAAGTAGCGTAGCTGCTTGTATAGTATCACGCATATCATCCCTCAACAAGCGTATGGGTTCATCAGCCAAGAAACCTTTGTTATCCAGTAAAAGTTTTTCGATGGCGGTCTCATTGTCTTTGTAGTCAGCTCTTAATTCCCAATATCGAGGTATTCCGCCCCATATAGCATATTCTTCTATGGATTGTCGCGCATCACAGCCAAGTGCTTGTCCGATATATCGTACAGGTATGGGCGTAAGACGTATGATTTCATCTGCCAATCCATACAAAGGTTCTTTTCTGTCAAGAATATAACCCTGCATCAATTGTTGCGATGATCCACAGATGATAAGATTGTATTTCAGAGATTTTTCATTAAGTAGTTTTTGTATAACAGATGGTAATGATTGGCAATTTTTAACAAGGTATGGAAATTCATCAAGACAGACGGTACTCTTTTCCTTTACCTGACGGTTCAATGCCCGAAATAGAGTTTCCCAGTCCGGATATGTTACCTTGTCGAAATCTTCTATACCTTCCATTGCAATTGTTTTGGCAAACAGCATACGCTGATTAGTCTCATTAGTCTGGTCACTCAAAAAATATATGTCCTTTTTGTTCCAGTCCATAATTTCCTTAACAAGCTTGGACTTACCGATTCTTCTGCGTCCATAAATAACAATGAATTGGGGCTTTTCTCTTTGCAAGGCATTATATACTCTTTCGAGGTAATCCTTTCTGTCTATAAAATCTGTAAATTCCATACCATATAATATATCTTTCACAAAGATAATCTTTCTAAAGTATATTTCATAATATCAGAGTTTAGTTTTACAGTAAAGTTGAAAATACTTTTGTTTTCATAAGTGTGAGATTATAGGTACTTACAACTCAATCAATTCTTTTTATTCTTTTACTCCCATATTTTTATCCTTTTCTCGTTATATTTTATATTTTTGACAGATGTCGAAAAGCTTTACCACATTTGTCAAAAAGCTTTAGCATATATATGGAAAAGCTTTACGACTAATGTCAAACAATTAAAAAGTTACGAGTTTTGGATTCACTTCCTATTATTTCAAGGTGGCTATTGCGATTATCTGTTCATGCGATTATACCTTTCGTCCAGTTGTTCGGCATGCGTCATAAAAGAGACATCCTGTGATACGGGCATTCACCTCGCATCACAGGATGACAGTAAAACACAACCGTTTATCTTCGTTGTGAAAGAAGCGTATTAAAAAGACACGCCGGTATTATTCGATATTCTTCCGGATTTTGGTCAGGAAAGCCTTGATACCATCTGCATCTCTATTCTTGATAATATCCAGCAGTGTATTCAATTCCTCCTGAATGCGTTCGATCTGTTTCGGAGTCCGCGGATTGAACAAGATTTCAGTCAGCAGATAATCATCTTCCGAAAGCAGGCCGCGGGCAATCTTCATGTGTCGCTTGAAAGTCGTTCCCGGCGCATCCTGATGTTTCATCGTAGCCGCAAAGACCATGGTCGAAGCAAAAGGAATACCCAAAGAGTAAGCCACTACCTTATCGTGCTCTTCAAACGTATATTCATGAATATTCAGATGCAGCCGACTGTATATATCCTTGAAGAAGATCTTTCCCAAATGATCACCTTCCGAGATGATAATGGTATTTTCTTTCTCCAGATTTCCCAGATTGGCAAAAGTCGGTCCAAACATCGGGTGAGTTGACACATACGGAAAACCGCAGTTGTCGTAAAACTCCTTCAGATGAGTCTTGACAGAAGCAATATCAGAAATAATACAATACTGTGGCAGATAAGGCAATACTTCCTGGAAAGCATCAATGGTATGGTTCAATGTCACACAATTGATCACCATTTCAGGAGCAAATTCCTTGATCTCTTCCACATGCTGCATCCGAATGGCATTGTAAATAAACCGCATGCGCTTCGGGTCTTTTTCCAAAACGGCTACTTCATGGTCAAAGCTAAGCAAATCCGTAAAGAAGGAGCCCATTTTACCGGCTCCTAAAATCAGAATTTTCATCGTGACGTCTTATTTTTGTTCTTGCTCTTGTTCTTCGTTCATTATAATCATTTGCTGACGGACAGATTCTTCATGAACCAGACTCAACATCTTCTTGATAAAGTCGGCATTCAGATCCATCTGCTGTCCCATATTGGAACGATTTTCCAGAATCTCGCTGTAACGTGGTGACTGCAAAATCGGCATATTGTGTTCCTTCTTGTAAACACCAATCTCACGAGAAATACGCATACGCTTTGCCAACAGCTCAAGTACCTGTTCGTCGATGCCATCAATCTGGCGGCGCAAAGCACTTAAATTCTCGGTTGTCTGGTTCGATTCACGGATGACCAGCAAGTTCAGTACATAATCCAATACATCCGGTGTAATCTGCTGAGCAGCATCACTCCAGGCAGCATCCGGATTACAGTGTGATTCGATCATCAAACCATCCAGACTCAAATCCATGGCCTGCTGACAAAGCGGAGCAATCAGTTCGCGTTTACCACCGATATGGCTCGGATCGCAGAAGATCGGCAGATTCGGCATCCGGCGACGCAGCTCAATTGGAATGTGCCACAAAGGCAGGTTGCGGTAGATCTTCTTGTCGTAAGAGCTGAATCCGCGGTGAATAGCGCCCAGACGCTTGATGCCGGCACCATACAGACGCTGGAAAGCTCCGATCCACAATTCAAGATCCGGATTAACCGGGTTCTTTACCAGAACCGGAATATCTACACCACGTAAAGCATCGGCGATTTCCTGTACAGCAAACGGGTTAACCGTTGTACGAGCTCCAATCCACAAGATATCGACTCCGGCCTTCAGGGCTTCGAATACATGGTCTTTGTTAGCGACTTCGGTAGCCACATACATTCCGGTTTCTTCCTTGACTTTCTTCAGCCATGGCAGGCCGATGACACCGATTCCTTCGAATCCTCCTGGCTTAGTACGCGGTTTCCAAATACCGGCACGGAATATCTTGATACCTTTGGCTGCCAAATTCTTGGCAGTTTCCATTACCTGTTCTTCTGATTCAGCACTGCAAGGTCCCGCAATGACGATCGGGCGCTGCGGATCCACACCCGGCAGTAAAATTGATTCTAATTTCATTTCTTCCATAACTGTATGCTATCTTTTTAATTTCTATTTTTGAGTTGCCACGTTTATAAGTCGGATGTTCCCCATCACTCATAAACCGACAAACGGCTCTGATTATATTAAATGACTTTCTTAATACGATTTAATGCTTCCTGTAACATCTGCTGGTTGCAACAAAGCGAGATTCGGATAAAGCGGTTTCCCTGACTGCCAAAGATAAATCCCGGCGTAAGGAAGACATTGGCTTCATACAGCACCTTATTGGCCAGTTCTTCGCTACCGCTGTATGTATCTGGAATTCTTCCCCACAAGAACATGCCGACCTGGTTTTCATCGTAAGTACAACCCAACGTATGCATGATTTCTCCGGCCAATGCCCGACGGCTGCGATACGTTTCATTCATTTTGTCATACCAAGCTTTCGGAGCAGCCAATGCCTCGACAGCCGCATACTGCATCGGTTTGAACTGTCCTGAATCAATATTGCTCTTCACTTTCAGTACCCATTGTACGAACTGCTTGTTGGAAGCCAGCATCGCCATACGCCAGCCCGGCATATTGTGCGCCTTACTCATTGAGTTCAGTTCGATACAGATATCCTTTGCTCCCGGAATACTGAGAATACTCAGCGGATGTTCATTCAGGATAAAGCTGTACGGATTGTCGTTACATATAATAATACCGTGCTTTCTGCCGAAATCAACCAGTTTTTGATACAATTCGATGCTGGCATTCGCTCCGGTCGGCATATTCGGATAGTTTGTCCACATCAGCTTCACATTCGACAAGTCCATTTTCTCCAGCTCATCGAAGTCGGGTTGCCAGCCTAATTCTTCCTTCAGTTCATACGGAATCAGATTCGCCTGAACCAATTTGCCTACTGAACTATATGTCGGATAACCCGGATTTGGAATCAGCACGCCGTCGCCCGGATTCAGAAAAGCCAGTGAAATATGCAGGATGCCTTCCTTCGAACCAATCAGCGGCTGGATTTCAGTCTTCGGATCCAAATCCACATGATACCAGGTCTTATACCAGTTGGCAAAAGCCTGACGTAATTCAGGAATTCCCACATACGGCTGATAGCCATGTTCGTTGGCATTATGAGCATGCTGGCATAACGCCTCAATCGTCTGTTCGGAAGGAGGTAAATCCGGACTACCGATTCCTAAGTTGATTACATTTTTCCCGGCAGCATTCATCTCTGCCACTTCCTTGAGTTTCTTGGAAAAATAGTATTCCTGTACGGTGTTTACCCGTTCGGCAGGAACGATGTTACAAACCTTGTCTTCCTTCTTCATATTCACCTAATATTTTTAAGTCCTTTGTCAATGGCCGGATGGCATCCAATGCCTGTCTGTATCGGGTATAATCATTGAATGTCAGGTTGATGTAGAACATATATTCCCATTCACGGCCTATAATCGGTAATGATTGTATTTTTGTCAGATTCATGTCGTAGAAAGAAAGTACAGATAAAACTTTGGAAAGGCTTCCGGCGGTATGAGGTAAGGCAAATACAAGCGAGGCTTTGTTCTTGATAGCGTCTTTCATCATTTCATCGGCAGTCCAGCGATCGGCTATTGCCAGAAAACGGGTGAAGTTCCGTTTGTTGGTTTCAATTCCCTCGGCCAGGACTTCCATTCCGTAGATTTCGGCGGCCAGCTTTCCGCAGATAGCCGCATGTCCTTCCAGTTTATTTTCAGCAATCCAGCGGGCGCTTCCGGCAGTATCGTCTTTTTCAACAACCTTGGCATAAGGTATCGTATCGAGGAATTCCGTACATTGCATCAAAGCGATCGGATGAGAATTGACTTCTTTTACATCTTCAAGCTTCGTTCCGGGAAGTGCTACTAACGAATGAGAAATACGCAATTTGTATTCACCTATCACACTGAAACCACTTTCACGAATCAGTTCATGATTCTGTAACAGACTTCCGGCGATGGTATTCTCGATGGCCATTAATCCCAAGATAGAAGGATCACGCTTGATGGTCGTAATGACATCCCGGAAGGTATTACATGGAATCGTTTCCACTTCATCATTCTCAAAGTACCGACGAGCTGCAATGTCGTGATACGAACCGGCTATTCCTTGAATTGCTACTTTTCTTTCCATTGTTACGTTTCTTTTGTCTTTTATTGGATTTTAGTTTCAGGCTCGAATTATCGGATAATAAAAAAGTCCCACCGGATTCCGGCAGGACTTTATATCTGATTATTGACACATTCAAATTATCATCAACTCTTTACATACAAACTCCTGCCCTTACCTTGCTAAAAAAGTAAAAGTAATAAAAGTAATATGTAAAGCTAAATCGAGTCATCTTTATTTGTTCGTTTTTAATTACGGGGCAAAAATAACTATTTTTCCGTAAAAACAAGAAAAAAGTAATATTTTTCTTCAGAAAATGATATTTTTTTCAATCGGTATAAATCAGACCACTTTCTGTCCGGCTCTTAATCGGAGCATTTCTTTCGGAACAGCGTCCTGAATATGCTCAATCAAAAGCTTCGAAAGTGAATGGCGGATGAAATCTTTCCGGGTAACAAAATAGATTTCGCGTGTTGGCCTTGGAATGGCAAACGGGCGGAGTAATTCCCGCTGTTCCGCATTCAGCTGCAAGGTGGCCAGCTCCGGAATAAAAGTCATTCCATAGCCACTTTCCACCATGTGCATGAAGGTTTCCAGACTACCGAAACGATATGCCGCCTGATTGACCTTCACTTTCTCACGCTGGCAGAAGCGCATCAGCTGATCGCGGAAGCAATGCCCTTCGTCGAGAAGCCATAACCGCTCATCATTAATGTCCGTTGTCCGGATCTTATCATGGGCAAAAATCGGTTCGTTGCGCGACACATAGCCAAAGAATTCTTCATAATACAGAAAATGCCCCTGCAATTCGCTTTCTACCGGCTGATTGGCAATGATGGCCGCATCAATTTCTCCCTTTTTCAGGGCCGACAAAGTCGGAGCCGTCTGCATTTCCTGAATCCGGATATCCAGATCTTTGTGTTCTTCGGCCAGATGCTGGAGGAAACGGGGCAACAGATACGGAGCGATCGTAGGCAAGACAGCCAGACGGAAAGAGCCTCGTACCGATTCTTTCTCTTCAGTGACAATATCCTTGATCAGGGAAGCCTGATACAAGACACGCTGGGCCTGCTCAAGAACCTTCATTCCCGCAGGTGTCGGACGAACCGGCTGCGACGAACGGTCAAACAGTTTAATGCCCAGTTCATCTTCCAGCTTCTGCACCATCATACTTAATGTAGGTTGTGTCACCCGGCAATATTCGGCCGCCTTGGCAAAATGACGGAATTTATTTATCGCCAATATATATTCCAGTTGTTGAATCGTCATAAATACCTATATATTCTGTTTATTTCACAAATGTACATGATTCTGTCCGATTCTGCTATGTGGATTCTTTGAAATATTGTATATTTGTCAAGAGAAAAAAACGATACATGTATGCAGCCATCTATATTAATTGTAGAAGATGATGTTACTTTTTCACTGATGCTGAAGACTTGGCTGGGAAGGAAAGGGTTTCGTGTAGAATCCCAGACGTCTGTTTCCGATGCCCAGAAAAGCTTGGATAGCCAGGCATTTCAGTTGGTCCTGTCTGATTTGCGATTACCAGACCGGGATGGAATTGAATTGCTCAAATGGCTGAAAGAAACACATCCGGATGTTGCCTTAATAATGATGACCAGTTATGCTGATATTCATACGGCAGTACAGGCCATCAAACTGGGAGCTTCCGATTACATTTCCAAACCGGTCAATCCGGAAGAATTACTGACGAAGATCAAGGAAACCATACAAGTTCCGGAAGCCACAGCTCACAAAAGCATGAAAGCACCGTCTGCGAATGCCTCTTCCAATCCTTATTATATTGAAGGCGTCAGTCAGGCTGCCGTCTCGATGTACGAGCATGTCCGGTTAGTTGCTCCCACTGATATGTCGGTATTGATTACCGGATCAAGCGGAACCGGGAAAGAATATGTTGCCCGCCGTATTCACGAGCAGAGCAACCGGGCCAATGCGCCTTTCGTTGCCGTCGATTGCGGAGCTATTCCCAAAGATCTGGCTGCATCCGAATTCTTCGGACATGTAAAAGGCTCTTTTACCGGAGCCATTGATAATAAAGTCGGCGCCTTTGTGGCGGCACAAGGAGGAACCATTTTCCTGGATGAAATCGGAAACCTGACCTACGAAGTACAGGTTCAGTTATTACGCGCTTTGCAGGAAAGGAAAGTCAGGCCTGTTGGCAGTAATCAGGAAATCACCATCAATGTCCGTCTGGTCTCGGCTACCAACGAGAATCTGCGCCAAGCCATCGACAAAGGCGATTTCCGGGAAGACTTATATCACCGCATCAATGAGTTCACCATCCGCATTCCGGATTTATGCGAACGCCAGGAAGATCTGATGCTGTTTGCCAATAACTTTCTGGATCAGGCCAATGCCGAATTGAAGAAAGACATCATCGGGTTTGATGCCGAGACCATCCGCCTGTTCCAGTCGTACAGCTGGCCCGGCAATCTGCGTCAGATGAAGAATGTCATCAAATATGCCACGTTGTTGGCCAAGGGGCGCTTCATCACGTGTGCCGAATTGCCCGACGAACTGCGTGAAACGCCAAAAGTCAAACAGCCGGTGGCTCAGTTACGCGACGGCAACCATGAGATCGACCTCATCCGAAAAGCCTTGCAGGAATGCGGAAACAACAAGACGAAGGCGGCACAAATGCTGGGAATCGACCGGAAAACCCTCTACAACAAACTGAAGTTGTATCAGATCGAATAAAAGGATTTAATCCATCATCAAGCTCATATAACCAGACGATTCGGTTCCATCCAGGAGGCGGACCGTCTGTTCTTCTGCAGACCAGCTTTTCCATGTATCTGCCGGAAGTGAATGGCCTGCCTGCTTTTCATTCCAATACGGGAAAAGAAGTTCAGGAGAGATCACGCGCGCCATTCCATATCGTGCTGTCTTTCCCGGCAAACGGTAATTAACTTCTTTCCGCTGAAAAGCAGACGCGGCTGCCGTTATCAAGACATCGCCAACCTGTTCCGTATCGGCCTGCAGTTCGGGTAAAAAGAGCTTTTCTTCTACAGGTACAGCCATAAGCACGCCCTCTACTTTTCCGGCTTTCCGGTACAGGAAGCTTTTGCCTCCGCCCGCCTCGACATCCCGGAAGACAAACTGGAAGTCGGGCCAAGAATGAAGCACAGCGACCGGCATCTCTTTCCATTTCCGGGTCAGATAATCCCAGCAAGCCGGTATATCGGTTTCTTTTACCTCTTCTACTCCGGCAACCGGAGAAAGCGGGACTTCCGGCAACGACAAAGTCCGGCAAGTGCATCCGAAAGCCTCGGTAAAACCGGATTTCCGGTAACAGTCAAACAGCCAGTCGTGGGCCGGAATTAAGAAAGCCAGTCCACTTCCCTGCTCTTTCAGCCGGACAAAAGCCGTCTCCAGCAACTGATGCATATAGCCACGCCTCCGATAGTCGGGATGAGTACAGACACCATATATATAAGTAGCCGGAATGGTCTGCCCATAATAACTGATGGTATAAGGAAGCAACTGCATGGCGCAGACGATCTGTCCGTCGTGCTCCAGCGTCAGGGCGTTTTCTTCCCGATAAACCTGACTGAAGAAACGGCGGATGAAATCTTCGCTGTCTTCAAAGCAGCAACGCCACAGCTGAATGATCTGTTCTTTCCGGTTCATAGACTTATTCTGATTTAATCTTTTTGATAACAGCCGCCTTCGGAAGCAGGATGGTCGGATTATACGATAACTTGGCCTTTCGCAAGCCGGGAATACCTAAATCTTCTTCCCTGTTTACATATACATATTGCTCGGGAATACGCGAAGCAAACTCCTGATTGATGATACTGTAAGCTCCGTCATAATCGGTATCGGCCTTTTCTACGTGCACGCCAAACGTATCCTGGTTGATGGGCGAACCAAAAGTAAAGGCCACCAATTTATGATCGATCCGGATAGCTCCGCCCAACAAGTTCAGTTCCTTGAAATGATTCAGGGCGAAGATCATCGACTTCCGCTCGTCGGTCAATTCCTCCTGGTCGTCGTCCGTCCGGTTGGCTTTATACCATTTCGCTTCAAACTCGAGGCATTCAGGCACGAGTTCAGCCGTCAACGGCTCGTATTCATAGGCATATTGTTTCTTGAACTTATTGACATGATTCCGCTTGGCCTGGAATTTCTTCCCTTTCAGCGTAGCCAGGTCTTCCCGCAAATAGATATAATCAAAATAATCCCGCTCAGGAATATAAGAGAACTCGCCGGGGAAGGCTTCTTCCAGCAAGTCTTTTGATATGGGAGTCACGCCCAGCATCAAAAGCGGATGCCCGTGTTGCCACGAGTCTTCTTCGAGCTGCAACAAAGCGTCGCGGAAGTCGCCGTTGCCAAT
This sequence comes from Parabacteroides sp. AD58, assembly GCF_023744375.2. Classification (NCBI taxonomy): domain Bacteria; kingdom Pseudomonadati; phylum Bacteroidota; class Bacteroidia; order Bacteroidales; family Tannerellaceae; genus Parabacteroides; species Parabacteroides absconsus. Next base: position 3,620,298 of record NZ_CP146284.1, on the reverse strand, counting down.
AGGACGCATATAAGCGATCCGCTTCCTGTTCTTTTCTTCTATATAGAAACGTATCAGCAGGAAATTCTTGTACACAGCATATTCACTCAGGTACAGAAATCTCCAGCTGCACATATTGGAAAAAGCCAAATCGCAGTTGCGCAACGGCGAAGGCAAAGTAAAAGAAGTAATCACTTCTTTGTCGTCGATGGTAATCGGTTTGAAATCTATCTGCATAGTGTTTAATATAATCTTAATCGGTCAGGAATTCAGTCTCCAGCTCTATATACAAAACTGTCAGAAATCCGCTTTTGTTTATTCTCCTTCAAAAAATATACCATAACCGGCGATTCTTGAAAAAACAGGCAGAAATTTATGCTTTCTTCCCGAGAAATTCTTTAGTTCACGGCGTGAACTACTTAATCCACGACGTGAACTAAGTAATCCACGGCGTGAACTAAGTAATCCACGGCGTGGATTAAAGAATTGCTCGGCGGAACCGCATCTTTATCTGACGGGTTCAACAAGAAAAAAGCCGGACATTTTGTTTTGGCAAAAGGATATTAAATGTGCCATAAAAACTATATAGGAAAACATCTCCCGTTTGCAGGTGTAAAATAAATGAGTAATTTTGCGCGGTAATAGAAAACGATTGGGTGGCCGGTTCCGGCAGCCGGAATTGTTTTAATAGAAATAATAATCAATATGGATGATTCCTATTCGCGAACGTGTAAATTAATTTATTAACTCCGGAAGAGACAATTTTTCGAAGCTGCCTCTTTTCGGACTAAAGAGAAAGGAGGCAATAAGATGAGAGGTTATCTTTATTGTGGTGAAGCCGGTCTGGTAGACAAGAAAGAATGGCTTCCAAACAGCTGGGTAAATGTAGAATGCCCTGACGCTGATGATTTTGATTTTCTGACAAAGACCTTAGGTGTTCCCGAATCATTTTTAGATGACATTGCGGATGTTGACGAACGTTCGCGTACAGAGCTGGAAGGAGACTGGCTGCTCACGATCCTGCGTATTCCGGTACAAAGCGATGTAGCCGGCATTCCCTTTACAACGGTTCCGTTGGGTGTCATCACCAATAATGAAATCATTGTGTCAGTGTGTTACTATCATTCGGAAATGCTAACCGACTTTATTGAGCATACACGCAAGAAAAGTGTTCAGGTGCGCAACAAGCTCGACCTCATATTCCGGCTGATCTATTCATCGGCCGTCTGGTTCCTGAAATACCTGAAGCAAATCAATGTAGATGTAACGGCAGCCGAAAAGGAACTGGAAAAAAGTATCAAGAATGAAGACCTGCTGCGACTAATGAAACTGCAGAAAACACTGGTTTATTTCAATACGTCCATCCGTGGAAACGAAGTCCTCATCGGCAAGCTGCGGACGATCTTCAACGATACCAATTATCTGGACGCCGACCTGGTGGAAGATGTGGAAATAGAACTGAAACAGGCCTACAATACCGTAAACATTTACAGCGACATCCTGACGGGAACGATGGATGCCTTCGCTTCCATTATTTCGAACAACGTCAACGTCATCATGAAACGCATGACCAGTCTGTCTATCACCCTGATGATTCCGACACTGATTGCCAGCTTCTACGGCATGAATGTCAACATTCATCTGGAAGAGACGCCACATGCCTTTGCCTGGATTGTCATAGCCTCGGCCGTTTTGTCAGGTTTGTCGTTCGTCCTGTTCAAGAAAATAAAATGGTTCTAAACCTCAAGCGCTGGCTGGGAAAGATACATCCATCATCCCAGCCGGCTCATTTCGTGCTCGACTTCCTGCAGAAGCATCATCCGTTCAATGGAATAAGTGGAATCGTGAATCTGGAGATAATACAGAAGTTCCTGCGCTTTATTTAATAAAGGTAACGGAAGACTGGAGACATAGCTGTCTTCTATCAGAAGTTTGGCAGCCAGTTCCATCCGCTGCAGGCCGCAGCCGTCGTCCTGATTCAAGGACTGTTCGATCTCTTCCGGCGAATGCCCCAGCAAGAAAGCCGTATCTGTTTTCAGCGAAGTAAACGCCTGTTCGATCAGGTCCGGATTCTTGTCCAGACCATTCCCGTTCTTCCGATTGAACACAAGCCGGGCAATGGCTTTGCCCAGCTCTTCAATCTGCACCATGATAAAATCTCTTTTCAGCATAATTACTTATTCATTTTCAACCGTAACCCGGATAATCCGAATATCTTTCAACGGACGGTCATATTTATCCGTCTTCTGCGCAGCGATCTGGTCAAGGACATCGAAGCCTTCCGTCAGCTCGCCGAAAATCGTATAGACGCCATCCAGGTGATGACAACCACCGACAGTCGTATACGCCTTTCTCTGCTCATCCGTGAATACAAGATGTCCCGGAGTAGCCAGAATCATTGAATCAATTTTCGCATTGATATCAGCAACCCGTTTGTTATATTCGCGCGGATTATCCATCTTGAGCATCTGCAATTGTACTTTCACCGGACGATAGTACAGGTCGAGTGCCTTTTTCCGGATCTGATAATTCTTCACTTTTTCCAGTGTGTCCAGTTCACCGCTCCGATAAACCTTTCCTTCCACAATAAAGAACTGCGACATGTCCGACTTCTTTTCCGGATTCACATCGTCATTCTGGCGCGGAGCCGCCAACGCTCCTTTCTTATGAAAGTATTCCGGCCGAAGTTCCGGCAAGATTTCAGCACTCCGGTCGCCGAAACCGACCCGCACGCCCGGAGAAGCATTCCGCGAATCGGGCGCGCCGCCCTGAATCATGAAGTCTTTAATGACACGGGTAAAAAGCGTACCATCATACTCGCCTTTTTTCGCCCGTTCGATAAAGGTTTTTACGTGGTTTGGAACATTCTCGTACAGCTTGGCTTTCATAACTCCGACGTTGGTCGTAATCGTAACGACCGGTTCATTGGCTCTCAACTGACAGGTAAAAGAGCCCATCAGACTAAAGATAAATAAAAAGATAAGGTGTTTCATTTTTATATGATTTTTGGGTGAAGTTAAGACATAATATTGTTGAAACAAAAAAAAATGTTACCTTTGCACACTTATTAGAGGAAATTAAGTTTTTTAATGGTGTTAGTATGGATTGGATAAATGATTTGATTTGGGGCCAAGGTGTAGGGCATTCCATTCTATTATTATCTTTTGTAATCGCAGTAGGTATCCAATTAGGGAAGATAAAGATTTTTGGGGTATCTTTAGGTATTACGCTCGTTTTGTTTGTGGGTATTATCATGGGCCATTTTGGAATAACCATTAATACGCACGTGATTCATTTCTTTAAGGAGTTTGGGTTAATCTTGTTTGTCTATTCTGTCGGAATGCAAGTAGGACCCGGTTTCTTTTCATCTTTTAAGGAAGGTGGCGTCACGCTGAATATGCTGGCTACCGGAATTGTTCTATTAGGTGTAATCATCGCCTTAGTGTTACATTTTATTACAGGAATACCCATTCCAACGATGGTAGGTATTTTGTCAGGAGCTGTTACCAACACGCCGGGTTTGGGTGCTGCCCAGCAGGCTTATTCTGACATGTATGGAGTGAGCGATAACTCTATTCCTTTAGGATATGCCGTTGCGTATCCGTTGGGTGTTGTCGGTATCATCCTCTCAATCATCGTCATCCGCTATATTTTCCGTATTTCCTTCCAGAAGGAGAACGAACAGCTGGAAAAGGCAGAAACTTCTCATTCCAACGAAGCTATTCCTATTTCTCTGGTAGTAAAGAATCCGGCTATCTTCAACAAGACCGTAGCCGAAATCTCATCACTGCTCGAACATACCGACTTTGTCATCTCCCGTATCTGGAGAGACAGTGACAAGAAAATTGATATTGCTTCGGCAAATACGGTATTGCACGAAAACGATAAAATCTTCGTCATTACTACCGAACCGAACGCTGAAAAGATCAAGATTTTCATTGGCGAAGCCATCGACATGGAACGTAAGCAATGGATCCGTATGGAGAGCCAGTTTGTCAACCGCCGTATTCTGATTACCAAACCGGAACTGAACGGCAAACGCTTGGGCGACCTGAAACTGCGTAAGCTGTATGGTATCAATATTACGAGAATCAACCGTGCCGGTGTTGATCTGGTGGCAAAACCAAATCTGACCCTGCAGGTCGGCGACCGTGTGAATGTTGTCGGTACTGAAACAGCCGTATCGAATGTCGAGAAAGTATTGGGTAATTCGATGAAGCGCCTGAACGAACCGAATCTGATCACGATCTTCGTCGGTATCGCATTAGGTATTATCTTGGGAAGTATTCCGTTCTCATTCCCGGGTATTCCTCAACCGGTGAAGTTAGGTCTGGCCGGCGGTCCGCTGATTGTAGCTATCCTGATCAGCCGCTTCGGCTATCACTATAAGCTGATTACCTATACAACCCAAAGTGCCAACCTGATGCTGCGTGAAATAGGTATCGCGATGTTCCTGGCCTGCGTAGGACTGAGTGCCGGTGAAGGCTTTGTCGATACAATCGTCAACGACGGCGGTGTTGCCTGGATTGGCTATGGTTTCATCATAACGGTTGTTCCATTGCTGGTTATCGGCTGCGTAGCCCGTTATTTCTTCAAGGTCAACTATTTCACCCTGATGGGTCTGATTGCCGGCAGTACAACTGATCCGCCTGCACTGGCTTATTCAAACGCCACAGCCGGAAATGACGCGCCGTCAGTCGGCTATGCTACTGTCTATCCGTTAACCATGTTCTTACGTGTATTGACAGCTCAATTGATGATTCTGTTCTTCGCCTAATTTCTCATTATTTTAATTTATATGGCGGACATTTCGAAGGGAAACCAAACGGAATGTCCGCCTTTTTTATCATTGAGAGGCCTTTCCAAAGTCTTTGCAAGGCGTTCTTTTTTTCTCTCTGGACCTTTTCCGGAATATCGGAGCGCAATCTCAAAAAGACATATAAAAGAACTACTATCACTGTCTTAGATACTTCGTAGTGATAGTAGCCTGATAGGAGGATTTTAAATGATCGAATAGTTAGTAAGAAACATTTTCTTATTACTTGTCGTCTATCTTCTTCCGTAGGTAGAATAAAGGAACCATAGTATCTGCCATATTGATACTTTTATTTCGGGGATCCGATAGCCTAATTTGATCGGGTTGGAACCTTAAACTATCCATTTGCTCCACTAAGTTGGCCAAATGTATTTCCAGATCTTTCACGTGTTTGAAAGTTTCTTCGGCATCGGGTACATAAAAATAGTTATGTTGACAAGTTCCATCATGGAACATCCAAATATACCATCTAATACGTCTCAAGTAAGTATATTCCTCATCACTGATATTCGCGAATTCCTTTTGCAACAGTTGCTGGCAATCTCTAAACCATTTTAAAGTGCCTTCCCTTTCAAATCCCATAGGGACCATTTTGTCAGGTAATTTTTTTCGTAACTTTTCATCTTCTAGTGAATAAAGGCAAACCGATTCTTTCATTTGTTGCTTTTTAAATCTTACTATTTCTTGGCCAACCGAATTCAAAGGGAAAATGTAAGATAGCGATAATAAAATTAAAAGTATTCTCATCATAGGATATTTGATTTAATTAGTAATTAATATTCATTATTATTGGGTTTAATAGGAGGATCCGCTTTCCTGAAATAGAATTCTAAAAGCTTAGGAACCAAACCTTCCTTGTATTCTCCTGGATAGCCCTGCCATTGTTTGCAGAAGCTGTTATAGGTAGCAAATTCAGAACTTGGCATACAGCCTTTTTCTGCACATTTATCAAGCCATTCTCTATAATCAGTTGCAAAAGTTGGATCTGGATAAGTCATTGTTGCCAATAGGTGAAAACCAACATTCAAGTTGTCATAAAGTATGGCTTTATTATAAGCAAAGTCATGAAAAACTTTGGCTTCAAATTCAAAATTCTTATACTTCGGATCAAATCTAAAAAAGAAATCAGCACGATGCAATACTTTGGTTCGTATCGAACATCTTTTAACAGATATAGGAAGATTTAAAAAGTGGGGGATCAGGGAGTAAAATTTCTCAGTAGGGCTATCTGAAAGTCCCGAAAGCACGAGAAACTTTCAGCGGGGTCTTTCCCGACTTCCGGCAAGCCGTTCTTTTTTCTCTCGGAGACTTTCCAAAGGTTTTGCAAGCCGTTCTTTTTTCTCTCTGGACCTTTCCCGGAATATCGGGGCACAATCTCAATAAGGTATATAAAAAACTACTATCACTGTCTTTGATACTTCGCAGTGATAGTAGCCTGATTGAATGATAGAATATTTAGTAAATAGGAGGAATCCGATTATTCCCACTCGATAGTTTTTTTTAACCTTGTTTTTCAATAGATTAATAATATTTAAGTTACAAATAGGGTCATAAATAGGGGTCGTTTATTGATTTTAAGAAAGTACTGAATACTAATATTATTAGCCCTAATTTGGGGGCAAAAAATTAATTCTTATTTTAACGGCACATTCTCATTGAGGAATATCGCCATTATCATCGTAAAGTTTCAATGGGAAAAAGTATGCTTAATTTGTGTATAACTCCACTCCAACGGAAAATATGACAGTTGATTTCATAAGCTACTTTTATTTAAGATGAACTAATACTAAAATAGGATTATCTTCTTCCTCTACTTTCTTTAGCATATTTCGCAATTTCATATCTACAACTTCTCCCTTCTGCTCTAATGAATCTATTCTATCTTTTAATTCATAAGGCCAAAAGGAGGAAAGCATACAATTATCATGTATTCCTAATTGAGGGTAAAATGTGCCTAATGAACTGATGTCATCAACAAATCCTTTATCATTGACAGCAATGGTATTTTGTTTATTCTTATCATAATATGCTATTTGGAATTTTGTAGGGGGAAGGTTCCGTAATTGCCAAAAATCAAATAGCCTGAACCAATATACAAAAACATAATTTTTCGATTCAAAAATCGAAAAGACACGTATTTTATTATCTGTTTCCCGTAAGTATTCCCAATCTGATAAATTGTTGTTTTTAAAATATTCTGCTCCAACCCCTAACCGTTTCATCTCATTTCCTAATAAGTATTTTAATGGAATTTTTTCGTCTGCAAGGTCAACAATCCAGCGTGGTTGAATGCTGTTATCGAGAACCCGGTAAATTGTATCATTTATGTAATTGTAATATAGAACCGAATCCATGTTTTCCGTAAAGAAACGAAGATTTTTATTGTAACTCATCATTGTTGATTTTTCTGGCCAATCGGGAACTACTCGTTTTGTTTTTAGTAAATGTAGATTCTGAGAGAAAAAGAAGAGCGTGTCTAATGTACAAATTACCATATTTGTATCAGCGCGCCCTATATCTAAAGGATGAATATCTAAAACAGAATGCTCTTTGCCATTGTATTTGCCTTTGCTATTATATGCTATCAATTTATCAGCCATAGAATAGAATGATGAATCGATATTTATTACCGTATGTAAAAATATTTCTTCTCCAGCTCCAACACCTCTTTGACCAATTTCAAACAAATACTTTCCATTCCAATCAAAGACGCTTGAACCTATAAACAGATATTTATTAGATACAGTTATTCTTGCTTCTCCGATTAGATGCCTACTGTCTAAAGGTAGAAAAGAAATGGAATCAGCTATTTCTGACAATTTAACAGATTGAGTCTTTTGGGCTGCATTTGCAAGCTGAATAATGTTATCTTTCTTACATTCCATGCTCTTATTATTGTTCTTATCACATGATATAATACATGAAATGCAAATTATTGATAAAGATATAAATATAGATTTTCTCATTTGTCGCAATTTTACAAGAGGATATGCAAAGTTATTCCTAAAAATAATAGTGTATATTTTATTATGGAATTTATTTTTGCATATCCTCGTTTTATTTAACTATACTGTCCCCAATCGGTTGTATACTTCAAGAAAGATCCTGGAGCATCTGAAGAACTTGAGCACAAACCAGACCCTGAGTTCGCATAATTATTGGTCCATCCGTAGGGAGGGAGCAATTTTAGGGGTCAATTCTCAAAAAGTGTATAAAAAAAGCTACTATCACTACCTTAGATGATTAGCAGTGATAGTAGCTTAATTTATTGATTTTAAATTGTCTGATATTTACTTTTACCTGTAAAATGGACGAAGTCAATTACTCCCACTCGATGGTTGCTGGTGGTTTTGAACTGATATCATATACTACGCGATTAACCCCTTTCACCTTGTTGATGATCTCGTTTGATACCTTAGCCAGGAATTCGTAAGGCAGATGAGCCCAGTCTGCCGTCATGGCATCCGAAGAAGTAACGGCACGCAGGGCAACTGTATTTTCATAGGTGCGTTCATCACCCATTACTCCTACCGAACGGATCGGAAGCAGTATTGCTCCAGCTTGCCAGATCTTGTCATACAACCCCCATTCACGCATCAGCGACATGTAAATATCATCGGCATCCTGCAGAATACGTACTTTCTCAGGAGTGATATCACCTAAAATACGAATACCTAAACCAGGACCTGGGAACGGATGACGCTTGATCAGATGTTCCTGCATACCCAGTTCGATACCTACCCGGCGAACTTCGTCCTTAAACAGCAGACGCAATGGCTCTACCAATTTCAGGTCCATGTTCTTAGGCAGACCACCTACATTGTGATGGCTCTTGATTGTCGTTCCGGTGATAGACAAGGACTCGATCACATCCGGATAGATGGTTCCCTGTCCTAACCATTTGATATCTTTCAGCTTGCGTGCTTCTTCATTGAAGACATCGATGAAGCCCTTACCAATGATCTTACGTTTCTTTTCCGGTTCAGTAACGCCTGCCAGCTCACGGTAGAATTTATCTTTCGCATTGACTCCGATTACGTTCAGACCTAAATGTTCATAATCACGCAATACGTTTTCGAACTCATTCTTGCGAAGCAGACCATGATCGACAAAGATACAGGTCAGATTCTTACCGATTGCCTTATTCAGCAACACCGCTGTAACAGAAGAATCAACACCACCCGACAAAGCCAGGATGACTTTATCATTGCCCAACTTCTCCTTCAGCTCGGCAACAGTCGATTCAATGAAGGAAGCCGGAGTCCAGTCCTTGGCACAACCACAAATATTCAGGAAGTTGTCCAATAACTTCGTACCATCAGTCGTATGGAATACTTCCGGATGGAACTGTACACCCCAGGTCTGTTCACCTTCAATATGATAAGCTGCGTTTTGTACATCATTTGTACTGGCAATAATCTTGAAGTTGTCGGGCAACTGGGTAATTGTATCGCCGTGCGACATCCAAATTTGTGAACCCGGCTCAATACCTTTGAACAAAGGATCTTGCGGATCAATAGAAGTCAGGTTGGCCCGACCATATTCACGAGAATTGGCTGGTTCCACTTTTCCGCCAGACGAATAGGCAATAAATTGCGCGCCATAACAAATACCCAATACCGGATATTTGCCACGTATTTGGCTGAGGTCAATTTTAAAGGCACTTTCATCGTAAACAGAATAAGGACTTCCTGAGAGGATCACACCTTTTACATCTGTCGCATCATGCGGAAACTTGTTGTACGGAACGATTTCGCAGTACATATTCAACTCTCTGACACGGCGGCCAATGAGCTGCGTAGTCTGCGAACCGAAATCAAGAATAATAAGTCTTTCGTGCATGCGATTATCTTTATTAGATTGTTTGTGCAAAGGTAATAATTATTGCCGGATTAAACAGAATGGCAAACCTATTTCTTCCCTTCTGGACGTGAAAAAGCATATAGTATAATGAAATCGGAAGAAATTACCGGTCGGCTTCTGACTTTTCCTGCTATTTTTGCAGAAAAGATATTAACTAAACAATCTAAGTATCATGATACAGATGAAACCTCTTTTACTGGCTGGCATTTCCGGTTTGTTTTCGGTATTTACGCTGACAGCACAATCGTCGCCCGAAGAAATGCACGTACTGCAGAAACGAATCCTGAATGAAGGATTAATGACCCAGGTGGATCAGATGGCCCGCAAAGTGGCATCTGGCGGATTTAATGCCGGCGACGGCTATGGCGAAGTCTGGATACGCGATTATAATACCTTCATCGAACTGGCGATGGAAGTCATGCCCGACGATGCCATCCGTTCGAACCTGAACACCTTCTTTCACTTCCAGGGAAAAACCGGTGATATTGTAGACGGATTCCTCGACATCAAGAAAGCGGAAATAGGGAAAGAAGGCGGATATAAATACCGCCTGTCAGAAACGGAGCCTCGCTTTGCTGCCCATAAGAATACGGTGGAAACCGACCAGGAGGCTTCTCTGATCCAAGCTATTTATAAATATGTAAAGCGGAGCGGCAACACGGCCTATCTGCAGACGAAGATTGAAGGCAAAACCGTCATCGAACGGATGGAATGGGCGCTGGAATATCTTCTCAACGAAAAGTACAACAAGCAGTATGGCTTACTAATCGGTGCAACGACGGCCGACTGGGGCGATGTGCAGCCCGAACATCCGTGGGGCGTCGAGATCGACAAGGACACCCATTTTGCCATCGATATCTATGACAATGCCATGATGGTCCTGGCTCTGAACAATTATCTGGAGCTGGAGAACGATGCGGCCAAACGTCAGAAGTGGACACAGGTGCGCGACGAGCTGAAGAAGAATATCCGCACCCATCTGTGGGACAAAAAGAACCGCAAGTTCATTCCGCATATCTATCTCGACGGCTCTCCTTTCCCGGAAAGTTTCAATGAGAACCAGATCTATTATCACGGTGGAACCACCATTGCCATCCTGGCCGGCCTGCTTTCGAAAGAGGATATCGAAGAAGCCAACCGGAAGATGCTGGAGAATATGAAGGCGGCTCATGCACAGACCATCGGTCTGACGATGTATCCGACGTATCCGGCCGGCTCATTCAAGAATGTGGGCATGTATCCGTATGGTTATCAGAACGGAGGCGACTGGACCTGGTTCGGCGGACGGATGATTCAGGCGCTGGTCGAGAATGGTTTTGTCCGGGATGCGTATGACGAGATTCTTCCGATGCTCCGGCGGATTGTTGAGAATCAGGGTTTCTATGAATGGTACACACCGGGCGGCGAACCCAAAGGTTCCGGCACATTCCGGGGCGAAGCCGGTGTGCTCTTTACAGCCATGAACAAACTGAAGGAATGGGCGGAAAATCAGAATGTCCAACCGTTGGAAAAGGCCCAAGGAAGCCTGGTATTGTTTACCTTCGGTCAGTCTAACTCGGCCAACCACGGACAAGGTCTGTATCAGTCACAAAAGGAAGTCTATAATTACTTCGACGGGAAATTATACCGGGCGGCCGATCCGCTGATTGGCGCGACGGGCGAAGGCGGCAGTGTCTGGACCCGACTCGGCGACAAGCTGGTGGAAGCCGGAATGGCAGAGAAAGTAACAGTCGTCCCGATCGGTGTTGGCGGTGTCCGCGTCGGTGCGTGGGCTAAAGGAGGCGAGCTGCACGACCTGCTGATCCGCACGGTTGAACAGCTGAAGAAAGACCAGATCGAACCGGATTATATCCTGTGGCATCAGGGCGAGACCGACAATATCCTGAATACACCGAAAGAAGATTATATCCGCATGTTCGAGACGATCCGCGACGTGTTCCGCTCACGTGGCATCCAGGCGCCGATTGTCATCGCACAGGCCAGTTATCATCCGGCGTGCCTCGACGAAGACAATGGCAACAGTGCCGAAATCCGGGCGGCTCAAAAGGCATTGGCCGATCAGTATCCCGATATTTACTTAGGTCCGGACACCGATCAGCTGAACCTGCTTTGGCAGCGGGCCGACGGCATCCATTTTTCTACCAAAGGACAGGATCTGCATGCGGATATGTGGCTGGAAAGCCTGAAGCAAGTGAAATAAGCAGGGAATCATTTCCCCGACTGAAAAGGAGATATCTTCGAAGAGAAAGGTATCTCTTTTTCATTTTAAGTCCCGACTCTGGTTATTGAATCAGCTTTTATGGTAAATTTGCCGGAAAAAAGAAAGAAGATGATAGAATTACCAGACAAATGGATTGCAGGCTTGCATGCGTGGGGAATCAGAGGTGTGATGCTGCAAGTGATTATTATAGCGGCAATCCTGATAATAGCTTTTATCATGGACTATGTCTGTCGCCGCGGAATCATTCCGATGATCCGGAAAGTAGTCCGCAAGACAAGGATTGAATGGGATGACTATTTACTGAACGACAAGGTACTCGACAATACGTGTCACCTGATTCCTCCCATTGTCATTTACCTGCTGCTGCCTTTGGCTTTTACCGCGGCATCCAAATGGTTGCTATACCTGCTGATGTTTACGCAGATCTATATTGTGGTGGTGACTGTTCGCCTCATCAATTCGGTGATTTCTTCCTTATACGAGTTGTCGAACCGGAGCGACAAACTGAAAGACCGCCCGCTGAAAGGCGTCTATCAGATGTTGAAGATGATCGTGATTGGCGTGGGCGCCATCATTATCTTCAGTCTGCTGTTAGATAAAGACCCAAGCCGCCTGCTCACAGGCTTGGGAGCTTCGGCCGCCATCCTGATGCTGGTATTTAAAGACACCATCATGGGATTGGTTGCCGGCGTGCAACTGAGTGCCTATGACATGCTCCGGCCGGGCGACTGGATTTCGATGCCTAAATACGGAGCCGACGGCATTGTGCAGGAAGTCACCTTAAATACCGTCAAGGTGCAGAATTGGGATAAAACCATCACCACCATTCCGCCATACGCTTTGGTCAGCGATTCTTTCCAGAACTGGCGCGGCATGCGCGAAAGCGGCGGCCGCCGTATCAAGCGCTCGCTGTATATCGACATGAACACTATCCGTTTCTGTACGGCCGACGAACGGAAGCGTTTTGCCGAAGAAGGCTGGATTGCGGAAACGGAAAAGAACGACAGCGAAGTTGTCAACCTCCATGTCTTCTGCCAGTATATCGAACGCTATCTGCGGAAACTGCCGGAGGTGAACACAGAGATGACACTGATGGTCCGCCAGTTGCAGCCGCAGCCCGAAGGACTTCCGGTCGAACTGTATTTCTTCACGATCAACAAAGACTGGATTCCTTATGAACGGCTGCAAGCACAGGTATTCGAACACCTGCTGGCTGTCATCGGATGTTTCGGACTGCGTATTTACCAGAAGCCGTCAGGACTGGATCTGGAGCGCATGCAGCAGTCAATCTGATTAATTCGTCTTAAAAATATATAAATACGGAACGGGCTTTCCTACATAGCTAATTTAATCGTACTTTTGCGTGTTTATTTTTAGGAACTTTAAGAGTATGGATTCGGAAAAGAAAGAGACAAAAGAAATAAATAAAACGTCAATGCTGATATTGGCGGTCATTGTACTCATCGCAATCATCGCAGGCGCAGCCTATTATATATTCCACCAGCAGCAGCAAATGGATGAAATGACCCAGTCGTTCGATCTGGAAAAGGAAATGATGGCCGACGACCTGAATGAACTTTCCCTCCAGTATGAAGGCTATAAATTCAGTGTCAGCAATGACTCATTGGTCGCTTTGCTGACAACCGAACAGGCCAAGGTGCAACGCCTGATGGAAGAATTGAGAACTGTCAAATCGACCAATGCCAAAGAAATTGCCCGCCTGAAGAAAGAGCTGGCCACCTTGCGGAAGATCATGCGCAACTACGTGATCCAGATCGATTCGCTGAATCGGGCGAACGAACAGCTGAAGGTGGAGAAGAACGAAGCGGTCAAGAAATACCGCCAGGCTTCAACAACGGCTGCCAGCCTGAAACGGGAAAAAGAGAAGCTGACCGAACGGGTCACACTGGCCAGCAAGCTCGATGCTACAAGTATTTCAGTGACTCCGGTCAACTCGCGCGGCAAGCTGGCCAAACGGATCAAGAAGATGGAACAGTTTGTCATCAACTTCAAGATCGCGAAGAATGTAACGGCTCCTGTCGGTGAAAAGGTCATTTACGTCCGCATCATGAAGCCGGATGATGATATCCTAGTGAAAAGCCGGGGCGATGTCTTCACCTTCGAAGGAAAAGACATCAACTATTCCATGAAGAAAATGATCGAATACGAAGGCGAAGAAGTTCCGGTGACGATGTACTGGAACATCGAAGAATTCTTGTCGCCGGGTACATATCGGGTGGATATCTTTGCCGACGGCAACCTGATCGGCCAACGGTCATTTACGCTTGAAGAATAAAGAATGGATGCCGAGAAGCCTTTTGCACGTTTGCTGGCAGATATTCCTGAAGCCCTGGCACAAGACAAGGCTTTTGTAGATGAACTGGAAAGCAATGCCCGCGTCATCACCTTAAAGAAGGGCGACTTATTGCTGCACACCGGCGAAGTCTGCCAGAATGCCTATTTCATCAACAAAGGGCTTTTCGTTAATATCTTCATCACCGACAAAGGGAAAGAATGTGTCACCGGTTTCTCTTCCGACGATCTGTATCCTTTCCTCTCTGAAATCAGTTATATCACGCAGACGCCTTCCAGCTTCGAGATCAAGGCACTCGAAGACAGCGAGCTCCTGTGTTTCTCGCGTGTCTCAATCGAAAGCCTGTCGCTCCGCTATCCGCTGTTTGCCTCCTATTATCAGCACGCCATGCTCGTGATCATTTCCAAGCTGTACATGATGTTTGCCATCCTGCAATCATACACGGCCGAAGAATTCATCAAATACCTGTACGAACATTACAAATGGATCATCCACCGTGTTCCGGACAAGTATATCGCGCTTTACATGGGCATCAGCACGTCCTGGTACTGCAAGCTGAAACGCCGCATCTTCAATTTAGGATGAGAGAGAAAAATCTATAAAAGAAGCGCCGGCTGTCAGTGCATGAGCACATCAGGCCGGCGCTTCTTTGTATTCCTATCAGCGATTCAATCCTTCTCAGCGGTTATTCAAAGCTGGATTTCTTCCAGGTGAATACTTTCGGTGTATCTTTCAGGAAAGGCTTCAGCTTCTTCTGGGTTTCCTTATCCAGATACTCCGGCGTCGTATAAGTCTGCGTCAGGGTATAATCATCCGGACTCAGCTGGAAACGGAACAGGTCCATATCCAGGCGGGAAGTTGATTCGATATAGGCAACCGACGACTTGTCGGCATCTTCCCGGATAAACCAGTCGGCTGTTACCGGAGTCAGCATATCAGCCGCATTCAACGGTTTCCAGTCGGGTGAAAAGAACGACACGTGGCTGTCGGCCACCGGACCTTTCACCGTCACAATCTGACAGATCACATACGTATTATTGACCAGCGGCAAGAGCTTCATCTCGATCGTGGTCCGTTCCGTCGACTGCAACAGCAGGTAGTTATCGGTCAGTTTTTCCAGCGTCGAATATCCGTTCATGTTGTTCTTCAACCGCGCCTTCTCATTCGAACGGTACAAATCTACCAGGTCTTTCCGCCAGGCATCTTCCAGCTGCGGAACATACTCATCAGGCATGGCGATAAACACCGCCGCCATATCCTGCGCTTTCAACGGCAACACACTCACCACCAGCAGGCATAATAATACGATTCGTTTCATATATCTTTCTATCTTTATCATCTTGTTCCCAAATATAAGAATATCATACCGATCAGAACCAGCAACAGGTCGATCGCCTTGTTCTTCAGATTCTTTTCATGGAAGAACAACGCTCCTGCCGCAAAGGTAACCAAAACAATACTTCGGCGAATCATCGAGACGATCGAAATCATCGAATCCGGATCACTCAAGGCATAAAAATACACCCAGTCGGCAACGCAGAGGAAGACGGATATGAAGATGATGTTCCACCGCCAGGTAAAAGGTGTGGTGTGTTTCCGCCGCGGATACCACAGGAAAAGCAGGATCACCAGCATGATGGCACACTGGTAGATGTTAAACCAGACCTGAACGGTCATCACATCCAGACTGCCCATCAGGTATTTATCGTACAGACCGCTCAATGCGCCCAGCACCACCGACAGAACGGTAAAATAAATCCACTTGTTGTGGGTGAAACGGATGCCTTCTTTCTTCCCCGAAACTGAAAGCAGATAAAACGAGGCGACCGCAAAGGCCACACCAATCCACTGATACAGATTCAGCCGCTCACCAAAGATCACCAGCGCGCCCACCAGCGTCAGTACCGGCTGTGTCGCCTTGATGGGTCCGGACAGGGTCAGCGGCAGATGCTTCAGGGCAAAATAGCCGAAGATCCACGACGAAAGGACAATCACCGCCTTGATAAATACGGCTACATGGGTTTCGAACGGCACACGGGGCACATAAAGCAACGAGCCGTCCAGCACATCCGTCGCATAGGAAAGCACAATAAAGGGTAAAAAAATCAGACTGCTGAACAGCGTATTGAAGAATAATACCGGAATCACCGCATTCCCGTTGAGCGACATCTTCTTGTTCACCTCATAACAGCTCAACAGAAAAGCAGACAGAAAAGCTAAAATAACCCACATATCTTTACGTTTTAGTTAAGTTACACCTCAAACAACCGGTCGGGATAAGTGACATTCACCAAAAACAAGGCATGGCCCGGAGCCGATGTGCCGGCTTTTCCCCGGTCTTTGGCCTCGATCACCCGGCGGAAACCTTCTACCGACATCTTGCCGCGCCCCACTTCCAGCAGGGTTCCCACAATGGCACGCACCATATTCCGCAAGAAACGGTCGGCCCGGATCGTGAAGACCCACAAATCGCCTTCCTGCTTCCAGCCGGCCTCGTAAATACGGCAATTGTTGGTCTTGACATCGGTGTGCAACTTGCTGAAGCTGGTAAAATCCACATAGTCGAACAGCACCCGGCAGGCCTCGTTCATACGGTCGAAGTCCAGTTTCCCCAGATAACGGTACACCAGGTCATAGCGGAAAGGGTCTTTCTGCATCGTCAGGTAATACTGATAGGTTCGGGATGTGGCATCAAAACGGGCATGTGCCTCCGGAATCACCGGGACAATCCGGTAGATCACAATGTCTTTCGGCAACAGGCGGTTCAGCTTGTCGGTCAGAAAAGCCGGGTCGGGCAAGGTCTCCGCCCAGTCAAAATGGGCCACCATCAGGCGGGCATGTACGCCGGCATCCGTCCGTCCGGCACCCACAATCGAAACCGGCTGGCGAAGGATGGTCGAAAGAGCCTCTTCAATACATTGCTGTACGGTCATGCCGTTCGGCTGTATCTGCCATCCGCAAAAGGATTTGCCGTTATATCCTAAATAAATAAAGTATCTCTTCACAGGCATAAGTCTATTTAGTACGAAATACGTTCCAAATGGGGATATTTCCCGGCAAAGGTACAAAGAAATCCGGCTGCGACCTTGCACATCCCACCGAAATACCTATTTTTGCAAAAAATAAACCTTCATAACATCTTAACAAATTGCACAATTATGTTTGAATCTTTATTGCAGACTTCCTATTTCGCCTTGTTCCTGATCATCTCGCTCGGATTTATCCTCGGGCGGATCAAGATCAAAGGCCTGTCGCTCGATGTATCGGCCGTCATCTTCATTGCCTTGCTGTTCGGGCACTTCGGAGTCACCATTTCCAAAGCCTTAGGCGATATCGGTCTGGTGCTTTTTATCTTCACCATCGGTATCCAGGCAGGTCCGGGTTTCTTCGACTCTTTCCGTTCGAAAGGGAAAACACTCATCATCCTGGCGCTCCTCATCGTGGGCTCGGCCAGCATCACCGGGATCATCTTCAAATATGCCTTAGGCATTGATACGCCCAGCATTGTCGGCCTGATAGCCGGCGCCCTGACCAGTACGCCGGGTCTGGCTGTTGCCATCGATACCACCCAGTCGTCATCGGCTTCCATCGCCTATGGTATTGCCTATCCTTTCGGTGTGATCGGCGTGATCCTGTTCGTCAAGCTGCTGCCCAAGCTGCTGCGGATTGATGTCGAAGCCGAAGCCCGGAAGCTGGAAATAGAACGCCGGGGCCAGTTCCCGGAATTGAACCGGGCCACGTTTCGGGTAGAAAACGAGAAAGTCATCGGCAAGAGCATCGCCCAGCTTCAGTTCCGCAACATGACGGGAGCCGTGGTTTCGCGCATCAAGCACGGAGCGGAGATTATCATCCCTACGGCTCATTCGGTACTGAAGAAAGACGACCTGATCCGCGTAGTGGGCAACGACCGCTCGTTCGAACAGGTCAAGCTGCTGATCGGCGAGCAAGTAGACGAGGATATTCCTTTCACACAGACCCAGGAACTGCAATCATTATTGCTGACCAACAAGAACATCATCGGCCATACGCTGGGCGAACTGAACCTGCAAGGCTCGTTCGGCTGTACCGTGACGCGTGTGCGCCGAAGCGGTATCGACCTGATTGCCGAGCCGAACCTGGCACTCAAGTTTGGCGACAAACTGATGGTGGCAGGCGAGAAACAAAGCCTGAATGAATTGAGCCAGTATGTGGGCAACGACGAAAAGAAACTCTCGGATACCGACTTCTTCCCCATCGCGATGGGTATCGTGCTGGGCGTATTGTTCGGAAAGCTGAGCCTCTCTTTTTCCGACAGCTTCTCCTTCTCGCCCGGACTGACCGGAGGCATCCTGATGGTGGCTCTTATCTTAAGCGCCATCGGAAAGACCGGCCCCATTATCTGGAGTATGTCCGGACCGGCCAACCAGCTCTTGCGCCAGCTCGGCCTGCTGTTCTTCCTGAGCGAAGTCGGCACATCGGCCGGAAGTAACCTGGTTGCCACGTTCCAGGAAAGCGGCTGGACCTTGTTTGGCGTCGGAATGGCTATCACCCTCGTTCCGATGATCGTTGCCCTGGTATTCGGATACTGGGTATTCAAAATAAACATCCTCGACCTGCTCGGAACCATTGCCGGAGGAATGACCAGCACACCCGGACTGGCAGCAGCCGATTCGATGGCCGACAGCTCGGCTCCCAGCATCGCCTATGCCACGGTCTATCCTATTGCCATGGTCTTCCTGATCTTGTTCATCCAGTTCATTGCAGGGATGATCTAAGCAGGCTCCTTTTACAAATAGTAAACAAAACAGGCTTTTTTACAAACAAAAAGTCTGTTTTATTCTTTTTATGCTAACTATCATTTTTACTTTCCGAACAAAAATAACGAAGAAATTAGGATAATTTCATCCATTTTCAGTTAAAAATATCCGTTTTTTCTATTCATTTTCCACTTTTTCATGCCTAGATTTTCGCTAATTCATAACCATCTTTGAATAAAAAGCCGGCGTATTTTAATTCATTCCTGCCTAGAAACGTAAACAAAACTCCCGAATTTCCTAAAAAAGGGCTGTTCAAATACATTTTTCCTCTTTTTCCGAATGATTTTACTCCAATTTTCATTCTCAAAAGCCTCCAAAACAAAATACCATTTTGACAGTATTTTCTTCCATAAACTAACACGGAAGACGTTTTTATCCCTCATTCCGGTGAATACAAAAAACAGAAAAACGCCATTGCCTTTTTTCCGACATCAGCATGTAAATACCCAACTTTCTGAGAATCGAACCGAAGTGGCCCGCTTACACGCCGCTCCGAAATAATGGAATTTTGAGAGGTGTATTTTGACAAAATGACAAACTGACAAAACCCGATCAAAAGCTGATTTTCTACGATTCAGTTGCATATTTGCAATAATTTTACGAATATTGTATGACATTTCAGTTACAATTAATGTTATACTTAGCGATTACTATAAAAAACACATGAATATACTTGTAATTACGGGAAGCCCCCATAAAAAGGGAACTTCATCATTATTAGCAGATAATTTTATTGCCGGGGCTCTGGAGGCCGGGCATGAAGTATTCCGTTTTGATACCATCTTCCAGGTAACACAACCGTGTTTGGCATGTAATTACTGCCGGAAGAACAACCATAAGTGTATTCAGGAAGATGATATGGAACTCATTTGGGATAAGTTGATAGCGGCCGATATGGTCGTCTTCGTAACACCGGTCTATTATTTCGGAATGTCGGCCCAATTGAAAAAAGTCATCGACCGGTTCTTCGCTATCAACGATATCCTGAGGAGCAAACCCAAAAAAGCCGTTTTGCTGGCTACCTGTGGTGACAACGAGGCCTGGGCCATGGAGCCGCTGGTGGCTCACTACAAAGCGATTTGCAAATACCTGCATTGGGAAGATGCGGGCCAGGTTTTGGCAATCGGCGTATATGACCGGGCTGCCATCGAAGCGACACAATATCCGGAACAGGCCCGGACCTTAGGCAAGCATATCCATTAAATCCTATAATTTGTGAGAACATCCTCTCGGATATTCTGTTATTTTTTATAGCTTTGTATGCGCATTTCGCACATTCAGACAATCAGGCCCGACCTGTCTGAATACAAGGAAAATGCTTAACATCAAACAAATCAGAATATGGCACTACAAGTAGGAGATAAAATTCCTGAAGTATTGGGAACAGACCAGAATGGTAACGAAATAAAAGCAAGTGATTTTGCCGGCAAGAAACTGGCATTGTATTTCTACCCGAAAGACAACACATCGGGTTGTACGGCCGAAGCCTGCAGCCTGCGTGACGGCTATGACGCATTGAAGGCTGCCGGATATGAAGTGGTAGGCGTGAGCAAAGACAGCGCCAAGTCGCACCAGGGATTCATCAGCAAGCAGAACCTGCCGTTCAACCTCATTGCTGATACAGATACAACCCTGCAGCAGACATTCGGCGTATGGGCGGAAAAGAAGATGTGCGGAAGAACGTATATGGGTACGCTGCGTACCACCTTCATCATCGACGAAAACGGTGTGATCGAACGGATCATCGGTCCGAAAGAAGTAAAGACCAAAGATCATGCCAACCAGATTCTGGCCCAATAAGACGTCAAGTATCAACGACCATTACAACATAAACATTATATTTTATGGCAAAAGAAGATAACTTATTCGAAGAAAAAGCAGAAGGAACAAAACCTGCCGTGAACGCCGACAAGCTGAAGGCGTTGCGCGCCGCTATGGAAAAGATAGAGAAGAACTACGGGAAAGGCTCTATCATGAAATTAGGAGATGAAAGCATCGAAAATATAGAAGTGATCCCGACAGGCTCCATCGCCCTCGACGCGGCGCTGGGTGTGGGCGGTTATCCGAAAGGACGTATCATTGAAATCTACGGCCCGGAATCATCCGGTAAGACGACGCTGGCCATCCATGCCATCGCCGAAGCACAGAAAGCCGGTGGTATTGCCGCCTTCATTGATGCAGAACATGCCTTCGACCGTTTCTATGCCGAGAAGCTGGGGGTGGATGTAGAGAACCTCTGGATCTCACAGCCCGACAGCGGAGAGCAGGCACTGGAAATAGCCGAACAGCTGATACGCTCGTCGGCAGTAGACATCATCGTGATCGACTCTGTGGCAGCTCTGACTCCGAAAGCGGAACTGGAAGGCGACATGGGCGACAGCAAAATGGGCTTGCAGGCCCGTCTGATGTCGCAGGCTCTGCGTAAGCTGACGGCAGCCATCAACAAGACGAACACGACGTGTATCTTCATCAACCAGCTGCGTGACAAGATCGGTGTCATGTTCGGCAATCCCGAAACGACAACCGGTGGTAACGCCTTGAAGTTCTATGCTTCAGTCCGCCTAGATATCCGCCGCATCGGACAGTTAAAAGACGGAGATGAAGTGAAAGGTAACCAGGTCCGCGTAAAGGTGGTGAAGAACAAGGTGGCACCTCCATTCCGGAAAGCCGAGTTCGACATCATGTTCGGGGAAGGCATTTCACGTTCGGGTGAAATCATCGACCTGGGCAGCGAACTGGGTATCATCAAGAAAAGCGGTTCGTGGTACAGCTACAACGACGCGAAATTAGGACAGGGACGCGATGCCGCCAAGCAATGCATTGCCGACAATCCGGAACTGGCAGATGAACTGGCTCAGCTGATCTTCCAGGCACTGAAAGGATAATAACAAGCGAAAAAATAACCTGTGAAGTTGGCAAATGAACCCGTCGCGGTTCTCGTTTGCCAACTTATTTATTAACAAGACGACAAAAACATCCCGGCTATGTCATCCAAGGAAACGTACCGGCAATTATGCCGGCAGGAAAAATCCATCCCTCTCTTTTCACAAGACTGGTGGCTGGATATTGTCTGTGGTGAAAACCTGTGGGACGTTGTGCTCCTCTATGGCAAACAAGGAAACATAGAAGCAGCCATGCCCTTGTATATTCCGCGGAAAGGATATGCCATCATGCCGGTCTATACCCAGACATTGGGTCCGTGGATAGCCCAACCGGCTGCCGACAGCAAATACACCAGCCTGCTGGCCAGGCAGCAGATCATCCTCGGGAAGTTTGCTACCAGGCTGGAGAATCTCCGGCTGTTCCAGCAAAACTTTTCCTGGTCTGTCACTGACTGGCTGCCATTCTACTGGAAAGGGTTTACACAGACAACCCGTTACACCTATTTGCTCAGCGGACTGCATGACACGGCACAGATCTGGGAAAACATGAGCCAGAATACCCGCCGGAATATCATCCGGGCCGAAAAGAAATACAAGATAACGGTCCGGAAAGGCATCCCGACAGAAGAATTCATCCGGATACAGCATCTGACATTCCAGCGCCAGCACAAAGCGGTCCCCAAAGGCGAAGACATCTTGCGGCAGCTCATTGAGACCAGCCGCCGGCGCAACCAGGGCGACATCTGGGGCGGATATGACGAAAACGGGCAACTGCATGCCGCTGTTTTCATCGTCTGGCAGGAGTCGTCGGCTTATTATCTGGCAGGCGGAGGCGACCCGCAGCTCCGGCAGTCAGGCGCACACAGCCTGGTGATGTGGAAAGCCATACAGGAAATGGCCGCCTATACCGATCACTTCGACTTCGAAGGCTCGATGATTCCGGGAGTAGAACGCTTTTTCCGCGAGTTTGGTGCCCGGCAAATGCCCTACTTCGCCATCAGCAAAGGAAAGCTGAATCTCTGGAACCGGATTTTAATCCGTATCAGTAAGATGAGGCAATAAATGAAGGAAAACAGAGTTATTACTCTAAAAGATAAATCAAACGAACTGAAGCGGTTTTATGAATCAAACGATCTATTATATCATCCGATTCTTGTTAGGCGTTGACCGTGCCGGTGCTTATAGCAGCCTGATCGGTTACACGTCGGATGTCCGTCTTTTCCATAAATATAAAGTGGTGATTGTTCCTTCCGGTTTCTTTCAGTCGTCGGTCTACGGAACACCCGAATCTCTGCCGCAACTGCCGTTGAAGGAGATTGAAGGAGTACCGTTGCTGTTCGGAACACCCAAAGAAGAATGTTTCGAAGAGACGTGGGTGATTTATGCCGACATCATCGCCAGCAGCTATTTCCTGCTGAGCCGTTATGAAGAGATTCAGAAAAGAGACATCCGCGACAAGCACGGCCGCTTTCCGGGAAAAGAGTCTCTGCCTTATAAAGCCGGCTTCATACACCGCCCGATTGTGGAGGAATACGGCAGGCTGCTCCGCCACTGGCTGAGAAAAGCCTGTGTACGCATTCCCGAACCGCAGCCCGAACTCCAGAAGATCTGGCTGACACACGACGTAGACGCCCCATTCTTCTGTCGCAGCCTGAGAAACATCTGCCGGGAAACCCTGAAAGGCATCGGCTTCAGGGAAGCCCTGAAATTGTATCAGGGTCCTTTAGAGAAAGATCCGTATTATACATTCCCCTGGATGCTGGAACAAGACAGCCTGGTGAAAAACCGGTTTGGCGACCGCTGCCACATCTTGTTCTTCCTCAAGGCCGGAGGCCGGCATGCCAACGACAAGCCTCATTACCAGGTCCGCTCGCACGACATCCAGAAGCTGCTTCATCTGTTTAAGAAGAACAAAGCCCTGTTAGGACTGCACAGCAGCTATGAGGCCGGGATTTATCCGGACCTGATTCCGGAGGAGAAAATGCGGCTGGAGCACGACTGGAAACTGGAGAACATTCATTTGAACCGGCATCATTATCTGGCATCGAGAGAGCCGGAAGACCTGACCAAGCTGATCAAGGCCGGCATCACCGACGACTTCACCATGGGATATGCGGATGTGAGCGGTTTCCGCTTAGGAACCTGCCGTCCCGTCAAGTGGATCAATCCGATGACACGCCAGCTCACGTCACTGACCTTGCACCCGCTTTCCGTCATGGACTGCACACTGAGTGAATCTCAATACATGGGACTTTCGCCCGACGAAGCCTATCAGTATTGCGCCGGACTGGTCCGGGAGATCCGCCAGCACCGGGGAGAAATCGTCTGGCTCTGGCATAATACGTCTTTTGCCGGAACAGAGAGCGACTATCACAAGAAATTATATGTACGCCTATTAAATCTGTTGAAGCGATGAAAAAGATCATTACCGTCGTAGGAGCACGCCCGCAGTTCATCAAAGCGGCCATGTTCAGCCGTGCCATCCAGTTACACAACCAGACGGATCGGGAACCCGTCAACGAGCAGCTGATCCACACCGGACAGCATTACGACGAGAACATGAGTCGTATCTTCTTCTCGGAAATGGGAATAACACGTCCGACCTGGCAATTGCACTGCGGACAGACGACGCATGGTGCCATGACCGGACAAATGCTTATCGAAATAGAAAAGATATTGTTGGATCAGCGCCCGGACTATCTGGTAGTCTATGGCGATACCAATTCTACACTGGCCGGAGCGCTGGCAGCCAGCAAGCTGCATATTCCGGTGGTGCATATCGAAGCCGGTCTGCGCAGCTTCAACAAGGCCATGCCGGAAGAGATCAACCGGATTCTGACTGATCATGTCTCGACGCTGTTATGCTGCCCGACTCACGAGGCCGTTCAGCACCTGGCCGAAGAGAATATCCACGCAGGCGTCTATCATGTGGGTGACATCATGTATGACGCCGCCCTGTTCTTCGGCCGGCAGGCGGAAGAAACCTCAGATATCATGCAGCGCCTGCAACTGCACAGTAAAGGATTCCGGCTCTGCACGGTTCACCGCGCGGAAAACACCGACGAGGATGAACGTCTCTCGTCGATTGTGGCGGCACTGAAGCAGATCGCCTCATCCCACTGTCCGCTGGTATTTCCTCTTCACCCGCGGACCAGGCAGTATCTGGAGAAATATCAGCTGCTGGAAGAACTGACGGCACATCCTAATATACGACTTACCGAGCCGTTAGGTTTTCTGGACATGGTGATGCTGGAAAAGCAGGCAAGCACGATCCTGACCGATTCGGGCGGCGTACAAAAGGAAGCCTATTTTCACCGGACGCCCTGCATCACCCTGCGGGAAGAAACCGAATGGACAGAAACGGTGACGGCTGGCTGGAACCAGATTGCCGGTTACCGGACCGACCAAATCCTGGCTTGCCTGGAGAACAATCCGGTACGGCATGAGATAGATGAATATGGACAGGGAAACACCGCCCAAAAGATATTGGAGCTGTTATGAAACGAGTACTCATTCTATGTGATCTGTTTCCTCCGGCATTCGGACCGCGGATGGGATATTTATGCAAATACCTAAAGCAGGCCGGATGGCAGGTGGAAGTCGTTGCCGAAGCAATGGACGACAAGACCTTCGCCTTCTTAGCCGGTTCTTGCCCGGTCACATTCGTGCCCTATTATACTGCCAAGAACAGAATCCTCCGCAAACTCCAGTGGATCTTCACGCTCCTGGCCGATTTCCTGTTCTCCTACAAAGACCGGAAAATGGCGAAAGTCGCCCACCGGATTTGCCAGCGTCAGGCATTCGACCTCATCTTGTGCAGTTCATTCCGCACCTTTCCGCTGGTGGCAGCCCGTCTGACCGCCCAAAGGCATCATTTGCCGCTGGTGGTGGATTTGCGGGATATCATCGAGCAATACGCCGGGAACGAATTCCTCGCCCACTCTTTTCATGTCTGTCCCTGGCTGGACAAGCAGCTGACGGCTCTGCTGAAACGGAAATTGCTGAACGACCGGAACCGCACACTCCGGATGGCGAGTCATGTCACCACCGTTTCTCCGTGGCATGTCGAACAGCTGAAGCGATATAATCCGAACGTATCTCTGATCTACAACGGATATGACCCGGACTTATTCTATCCGGATCATCGTCCGAACCGCCGGTTTACCATTACTTACACCGGACGAATCCTCAGTCTGGCCATGCGTAATCCGGAATTGCTGTTCAAAGGCGTGCTGTTGTCCGGTCTGTCGGCCGAACAGATCACCCTCGAATGGTATGTAGATCCGGCCTCCGAAGCCCTGCTGAAAGAAGCCGCCGCCCAGTATCAGGTCAGCGAATACATGTCTTATCGGTCGTATGTACCAGCCTCCGAAATTCCTTCGGTACTCAACAACAGCAGTGTACTATTGCTGCTCACGGAAAAGAGCGGAGAGAACGCGCCCAAAGGAATCATGACCACCAAGTTCTTTGAAGCTCTGGCCGTTGATAAGCCGATTCTCTGTGTTCCTTCTGATGAAAGCTATTTGGAAGAGAACATCCGGCGCACCCGTTCCGGACTGGCTGCCCGAAACGCCGAAGAAGTGGCCCAATTCATCCTTCAGTATTACCGGCAATGGGAAACACAAGGATACACAGCCACCACGCCCGATCACGAAGAAATCAAGCGTTTCTCCCGGAAAGGACAGGCGGAACAGTTTATGCAATTATTCGAAACCCTATCATCTGCCGGCTTATGATCTCCATCCTGATTCCTACCTATAATAAAGTATGTGTTCCGCTGGTGGAAGCCATGCGCCATCAGGCACAACAACTCCAGATTCCTTTCGAGATTCTGGTAGTCGATGATGGCTCAGCAGAAGAGATTCAGGCCGAGAACCGCCGTATCGAAGCCTGGGAAAACTGCCACTACCGGATTCTGCCCCAAAATGTAGGTCCGGCCCGTATCCGAAATATATTGGCCGATCAGGCTCATTATCCGTATCTCTTATTCATGGATGCCGATACGATGCCGGCTTCCACTACATTTCTCCAGTCATATTGGGAACAGCGCATCAAAGGCGGCATTGTGTGCGGTGGATTTATCTATGAAAGGACGAAGACGCCGGCGATGTGCCATTTACGCTATCAGTATGGCATACAGGTAGAAGAACGGTCGGCCGAAGAAAGGAACAGGCAGCCTTACAGCCAGTTCATCAGCATGTGCTTCTTGGCCGACAAGGACATCTTTCAGACTGTCCGCTTTGATGATGCCATGCACTTCGGATATGAAGATGCCTGGTTTGGCATCTTGCTCCAGCAAGCGGCTGTTCCTCTCAAGTACATAGACAATCCGGTTTTCCACCAGACCACCGACAAGGCGGACGATTATCTCCGGAAAATCCGTATTTCCATTCAGAACCTGGCTGCACACCGCCACCGGCTGCAACCTTATATCCGTCTGTTGCAATGGCATCAAAAGGCCGAAAGTCTGCATCTCACCCGGTGGATCAGACTTGTCTTCACTTGGACAGAACCCCGATTAGTCAGGAATCTGACCGGAACACATCCGTCCCTGCATCTGTTTGCCTTCTATAAATTAGGCTATCTCTGTTACTGGCTGAATCAGACACGCCGGTCTGACAACTGACGGATTCCCTCTTTTATATAGCCGCGTTGCATATCGTCGGGCTTCAACAGCTCACTGTTCCATTGAAGCAGATCAATGTCTATGGAAATAATGCCCTGATGCTTGTTTTCCGGTACGCGCCCCAAGGCCCGTTCTATCTGCTTGAAGTGACGGATCAGATCGGCAACCGGAAGACTTGTGTGGGCAATGCCTACCCGGTTCAGGAACAAAGCCGGATTTGAGCAGGCTTCCGGAGCTGTATACACCGCTTCCGACCATCGGATGTCCGGCAACAGCAATTCGATGGCACTGCTTGCTCGCTCCATATTCTGACGGGGATTTGTATTGGAGCCTAATGCAATAATAATCTGATTACCGAACATTTCTTTACGATTCACTGTTATTAGCTACGAAAGTACAATGAATTATCCGGAATAGAAACAGGCAGGCCGCAGTTTAACGGAGATTTCTCTCAAGAAAGCGGAAATGAATCTGGGTATTAGGATATATGATAACTTTTTAGTAGCTTTGCGCCCGAAAATAACAGGTATATGATGACAGGTAATGTACATATTGTTCATTTGGCCAGCGCCCGAATCGGTTCGTGGTGCAGCCATTGTATTGTCCATGTACACTGGTTCAGCGGATTTATTTAAGCCAACTTTCCCTCCTTATTATTTCATCATTTAATCGTTTCTTCCTGCAGTGCTTGCAGGGAGCAGTATCATTATTCTTTTATTCTAAATTAAATCCGTTATGCTGAGCATTATTTGTATTATGTTTGCAGGGATGGGTATTGGCTTCCTATTCCGTAAAATAGAATGGTTACAAAAGACAGAGAAAACTATCTCTTACACCATATTCGCCATGTTGTTTATCTTGGGCATATCAGTCGGTTCCAATCCGCTGATCATCCAGAACATCGGTCAGTTCGGCTGGCAGGCTGCCATCTTAGCCATTTCCAGTTTATTCGGCAGTATTCTGGCTGCCTGGGCTGTATATAACCTGTTCTTCAAGAAAGGAGGTGAAAGATGAAAAACAGTATTATTGTCTTTTTGTTCTTCTGCGCCGGCTGTATCTTAGGTCTCTCCGGACACATCTCGTTGGATGCTCATCACGTCTCCTTATATATTTTGTATGCCCTGATGCTTCAGGTGGGCATCAGCATCGGTTCCAACAAGAACCTGAAGCAGATTATCCGTCAGATACGTCCGAAAATGCTGGTGATTCCTTTGGCAACTATCATAGGCACACTGCTGTTCTCGGCACTGGCCAGTCTACTTTTGAGCCGATGGAGCGTATTCGAATGCATGGCTGTGGGAAGCGGCTTTGCCTATTACTCACTTTCATCCATTCTGATCACCCAGTTCAAAGAACCGTCCATCGGTTTGCAGTTGGCTACCGAATTAGGCACCATTGCCCTGTTGTCCAATATCATCCGTGAAATGATGGCCTTGTTGGGCAGTCCGCTGATAAAGAAATACTTCGGCAAGTTGGCGCCAATATCAGCTGCCGGCGTCAATTCGATGGATGTGGTTTTGCCGGCCATCACACGTTATTCCGGGAAAGAAATGATTCCGGTGGCCATCCTGCATGGTATTCTGATTGATTTCAGTGTGCCGCTTTTCGTTTCATTCTTCTGTAGTTTATAAGGAAGAATTGTAGTTTTAACACATTATATCGGACTTATATAAAATATTGTTCTATATTTGTAGCTATTAAGATCTTTCTGACAGGATTGATCATCACCTTTTATCTAATTAGCAAACAAACAACATAAATGCGTATGACAATGAAAACATCCAAAAGCATCTTAACAGCTATGCTGCTGACTGCCGCATTGGCCGGCTGTCAGCAACCCGTAAAAACAGACCAGTCTGAAAGTGTACAGGCGGTAGAAGAAATTCCCATGGCGATGTTAGTCGACACACCTACCATCACAGCTCCGCCTGCCGAACTGAAATTAGATCCGTTCTACAAGAAATATATGAATGTAAACGGCATCCATGTCGTCAGCTCATGGCGTGTTCCCGACAGTTGCTTCTATGCGGCCTATATCAGTATCAAGGCGATGACCGACGCACTGCCGGCAGAAGTTATGAAATCGCTCACCGACCGCAACACCCGCATCGGCATTATGGCGCGTTATGAAGGAACAACTGATATTCCTGAACATGCTTTTCTGGAAAAAGATACGACACTTAACTGGGATGTCCGTGCCCGTGGTTTAGGTGGTGATGCCGAAAATCCATTCTCGACTTGCGCAGAAGAGAATATCCTGGCTTATCAGATCGACAAGTATCATGCCGAAGATATATTGATCCACGAGTTTGCCCATACGATTCATGGAGCAGGCATCCTGCCGATCCATCCGGAATTCAATGACGAGCTGCAAGCCTCGCTGGATGCTGCCGTAGCCAAAGGACGGTGGAAGAATGTATATGCTTCGACCAACGTATGGGAATATTGGGCTGAAGGTGTACAGAACTGGTTCAATGTCAATGCGGAAGTAGATAAAGACGACGGCGACGGAAAGCATAACAAGATCAACACCCGCGAAGAAATGAAGGCTTATGATCCGGGATTGTATGCCATCCTTGCCAAATACTTCAAGGAAATAAATGAGCAGGTCAGCCGCCACAAGAAAGTGGATTTGTACCACTGGCAGGAAAACTGATCAGCGGAAGTGCAGGACGAAGGTAGTCATCCGCTTGTCGCTGCGGCCGAGTGTGAGTGTGCCGTTGTGCAGACGCATGATCTGCCGGGAAAGACTTAATCCGATGCCGGTGCCTTCCGGCTTGGTGGTATAAAAAGGAACAAAGATTTCTTCCTGGCTCTCCGCACTGATCGGGCGGCCATTATTCGATACAGTGATCACGACGGTTTCGGCATAGTCGATTTCCGCCGTGATTTCTATTTTTGTCGCTCCGGCCTGCAAGGCATTCTTCACCAGGTTGACAAACACCTGCGACAACTGGTCGGCATCGGCATACAGCAGGATATCTTCTGACTTCTCCACGTACGAGCAGACAGCTCCGGCCTGATGCAGGGATTCACGAGTGAGCTGCTGCACCTTTTCGATCAGTTCACGCACGAAAAAGGCTTTCTTGACGGGCGCCGATACACGAGTCAGGCTGCGATAAGTATTGACAAACTTGATCAGTCCGTCGGAAGAGCTGGCAATCGTGTCTAACCCTAACTTCAATTCCTTCCAGTCGAGCGAACGGGCCGACGTTTCCGAATCGAGTTCTTGGGATAAGGTATGGCTCAATGAGGCAATCGGCGTGACCGTATTCATGATCTCATGCGTCAATACACGGATCAGCTTATTCCAGGAAAGCTCTTCGTTGTGGGCCATTTCGCCGGTGATGTCGTTAAGGGCGACGATCTTGACCTGCTTTGCCTGCAACATCGCTTCCGAAGCCGTCAGGGAAAGGGTGATCTTTCCCCGTTCGTTATAATAACTGTTCCGCTGTTCGTGCGCCGACGAAACTTCCCAAAAGGCATTCTCCAGTTCCTGATGAATATTTCCCAGCTGACGGATATGGCTGAAGGTGGCCAATCCCAGCAGATTCCGTGCCGAGGCATTGCTGTAAATGACCTGTCCTTCCCGCTTCCGGGATAAATCGATGACGACAATTCCGGTACGGACCTGGTCGAGCATCTGCCCATAATATTGCTCCTGTTCGGCAATCTCCTGCCGCTCGCGGTCATAAAGGATGTGAATCCGATTAAGCGTCAGGTTAAAGCGCCGGTACCAGAACTTCTCTTCGCTGAAATGGAAATTCGTTTCCTTGTCTTCCAGCGCATCCAGCATGTAGTTCAGTTTCCGGTGAATTTTTCCCAGGGAATAAATACGGGAAATCAGCGCCGCTACCAGGGCCGATGCCAAAGCGATGAGTATGACTGTCGACGTATCCATATCAGATGTTGTATTTCTTCAGTTTCGCATATAAGGTGGGCCGACTGATGTTCAGCGATTTCGCCACGTGTGTCAAATTACCTCCGAAGCGGTCCATGGCTGCCCGGATGGTCCGTTCTTCCACTTCTTCGAGGGTTTCGGCTGCCGCTGCCGGTTCTGCTTCGCCGGGTACAGACAAAGGCAAAGAGAAATCTTCGGCATCCAGCTTATCGCCGTCGGCCAGAATCACGGCCTTTTCAATGCCGTTCTGCAGCTCCCGG
The DNA here is from genome assembly GCF_023744375.2 of Parabacteroides sp. AD58. NCBI lineage: Bacteria > Pseudomonadati > Bacteroidota > Bacteroidia > Bacteroidales > Tannerellaceae > Parabacteroides > Parabacteroides absconsus. The sequence continues at coordinate 3,588,640 of NZ_CP146284.1, read as the reverse complement.
ATATTTCCACTCCAACGATTGGCAAGCAGAACTTGTCGGGCGGCATCTGTCAGCCCAGTAACCGGACGATGATACTTCGCGGCATAACGGGAGATAAAGAGGTTGGCCAGAGGAACAATCTCATCCGACCGCTCACGTAAGGGCGGCAGTTCCAAATGGATGGTATTGATGCGGTAATAAAGGTCCTCGCGGAAAGTTCCCTGCTTCACCATCTCTTCCAGATTCTTGTTGGTTGCGCAGATCAGCCGGATGTCAATCGGGATTGAACGCGTATCGCCCACCTTCGTCACCGAACGGTTCTGCAACACCCGCAGCAGCTTTGCCTGAAGATGCAGAGGAATATTGCCGATCTCGTCGAGAAACAGCGTACTGCCGTTGGCCTGTTCCATCTTCCCGGTGTGATCGGTATGCGCATCGGTAAACGCCCCTTTCACATGTCCGAACAACTCACTCTCGAACAAGGTCTCGGTAATGGCACCGGCATCCACGCAGACCATCGGTTTCTGTCCACGGTCGGACAAGCGGTGAATCTCGGCAGCCAACACGTCTTTTCCCGTTCCGTTCTCGCCGGTAATCAGAACACTCGCGTCGGTTGGAGCAATCTTCTCGACCGTGCGACGGACAGCCGTCATGGCCGCTCCCGTTCCCCACAACATCGAAGGTCCGGCTTCTCCGGTTTTCTTCTGTCCTTTTCCGCCGGCTTTTCCACCCTTGCCGTTATTGGCTACTGCCTTGTCAGAGGCCGCCTGCAAGGTAGCGATGAGTTTCTCGTTCTCCCAAGGCTTCACAATAAAGTCGAATGCCCCACGTTTCATGCCTTCCACCGCCAAAGCGATGTCGGCATACGCCGTAAAAAGCACCACTTCCGTCTGCGGACGGCGCTGTTTGATTTCGGAGAGCCAGAACAGACCCTCATTTCCCGTATTGGTATCCGCCTCGAAATTCATATCCAGCAAGATGACATCCGGCGCAAACTCCCGTAACGAGGCATGGATTTCCTTGGGCGAAGCCAGCAACTCCACCGCCGCGAAATACTTGGGCAATAAAATCTTCAATGCCGCCCGGATGCCCGGATTATCATCCACCACCAATATCTTTCCTTTGTTCACCATGATCTGTTTCTCTTTTCTCCTTTTATTTAGCATTCAAAAATAAGGATTTTCCGAGAATCCTCCTCGTTCTTTTTCCGATTCCCGAAAATCCTATTTCCTTTTCCTTAGACCTTTTTACCGTTTCACCCGGGTGAAACGATCATTCCACAACTGTGATTCGATCGTTCCACCTGGGTGAGACGATCGTTCCACCTAGGTGGAACGATTAAAATGTAATATAAAACAGCCTTATCCTCATCAGGTAATACACTAAAACACACCGCAAAAGGGTTGCCGAAGAAACGGCAACCCCGCATCAGTGGTGTATTACTCAACAGAAAGGCTATCTCTAGGCACCTCACGGGCAAGCGTGGCATACATGATGAACACCAAGGCTGCCGTCAGGATTTGCATCAGGATGAATATCAAAATAAAGACAACCGGTGTGAGCGGTACGCGGAAAGCAAAGTTTTCCAGCCAGCCGGAAACCACCCACCAGGAGAAAGGAAGCGCCAGCACAAAGCCAATGCCGACAAACCAGCAGTAGGGTTTGAGACCTAATCCTACAATATCGCTCAATTCAGCCCCAAACACTTTCCGCAAGGCTATTTCCTTCCGCTTGTAATACATATCGAAAATCACCAGGGCAAAAACACCGATCAGCGACAAGACGACGGCCAGTAAAGAGAAACAGAAGAGCGTCTTCCCGAAGCGCACTTCCTTTTGGTAAAGAGTATTCAACACCTGGTCGTAGAATTCGACTTCCACCGGATAGGCCGCATCCATTTTGGCAATCGCTTGCCGGATATGCGACACGGCAGTTACGGCATCAAAGCCTTTCTTCAGCCGGATATAGACAACGGGCAAATAGCCGGAAGCGGGCGATTCTACCGAAAAGACAATCGGAGCCTTCTCCTTTCGGGCCGAGGTAAAGGATACTTCCTCACAAATGCCCACAATCTCGTTACTGAGTCCGCTAATCGGACCAAGACCAACGCCGTAGTGGTCGCGCACAAAGGAGTTGATGATATATCCCGAATCTGTATCGCCGGTAAAATTGCGTCCTTCAACAATTTTGATTCCCATCACATCGAAGAAATTCGGGGAGCACCAGATCCGATAGGTTTCAACTTCTTCTCCTTTCCATTCCATGCCCCAGGTAGAATAAGAATCCTGTCCGCCCACACATTCGGTCGCAAAGGCCACATCTTCTACTTCCGCATATTGCCGCAGCGTCTCCTGCAACCACGGGCCTTGCTTCTCGGCCATTTCGCGGGTCAATTGGACTATCGCCAGCTGGTCCTGGTCAAAGTGCGTATTCGAACGCATCATCATCCGGTTCTGCAAGAAAACAAAGGCGATGAAAACCAACAACGAACACGCGATGGCATATTGAAGTACCAGCAGTGCGCTTTTGATTTTCCGACCCGAAGGAGTCAGGCCATAATTTCCCTTGAGCAATAAGGCCGTCGGGAAAGAAGTCACAAAGTAGGCCGGATAAAGACCTGCCGCCATGCCAACCAGCCAAGCTCCGCATACCGTAACAATATACAACATCCGGCAAGAAGCAAGCGTCACCGGCTCCTGAATAATACCCGAAGCGGCAAACCATTCCGAAACAGGCAGACTGAGACCTACAGCCAGCAGACTTGACAGTCCGACGAAGCAACCCACTTCCAACACCTGCTCCAAGCGGAGCATCCAAACCTCGGCACCCAAGATCTTACGTGTATTGATTCCGCGCAGCCGCGAAGGCATGAGCGAGATATAAAAGTTCGTAAAGTTGAACATGCCGACGAAGACAATCAGGACCGCGATCAGTATCAATAAATAAGTCTGCATCCGGCTGCCCAACTTGAATACATGCCCTTCCGTCTCGGCATCACTAAAATAAACTTCCGGAAGCGGCGTCAAATGAATCGGACTCAAATACGGATAACGGGAGAAATCAAACGCCTGGTTAAACTCATCCGCCACCGACGAAGCATGGCCCGGATCATCCAAGCGCAGGTAACAAATAAAATTGGAGTTTCCGAAGGTCTCCAATAACGACGCCGGCATCGGAGCCAGAATATTATTCCCCAATTGCGTATTTCCAGGCAGATCCTTATAGACAGCTCCGACTTGCCAGTCCGTTAACGGCAGGAAATAAGCCGATTTGGATTCCATCCGTATCGGTTTGCCGACAGGCGATTCCTCGCCAAACATCTTTTTAGCCAGACTTTCCGGAATCGCCAGCTGATTGGGCTTCGACAAAGCATTCCGTTCTCCTTCCGTCACTTCCAGGCCAAAGACATCGAAAAAGCCGGGACTTACCAGATTGGCTTCCTGCTTGTAACCGGTCCGTTTCCCGTCAGCTTCAGTCACGGTCAGATAAACCTCGCCCACAAACGGACAAAACACCGTGCCCGCTTCCACATGAGCCGAAGCATGGATGATCGATTCGGCAAAGCCCGGTGGAAGAATGGAACGGAAGAAAGAAGTTTCCGGCATATCCACCTTGAAAATACAATCCGGCTTCGGATAACATCTGTCAAAGTTCCATTCAAAGCGGACATGGACCATGATCATGATGAAGGCCGTAAAAGCCATCACCAAGCCCACGATGTTGAGCGAAACCGGCACAGGATATTTCCGGAATAATGCTTTGATGTTGTTGTATATTTCCATAGGGCTATTAATTTATCAAGGTTAATTGTTCGTATTATTCACTCTTCAGCGAAAGAACCGGATTGGCATGAGTGATCTGCAAACTGTTGATCACTACGGTGACGGCTACAATCAGCGCAACAATCACATCGGCCGAGAAGAGATAAAGCCATGAAACGGTAACTTTCTCGGAGAATTGCTCCAGCCACAAACCGGAAACGTAATAGGCAGCCAGGTTGCCGACAATGGCGGCTATCAACACCCATTTCATCATCTCGCCTACGAAAAGAGATAAAATCTCGGAAGTCGTGGCACCGCTGATCTTACGAATAGCGATTTCCTTACTCCTTCGCTGCGATTCGTCACGGATATATCCGATAAGACCAAGGAAAGCGATCACAATGGAAAAGAGACTTCCGATCAGGATCGTGTCCTTCATCTTCCGGTTTTCATCATACATGCTTTGCATCACCTGCTTATACGAGAGTACTTCAACATCTTTTCCTTCTATTTCCTGCTGAACCTCCTGTTGGACACGGGCGATCGTTTCCGGATTCAGTTCTTTTACTTTCACCAGGATAATCGGCATATACCCGGAATCCGGCTCTGCCGTGAAGCGAATACTAGGACGCTCGTCGTTACGTGTCAATAATCCGATCCGATAATCTTCATAAACACCGCTGATCGTCAGGATACCCTGATTCATGGCACTTGTATCGGAGTGTTCGGAAATCTGGATTTCTTTGCCGACAGCTCCGTCTTTCCAATCGGTAAACTCCTGCATCTTCTCTACAAACTGCCGGCTCACGGCTACTTCCTGTCGGGTTTCCGGAACACGTCCTTCCAGCATCGGAATCTCAAAGAAGTCGAAGAAGCCTTTTGTCCCATCATATTGGTCGGCTATATTAAACAAATCCCGATCATCACCCGGCAGATAAATATTGTTTCCCGAACTGTAATCAAAAGGAAGCGTATAACAACGTTCGACATCAACTACTTCGGGATTCGATGAAAGAGCAGCTATGCTTCGGTTCGCCTGCAATTTATCCACGCCCCGGACATTATAATAGAGAACATTCTCATACGTATAGCCCGGCTGGTCGTTCAACGCCTTGTCGTATTGGGCGGCAATGACAAACATAAAACAGACCAGGAAGACATTGATCGTAAACTGAACCCACAGCAAAGCCAGTTTCCATTTTCGCTTGTTCTCCTTATAATTCCGGAATGCCACACCAACCGGAATCTTATCATATAAATAACCGGGAACAACCGTAGAAACCAGAAACAACAGGAAGATGACTCCGACCAACACAGCAATGGTTTCGGGAATAAATAGTGCCAGCAAACTTGCTCCCAACAAATCCTCAACCAAAGGTTTGGCTGCCCAAATCAGAATCGCCGCTAATACCAATGACATCAGTAAGACCATGGCTGTCTCTTTACTCAGCATCTTATAGATGTCCCAACTACCCGCGCCATAACACTTATGCACGCCAATCTCTTTCGACCGCCTTACCATCTCCGATATCGTGATGAGAATATAGTTCATCAGTGATATCAGAAGCAAGACCAATGAAATAATCGAGAGTATGACAATCATATTCCGTACCTGAGGTTCGGACGTATGCAACTTATCGAAAGCCGAAAGATAATACCAGATCTTACTTCCGTTCTTTTCCAGTTCTTCCAAAGGTTGGTTCTTCTCCTGCATCGAACGGATCGCCGCTGTCAAGGAAGACGGATCTATGCCTTCTTCCAGCTTCACATAACCCTGATAACGATCGTTTCCCAGCCAATTCTCCCGACTCCTTTTATTAAATGATTCCATGGAAAGCAAGACATCATAGTCCAGACTGCCGTTTTCCGGGAAATCTTCATAAACACCGCCCACTGTAAATTTCCATCCGGATGCATCTTCGTTGTAGATGACTTGTCCGACAGCTTTATCAATGCCACCTATTTTCTCGGCAAAAGACCGGCAAACCATAACCATTTGTGGCTGCGACAAGACCTGAATCGGATTTCCGGACAAGATCTTCCAATCAAATACATGGAAAAAGGATGTATCCGCCAACACCAACTTCCCGGAAACCGGTCGTTTGTCTTCCGTATAGAACTTCTCACTCTCAAATAGGAAGGTAGTACGGGTTGCATATTCTACACCAGGTACATACTGCTTGAATCCGGGAGCAACAGCTCCGCTCACTTGCTGATAGTCTCTTACATTTCCTTGAGATGAATACCCCGTCATAATCTTATAAATCCGGTCGATATCCTGATAGAAGTTATCATACGCAGATTCAAAGCAGACTTTGGCAATCAAGATGCAGCCGATCGCCAAGCCGACACCCAGCGAGAAGACTTTCAATATCCAATTTCTCTTCTTCATATCCCAAGTCTTTTACAATTCATTCCTGACATCACTGACAATCCGCCCATCAAACAAGTTGATGGTTCGCTGAGCCACGGAAGCATCCTTCTGCGAGTGCGTTACCATTACAATCGTTGTTCCTTCCGAATTCAGTTCCGTCAGCAAGTCCATTACTTCTTTTCCGTTTTTGGAATCCAGGTTTCCGGTCGGCTCGTCGGCCAATACCAGATTCGGATTGGATATAACCGCCCGCGCAATGGCAACACGCTGTTGCTGTCCGCCGGATAACTGTTGCGGGAAATGCTGGGCACGATGACTGATATTCATCCGTTTTAGCATGGCCGTCACACGTTGTTTCCGTTCCGAAGCACTCATGTTCAGATACTTCAAGGGCAATTCCACATTCTCGAAGACATTCAGCTCGTCAATCAGGTTGAAGCTCTGGAATACAAAGCCGATATTACCTTTGCGGAACTTGGTGCGGTCGCGTTCCTTCAACTGAGCCACTTCCTGTCCCATCAGTTCATAACTGCCACTCGAAGGATTATCCAATAAGCCCAGGATATTCAACAAGGTTGACTTACCACAGCCGGAAGGTCCCATAATCGCTACAAACTCGCCTTTCTTGATTTCAAAAGACACACCATTCAACGCCGTTGTTTCTATTTCTTCCGTACGGAAAATCTTGCTAAGTTCTGTTACTTTAATCATAATATAATTGTTTAATCTTATACATCAAAAGTCTATCTTTATTTCAACACCAGACAATCATTATCGCCAAAGTTATCGTATCCGGAAGTAATGACTTTCTCGCCCGGCTTCAAGCCATCCAGCACTTCGTAATACTGCGGGTTTTGCCGGCCGATATGTATTTCCCGCTTGAAAGCCTTGTCGCCTTCGGGCGTAAGGACATAAATCCATTTGCCTCCGGTTTTCTGATAGAAGGTACCACGAGGAATCATCACGGCTTCTTCGGGTTGTCCTAACTGCAAATTCAGATTGTACGTCTGTCCGGTACGGATATTCTCCGGATGAGCGCCGTTGAACTTGAAGTCGGCCTTGAACTTCCCGTCCCTTACTTCGGGATAGACTTTCCGAATCACCGCCGAATACGATTCATCCTGCCGCTCAAACTGTGCTTCCAGTCCGGGCATCACCCGATCGATATAATGTTCATCTATCTGTGCTTCGATTTTATAACTGCCCAAGTTGTTAATCTGTCCGATCTTCGCTCCCGAAGAAACCGATTGCCCCAACACGGCATCCAGTAATCCCAGCTCGCCGTCGATCGGTGCCACTATCATCAGATGTTCTTTCCGCCGGCGGATCATCTGCATGTTCACCCGCATGTTATTCAGGCTTTCCTGCATCTGTTTGACCTGTACGCTGCGATAAAGACTGTCTTGGATGGCCCGGTTCTTTACCAGCTCCAGACGACTCTCGGCCAGTTCATAGTCTTCTTCCGCCTGCAAATAGGTTTCCTTTGCAATCAGGTCTTCCTGATAAAGCTCTTTCTGTGCTTCATACGCCCGACGATACCGTTTGACTTCCATCTGCAACTGAAGCATATCCTGATGTACGCTCAGCTTTTCCTGCTCCATCGAGATCAAGGTATTACGCAAGAGGTTTTCTTTCTCTGCCAGGTCGGCTTCCGAATTGAGGATCTGCATATCCAGGTTCTCGTTCTTCAGTTCGAGGATTTTATCGCCCGCCTTCACCTTCGCGCCTTCTTCAATGAAGATATCATGCACCACGCCCGACTCCAGCGGACTGATCTGAATGGTTGTCATCGGCTGTACCTGGCCGCTCACCCGAATGTAATCATTAAACTCGCCGGATATCACTTCACTGACAGACACGGTATCCGCATTGACACGAAACGTACGCACGTCATCCCGCAGCAACAGATAAACCACAAACACCACGACCAGCGCACCCAGCCAGTACGGCATTGCCTTCTTGCTAAGCACAAGAGAAAAACCTTTCTTCGGTTCTATTTTTCTATCCATGATTCTATTCCTATTTATATTGATCCAAATAACTAATTCCTTTATAGTAGCTAACCACACTGCTCTTCAGCAGATACTGGAAACGGGCATTCAGCTGTTCGGCCTTCGCATTCAGGTAATCGTTGGAGACTGTCTGAAACTCGATCGGAGAAATCAGGCCTTGCAACATCTTCCGTTCGCCCAGCCGATAGGCTTCTTCTTGTACAACCGAACGCTTCTCGGCCTGAAAGAATGCCGCCAAAGCACCTTTGCTGTCTTGTATCGCCCGGGAAATCTCGGACTCCACATCATGCAATGTCTGTTCATATTCCGCCTGAGCACGCCGCCAGTCGTTTTTCTTCTTCGATAAATTGGAATGACGCGAAAGGCGGTCGTAAATCGGTATCGACAGACTCAACTGGATGTATTCGCCCCCATTGTTCCGGAACTGCGTACCAAAGGGAACAGCCTGATAATCTTTCCGTCCCGGATAGGTATAATAACTGGTTGACCATCCGCCGTTCAACGACAAGGAAGGGAGAAACTGCCACTTGGCCGTCTTCAACTCATACCGGGCCTGATCCATTTTTCCTTTGGCAATCCGGACAGCCGGATTATTCTCGTGCGCAAAGCTGGTAATCTCGGCCGCAGATTCCATACAGATTTCCGGCAACTCGAAAGAATCTCTCACCGCCGACATATCTACCGGAAGCGATTCTTCTACGGGCCAAAGCATCAGGGCCTTTAATGTCAGGACAGCTTCGTCCTTCTGATTTTGGGAATTGATCAGCTTGTATTCGCGATCCGCCAGGTCGGCTTCCATCTGTACCACATCGGCCCGCCCTTTCTGTCCCAGTTCCAATTGTTTCTTTACCAAAGTCAGATTGGAACGCGCAGCCTCGATTTGCGATTCCATCACCTCAACCATCTGTGTATGGAACAAGACATTATAATAAGCCTCCATCACAGAAAGACAAATCTCATCCCGCAACTTCTGTTCCTGAGAGATACCCATCTTCACCGCGATATTCGAGATTTTGATATTATTGAGAGCCGAGAAACCGTCAAACAACGTAATGCTTCCATCCACCGAATACCCATTATTAAAGGAAGTACTGCTGATGTACGTATTGGTTTCGGGGTCGACCGCACGCCCGAAGTTACTATAAGCATACGTTCCGGCCGACACTTTCGGTGTAAAAGCTTTCAGAATCGCATCTCGCCGGCTCACCAGCGCATCGGCATTGTCGGCATCCTGTATCTTCTTTTTCGAGGAGTTTTCCACCGCATACGCCATACAGGCATACAACGACATCGCTTCCTGAGCCAGACAGGCCGCATGGATAGAGCATCCTAAAACTAAAGTCATTATTATCTTTCTTTTCATAAAACAAAAATCTTACACCAAGAAAAATACAACGACCATGCCAGAATTATAACAAGCTTGTTTCTAACAGATTATAATTTTATCATTTCTCAAAAGTGTAAAGTTTCTTTACAGAAGGTGTAAAATAGATTGACGGTGTAAAGTCCTTTTTTGACCGTTTATCGGCTGGAGGGCTGATAAAACCAAAGGAAAACTTATATCAATCCCGTGAGCAAGTCATCCGAAACCAGCGAGAAGATAGCTTTAGCACAACTGTCGTAAAGCTTTACCACAGTTGTCAAAAAGCTTTATCACAGATATGGAAAAGCTTTTCGACAGATGTCAAACAATTAAAAAGTAATAGGATTTACACGAGGAGGTACCGGGTTCTTTATTCGAATCTGGTATTCCTTAATGTCAAAAGAGCTTGGTAAATCCAATAAATTCTACCGGATTACGTTATCTTTGTGATAAGCATGGCGTTATTATCATACCAGATATATGTCAATATGGAGTAAACTTTTAGGATTCAAGCAGGCAGATGACACGAATCATGTCATCGGCAAGGAATCTGTGTCTCTGTCAACCGACTCATCGCACTGTACGTTTGTTGATGTTGAAATCGGTTTGCAGGATCATAAGATCCATGACATCGGGGCACTCCGTTTTGACGGCGCCATCTTTCATCAAGCATCCAAAGAAGAACTGTTTGACTTTCTGCGCGGCAGCGATTATCTCTGCGGACACAATATCATCCATCATGATGCCAAATACCTGTTTGCCGGCCGGACTTGTCACTGGCCACTGGTCGATACGCTTTATGTATCTCCTTTATTATTCCCCGAACGTCCGTATCACAGACTGGTGAAAGACGACAAACTGGTCAGTGAACAGCTGAATAATCCGGTAAACGACTGCGAGAAAGCCAAGGACCTGCTGTTCGACGAAGTAGCCCGCTGGAACGACCTGCCCGAAAAGAAACAGCAGATATGGGCTTATTTGCTCAAAGACCAAGAAGAGTTTACAGGATTCTTACAGCTGGTGCAGGCTGTTTCTCCGGTATATATAGATCCGGTTGAACTGATCAGGGATTTTTATGAAGGGAGAATCTGCCAGCAGGCAGACCTGCTTACCCTCATCGAGAAATATCCTGTCGAACTGGCGTATGCCTTGGCCCTGGTCGATACAACAGATCATCGTTCCATCACTCCGGGCTGGGTACTTCGGAACTATCCGGAAGTAGAATATGTGATGAGGCTTTTGCGGCACACGCGCTGTCAGGAAGGTTGCCCGTACTGCAACACCCAGCTGGATGTACACTATAATCTGAAGCGTTTCTTCGGGTATGATGAGTTCCGCACCTACGAAGGTGAACCTCTTCAGGAGAAAGCGGCCCAGGCAGCCGTACAGGGATAATCGTTACTTGCCATCTTTCCTACCGGCGGAGGCAAGTCGCTTACCTTTCAACTGCCGGCACTTATGGAAGGTGTTTCCGTACATGGACTGACGGTGGTTATTTCTCCTCTTCAATCGCTGATGAAAGATCAGGTGGATAACCTGGCAGACCGGGGAATTACAGATGCAGTTACCATCAACGGTTTGCTGGATCCGATTACGAGATCGCTATCCATCCAAAGAGTATTGGAAGGAGAAGCCTCTCTTTTATACATAGCTCCTGAAATGCTCCGTTCCAAAACCATCGAGAGAATTCTGATGGCGCGCCATGTCGTAAGGTTTGTCATCGACGAAGCCCATTGTTTTTCTTCGTGGGGACAAGATTTCAGGGTAGATTATCTTTACATTGGTAAATTCATCCGCGAGTATCAGCAGAGAAAAGGATGCAAAACGCCGATACCGGTATCCTGTTTTACGGCGACGGCCAAACAGAAAGTCATACAGGATATCTGCGATTACTTCAAACAGACGCTGAATGTGGAATTGGAATTGTTTGCTTCCACGGCTTCCAGGACAAATCTGCACTATTCCGTCATTCATGCGGAGACGGATGATGATAAATACTCAAAACTAAGGGAACTGGTGGTGGAATCTGATTGCCCGACGATTGTCTATGTATCACGGACCAGACGGACCAAAGAGCTCGCTTCCAAATTAACCCGCGACGGTTATCAGGCATTGCCCTACAACGGACAGATGGAAGCAGACGAAAAGATCGCCAATCAGGAGGCATTCATGAACGATCAGGTGCACATCATCGTAGCAACATCCGCCTTTGGAATGGGAGTAGACAAGAAAGATGTCGGACTGGTAGTCCATTACGACATTTCGGATTCGTTGGAAAACTATGTACAGGAAGCCGGAAGAGCGGGTCGGGATCCACATCTGAACGCACGTTGCTATGTTCTTTACAGTGATAACGACCTCGACAAGCATTTTATATTGCTCAACCAGACCAAACTAAGCATCAGTGAAATACAACAAGTCTGGAAAGCCGTGAAAGATCTCACCAGACAACGGATGCGGGTTTGCTGTTCGGCGTTGGAAATTGCCCGGCAAGCCGGCTGGGACGATTCTGTATCCGACATAGAAACCCGTGTGCGAACCGCTTTATCGACGTTGGAACAAAGCGGATATCTCGTCAGAGGAAACAATGTGCCTCATGTATATGCCACCGGTATCACCGTAAAAAACATGGAAGAAGCCCGAAAACGGATATCTGCTTCCATCTTATTCAGCAAGGATGAAATCGAGAAGGCTGTCAGAATCATCAAGTCACTGATTTCGCAGAAGCATATAGCCAAGGCACAGGATTCGGAAGCTGAATCAAGAATCGATTATCTGGCAGATATTTTAGGAATGAGTAAAAGTGAAGTCGTATCGGCCGTAGAACGGATGCGGCAGGAAGGCATATTGGCCGACAGCAAGGATATTTCTGCTTATCTGCTGGATACAGGCGAATCTGAACGGAAATCAAAGACCTTGCTCGAGCGCTTTGCCAAACTGGAGCAATATATCCTCAGCCATATTCCGGACGAGTCTTTACAGATTTCTTGCAAACAGCTCAATGATAATGCCGTAAACGACGGAATCATTACCTCCAAAGAAAAAGACATTCGGACACTGCTTTACTTCCTCACAATCAAAGGTTATACCCGGAAGAAAGAAGATGCCGTTCATAACATGGAGATTATGCGCCGCCTGGATATGGATACGACCATCAGACGTTTTGAGAAACGATTGGAGATAAGCCGTTTTGCCGTAGAGTGGTTGTATAAATTAGCGGCAGAAACCAGGAAAGAGAACGAAGAAAGCAAGTCGATACAGTTTTCCGTTGTCGAATTGCTGAACCAGATCAAGGCAAGTCAGCAATCTCTGTTCGGCGAACTGAAGGATATTCAGCTGGAAGATGTAGAAGAAGCTCTTCTGTATTTATCGAAGATCGGCGCACTCAAGCTGGAAGGCGGATTCCTGGTTCTCTACAATGCCATGGACATCAAACGAATCAAAGACAACAAGGCCCGATACAAGCAAGAAGACTACCGGATGCTAAATGAATTCTACAAACAGAAGATTCAGCAGGTACACATCGTTGGGGAATATGCCAATCTGATGGTCCGTGACTATAACGCGGCTTTGCAATATGTACAAGACTATTTCCAGATGGATTATCGGAAATTCATCTCCAAATATTTTAAAGGGGAACGGGGAAACGAAATACAAAGGAATCTGACACCCGGAAAATACAAGCAGTTGTTTGGCCAGTTATCTAAACGGCAAATGGAGATCATCGCGGATAAAGAATCCCGCTGCATTGTCGTTGCCGCCGGTCCGGGCAGTGGAAAAACCCGTGTATTGGTCCACAAGCTCGCTTCGCTCCTCCTGTTGGAAGATGTCAAACACGAACAGCTGCTGATGCTGACATTCTCGCGCGCGGCTGCCACCGAATTCAAGCAACGGCTGATGGAACTGATCGGGAATGCGGCCCATTTTGTAGAGATCAAGACCTTCCACTCTTATTGTTTTGATCTGCTCGGACGGATCGGTAATCTGGAAGATGCCAAAAACATCGTAGCCAAAGCGGCCGATATGATTAATCAGGGAGAAGTTGAGCCTAACAGAATCAGCAAAACGGTGTTAGTCATCGATGAAGCTCAGGATATGGGCACAGAAGAGTATGCACTCGTGAAAGCATTGATGACTCAAAACGAAGAAATGCGCGTGATTGCCGTGGGCGACGACGATCAGAATATCTACGAATTCAGAGGTTCTGATTCCGGATGTCTGTTCCAACTCGCCCAAGAATCCGGAAGCCGCTTTATCGAAATGACCGAAAATTACCGCAGTGCCCGGCATTTGGTGGATTTCGCCAACGAATTCACTCAAAACATCCATAAAAGGATGAAAAACGCTCCGATTATCTCCAGGAGAGAAGAGGAAGGATGGGTAGAAGTGACTTATCATTTGTCTAAGTATATGTATCAGCCTCTCGTAGAAAATCTGATGAAACACAAGAAGAATGGCACGTCGTGTATTCTTACCCAGACAAATGAAGAGGCAGCAATCCTGGTAGCTCTCTTGAGGAAGCAGGGAATCAACAGCAAACTCATACAGTCAATGGATGGTTTTCATTTCCGGAACTTAGCAGAGATGAGGTACTTCCTCAAATATATCGACCAACGGGTAAACACGCCTCTAATTCCGGACGAAGTATGGGAAGCAGCCAAACAGGCAACTTACTCAGCTTATGCCAATAGCCGAAATCTGCCATACGTAAAACATTGCGTGACATTGTTTGAGCAAACCAACAAAGCCAAATATGTAGGCGACTTCAACGAATTTGTATTCGAATCGTCAATAGAAGATTTCTGTGATATCGCCGATGCCGAAGTGGTTGTATCAACTATTCACAAAGCCAAAGGAAAAGAATTCGACGACGTCTATATGCTTATTGCCGACAATTATTCGAAAACCGACCAGCTGATGCGCCGGTATTATGTGGGAATCACCCGGGCCAAAAACCGATTGTTCATCCATACGAACGGAAACAGCTTTAAGCAGCAGAGTACAGATCAATACCTGATTGATCAGCGACAATATGCCTTACCCGAAGAAATCGTTCTGCAACTTTCCCTCAAAGATGTTTATCTTGATTTCTTCAAAGGACTCAAGCGGGAAATCTTATCATTACGGAGTGGAGAAGCATTGAAGTACAAAGACTGTGTTTTATTCAATAGCCAAAACAAAGCCGTCGCCAAGCTATCAGCCAATATGCAGAAAACAGTATCCGACTGGAAAGAAAAAGGCTATGAAGTGAAAGCAGCGTCCGTTCATTTTATCGTAGCCTGGAAACCGAAAGAGGCAACAAAAGACGAACGAGAAACGGCTGTTCTTCTGGCAGATTTAGTTCTATGCAGGATTCAAAATACATAAAGGAAAACTATAGCGACAGGTAGTTTTCTCTCATCATTATTCTGAATAAAGAAGACGACAACACACAAAAAAATAGGATGTAACTCAGTAATAAGTTACACCCTATTTATATTATCGGTTATGAATGTTTACTTACTTGACTTCCTCAAAATCAACAGCATCTCTGTATGAGCAACTTGCGTGAACGTGTTGCAAATATAGCGGAAACCCGAAAATAAGCATCCATAAGCAACCACAGCTCTTTACTGCAAAAGTACAGATTTATTTGATAAATATCGTGATATAAACACATAATAATCAAATCAATGGGGCTATTTTAACAGAATATCCGGTTTTATCCTTACCTTTGTATATAGAACTTGGGCTTTATCCCCAAACAACAAAAAGAAAACGATGCAAATTCATAACAATACATTGATAGCGGAATGCTCGTCTTACGATTTCAAGGAAATGCTGGAGCGTAAGAAAGTAAAATCATGGCTTAAATCCATATCGGCTTTTATGTACGAAGATAAGTCTGGGAATGGACACGTGATTGTAGAAACGCATTTTCATTCATTTCAATACTACTTTTTTTATTTATGATGGAAAATCGAGTATGTTTTTATTCTCCGAATGATTTAAGCATCGATTATAATCTTGAACTTGCAGAAAAAGCAATTATAAAGTATAAATCTGAGCCAGCTTCTACGTTAACAGACGTGATAGAGTTATTCCACATCAAGAAACTCATAGATAATGATTGTCGATTGAAATGTTGGTCAGACGTCATGTTTAATCAAATCAAAGAAGATATAAAAGATTATAATGATATTATTGCAAAACACTTTGCCAAGATAAATAGAAACTCTTTGGAGAACTGCTATGATGCATTAGCTTGGGATTACAGACAAGCATTTTGGGATATTATTGACCAATTCAAATTATTTAATGTTATAGATAATAATTTTGTAAAAAATACAGCAAAAGGCAAACAAAATGACTTGATAGAAATACTTCATTGCAGGAATGTCGTGGAAAAATTCAAAATAGAACTAAGGCAGATAATGCTTGAAGACAGTAATACGGCTCAGATTCTCATAAATCATTATATCGCCAAACATGACAATAAAACTGATAGAAAAATTCACCTTCCTTCAAATCTATCAATGGACGACAAGGTTAAAATAATAAACTCATATTTAGATAGCAAGGACCCTAATTTAAATTATGTCCGTCTAATTTGTCAGAATAAGGATGACAAAAATGGACTAGTATTAGATCCCCAAACGAAAGTAAAAGCAGAACGTCTAGCTCAAAAGTTAAACGATGAGTTTATGTCCAACAGTCGTACTGTTAAAATTTCGCATAAATTAGCTGTCGCATTTTCTAATGAAAACAATTCAAGTTTCGCAAGTACTCAAATAATGTAATAAAAAAAGGCTAAAGAGTTTGATAATTCAATGATTATCACTATATTAATGTCGCCAAACAAACAATATAGCACCCTTTAGCCATGAACAAAAATAGACATATTATCGGTGAACTCCAAGAGTTTTTTGCAAACAATGACTCCAGCAAGGCAATAAACAGCATCTCAACCATTATGAACAGCATAAGAATACAAAGTAGAGTCATCGGGTCAATTAAGAATCCGAATTGCAAATTCACCTGTCTTCAGGTGTTGCAGTTGCTTGTTCTGTTCCCGTTCTTTTCAATTAAAAATGCAGCCAACTATTCGTCTTCTGCTTTGGGCAGGATGTTTGTCTGCCACAAAGATATGTTCTATCGTTTCATGAACGACGGCAACGTCAATTGGCGACGTATCATCTATTCGATTTTCAGGCAATTGTATTCACGTGTGAAACGCAGGACGACATTGAAGTCGGACATCAGGTGTGTCATCATCGATGATACAGACCTTCCAAAGACCGGATTCAAGACCGAGAAGATTGGCAAGGTATTCTCTCATACCCAAATGAAGTCTATACTTGGCTTCAAGGCAATGTTCCTCTGCTTTACGGATGGTGTATCCCAGTTTCTCCTTGACTTTTCTCTCCATGGAGAGGAGGGAAAACGAAGCGATAAGCCACAGGGGTTATCCAAGAAACAGACGGAGGCTCGCTATTGCAAGGAACACTCAGGGGATGAGCGTATTGCCAGGCGTAGCGCTGAGTATTTTGCAAGTAAGATTGAGACGGCCATCAGTATGCTCAAACGCTCAATCATAGAGGGTGTACGTTTCGATTATCTTCTTGTTGACAGCTGGTTTACCTGCTCTGAACTTTTGAAGTTCGTAGTCTCAAGGCACTTTGGATGCCACCTTATCGGAATGATAAAGATGGGCAAAACCAAGTATGAGACAGATCTTGGAAACAAGACAGCGCCTGAACTTATCAAGATTTTCCAGAAATCCAGGAACGTAAAGTATAGCCGCTCAATCGGTTACTACACAGCAACTGTATCTGCTAAAATCTCCGGCATTAAGGTCAGTCTGTTCTTTTACAGAAGAGGCAAGAAGGGCAACTGGAATGCTCTACTTACCTCTGACCTTAAACTTGATGCCAAAGAAGCCTTCAGACTTTATTCAAGAAGATGGGTTATCGAAGTGGCTCACAAAGAGATGAAGCAAAACCTGAAACTCGGAAAGAACCAGTGCAGAGACTTCGCCGGACAGATTGCAGGCATATCATTGTGCGTACTACAGTACAATATACTCAGTTATGTCAAACGCAATGAATCATACGAAACTATCGGAGGACTCTTTGCCGAAATTTCAAAGAACTCTGTCGAACTTTCAGTAGCAGAAAAAATCTGGCTGCTGATTGTAGAAGTTATAAACGTCATTGCCGAGGTACTTAACTGTGATGCAATGGTTCTGACTGAACAAGTAATATCAAACGATAAACAAATCAAAGCTGTGAAGCAGGCTTTCGACAGGCTGACACCAGCCGCCTGAGGAGCTACACTTTACTTGCGAAACTTAAGAAAACAATATAACACCAACAGACTATAGAGTCGAAGGAGGTTATCCTACTTATTTATACAGCATAAAGTATATTCGTTCCTGCAATTCTATAGATCTGGTGGAGAATTGCAAAACCTTATTCTATTGGATAAATCGTCACGGACTATTGGAACTCATCAATAAAAGTAGCGAAATAGATGGACTAGAGATTGCTTTTATGGATAAAAGTAAAAATGCCTATCCAGATTACAGCTATTTCCATCAAAAGAACGACTTGGCATTATATCAAATATGTGGGTACAACAAAGTATTAGCTCAATTAAACATGTCTCTTGAGCAAACGCTAAAAGGATTTTACGAAGTACATCTTTTCAACAAATATGGCTATCCTGCATTGAAATTGAACTACCCTAATATTGAAGATAGTTGGTTAAATAAATGCCGAATATTATTCCCTGAACTAGATTCTGTTGTCAAACAATATAACACCTATGTTCAGTATGATGAGATAGACAAAGATATCATTAGGTTAAGCAAGCCTTTGAAAATGACAGAAGGCAAAAGTCTTTTACTTAACAAGTATTATGAAATTAATGAAGACTCTTCAGAAATTCGTGTAATACTAAACTGCATTTTTGGTTCTAACACTCTACTTGGTTATGTTAAGCCCTTTAAGGAAAAGCATTACCATAATCTTTTTGATTTATTAAATAACGAAGAAGTATATTATGAATTCTATGAAGAGTATCAAAAAACTAACATAGATTTCCTTTTATCGCATGATGTCATAAAAAAAAGTAAAGACGGACAGCTATCTATGCCAGATAATGATTTTAAAATTATACTAAAATCACTATGGGAATATCGAGCTTGTTCTTATTGGCATTATTCTGAAAAAGGAATGAGGTACCTTGATGAGATGTTAAATAAAGGTTGGCTTATAAAAAATGACAATTTATTGACGAAAGAGGAGAAACGATACTTTAGCTACTACATGGATAATGGGGAGTTCACCAATGGATTTGCATATCGAAACCTCTATGCTCATGGTTGCATTATTTCTGAAGAAGATACAGAGAAACATCATATCGCATATTTGGTTTTCTTACGACTTTTAACTATACTAGTTTTGAAAATTGAAGATGATTTATGGTGCGCAACAAAAGCCTTTGTTACAGGGATATTATCAACCACAAAATGAGATATTTTAGAGATATAGAAATCTGTTGGAGTGAGTATTGCACATAAACCCATAGATATTAAGAATATCGTTATAGTTTAGCATATTCCCCACTTTTATCCATACCTTTGTATATAGAACTTGGGCTTTATCCTCAAACAACAAAAAGAAAACGATGCAAATTCATAACAATACATTAATAGCGGAATGCTCGTCTTACGATTTTAAGGAAATGCTGGAGCGTAAGAAAGTAAAGTCATGGCTTAAATCTGTGTCGGCTTTTGCCAATACGGACGGTGGCAGCTTGTTCTATGGAGTAAACGATGACGGAGTGATTGTAGGTTTGGAGAATCCGCAAGCAGATGCCGACTTTATCAGTGAAATGATAAAGGCTAGACTTGACCCAGTACCTGAAGTACAACTTATCCCAATTGAACATGAAGGACGTAACCTGCTTGAAGTAAAAGTAAAGGCTGGAACGCTGACGCCATATTATTATTATCAAGACGGAACACGTACAGCTTATACACGAGTCGGTAATGAAAGTGTAGAGTGCAATTCGCAACAACTTCTTTCATTGGTATTAAAGGGTACGCACATGACCTGGGATTCGCTGCCTACACAAGTGGCTGCAAATAAACATTCTTTCGTTATCCTTGCCAACACTTTCCGTGAGCAAACCCATCAGGAATGGAATGATAAGTATTTGGAATCATTCGGACTTGTCACATCTGACGGTAAACTGACCAATGCCGGATTGCTGTTTGTGGATAATTGCACTGTATTCCAATCACGTATTTTCTGCACCCGTTGGACAGGACTTTATAAAGACGATGCTATCAGTTCCGTGGAACATCGGGCAAATCTTGTATTGCTTTTGAAATATGGTATGGACTTCATCAAGAATTATACCATGAGCGGATGGGTGAAGATGCCGAACTATCGACTTAACCTTCCCGACTATTCCGATCGTGCAATCTTTGAAGGGTTGGTAAACCATCTTATCCATAGAGACTACACAGTAATGGGTGGTGAAGTACATATTGACATCTATGATGACCGAGTAGAATTGGTATCACCAGGTGCAATGCTTGATGGTACACAAATTCAAGACCGGGACATATACAAAGTGCCGTCCATGCGCCGTAATCCAGTTATTGCGGATATGTTTACTCAATTGGACTATATGGAGAAACGTGGTTCGGGCTTAAGGAAAATGCGGGAACTTACGGAGAAACTGCCTAATTTCCTGCCGGGCAAAGAACCACAATATCAAACGGAAGCAATTTCTTTCTATACCACATTCTATAATCTGAATTGGGGAGAGAACGGAAGGATACCTATAGAGGAAGTGGCTAACAGAGTAAATAGCAGCCTAGAAAAGTACTCTATGGATGAAAAATCTTCGGTGAAAACTTTCGGTGATTTACAGAAATCTTCGGTGAAAACCTTCGGTGATTTGCAAAATTCTTCGGTGAAACAAAAGCGATTGGGACGGACTGCACAAAGCATTCTTGACCTTGTAATATCAGATGGTTCTATATCTCAAGATAAGATGGCGGAAAAAATAGGGGTCAGTAAACGAGCCATTGAAATGCAGATTGCAAATCTAAAAGCCAAAGGATTGCTTGTCAGAGAGGGAGCAGATCACGGTGGCTATTGGCGTATTGTAATTAATCCTAAAGCAGAAGAATAGACCTATGGGAATATATCTTATACCACTCAGTGTTATAGTTGCCATTTTGGTAATCGCCTTTTTGTTTGCTTCTTTACAGCAAGTAAAACATAAAACTCGATATATAGTGCTTTATGTAATAGCCATCATCATGCTATTTGCCGTTATTCCTATCAATGAATATTTGACTAAGTTTACGCAAATTTCAAGTGAAGAATACCTGCTTATTTTAATATTCGATATTGCGGTGGGATATTTTTGTATGTACATTGCCGGTTTGCTGAAGTTCAATCTTCTTAAACAAAAAAATCAAGCATTAGAAAATGCCTTGACAGAAAAGCAACAAAAAAATGTAGATGCTCTATTAAAGCATCAAAATGAAAAGCAAAAAACACTTCTCAAAGGAGAACTTGAATGGTTAACAGAAATAATCAAAGTATTTACTGAGGAAAAGCAGAAAGCTATTCTTGCCTGTGCCTGCGCATTTGCAGAACATGACTTGATAATCGCTCCATCAATATCTATTCAGCAAAAAGATACGTGTAGTCAGCAAGATCTTATGTATTTTGTTTGTTCTGCTTTTTTCAACATGGGAAAGAAGCGTAATGATATTGTAAGTTTCTTATATAAAGTCTTTCCTATCTATTTTCCTGCAGGAGAAAGTGTATTGGCTAAAAAAATGCCGGGCGTAGATAAAGTTAGAGAGAGAAGGATAAAAGAAGAAACAGAAAAGAAAACATTATAGCCCCATACCTGTATATATCACTTGACGAATTAAACAGAATTGTTTATTTTTGCACATAAATGTGGAAATGTTTTTTCTATGGAGAAGAAAGTATATAAAAATAGAATTAGAGTTGTCTTGGCTGAGAAGATGATCACAAATACATATTTGGCAGAGCAGCTTGGTGTATCAAAAATGACAATAAGCCGATGGTGTACCAATACTACACAACCAAGCGCACCGCAATTAATAGAGATATCACAAGTGCTGCAGTGTGATTTGAAAGATTTGTATGAAACGGAAAAGTAAATGAAAAAAGTGAAAGAAAAATATACATTTATAGATTTATTTGCTGGCCTTAGTGGTATTAGAATTGGATTTGAACAAGCCGCAAGTGATTTAGGTGTCAAGACACAATGTGCCCTCACTTCTGAAATCAAACCTGCTGCTATCGAAGCCCTCAAAAATAGATATCCAAACGAGAAAGTTGACTACAATATATATGACGTCCATGCAGATATGATTCCGGAAGGAATAGACGTTCTGCTCGGCGGATTTCCATGCCAGCCATTCAGTGCTGCTGGAAAAGGCTTGGGTTTCTTAGATACAAGAGGTACACTATTCTTCGAGATAGAACGTATCATTCACGAATTTACTCAGAGAGGTCAGAAACCCGCAGGCTTTATCCTAGAAAATGTGGAAGGTTTGATGAAGCACGGAGGAGAGGTTAAAGGAAGCCCTTATGGAAAGACTCTTACTACCATCGTAACGAAATTGGAACTTGCAGGTTATAATGTAGAGGTATTATTGCTAGACTCAGCTGATTTTGGATTAGCTCAGTCAAGGAAACGTGTATATATTCTTGGTATAGACAAGACAAGGGGGAAAATAGATGTGAAAGATTTACCTCATTCGTCCAAGAAATTTGGTGAAGTAAAGGAGTCTGGTCTACCAACAGACAATGGGGACTTTGCAAAAGCATTGCTCAAACATTACAAACCTGAAGAAATTGAAGGCAAATATATCAAGGATAAGCGTGGTGGTTCAAGGAACATACATAGTTGGGATCTTGAGCTACGAGGAAAAGTGACAAAAAAACAGAAGGAACTTCTTAATATACTCCTAAAAGAACGTAGAAAAAAGAAATGGGCACAAATTATCGGTATTGATTGGATGGACGGTATGCCTCTTACGTTGGAACAGATTCAAACGTTCTATAATGACATCAGACTTCCAGAAATGCTTGACGATCTTGTTAAGAAAGGTTATCTCACCTTTGAGCACCCAAAGAAAAAGATACTTATTGAGGCTAATGGGAATATCGGTTACAGGCGAGAACCAGATGCGACTAAACCTAAAGGGTATAATATTGTAACAGGAAAACTGAGCTTCGAATATAGCCAGTTCCTTGATTCAAATGACATTACTCCGACCTTAGTCGCTATGGACATGTCTAGAGTTGGTGTAGTCGATGGTGATGGTATTCGTCATCTTTCTATTTCTGAAGGATTAAAGCTCTTTGGTTATGAAGACTATGACCTTAATTATCTTGAAAATAGAAAAGATGGTCACGAAATAGCTTTTGACTTATTAGGTAACTCTGTCTGTGTTCCTGTTATTAAGGTAATTTCCGACAGATTATTAAGAAAACTTATTGCGAACTGATATGAAAAAGATTCCTTACAACAGCTTTCTTCAATCGATGACTTTATTCTTTGTCAACGATAATATTGACGAGAAATATGCTAATCTAAGAAAAGAGAAGATTAATCAACTCAAAGCTGAAATGAGTTTGATTAACAGCCGTGCAGGTCTTCAAAATTACATAAGGACTTACGAAGATTCTCTTTCGAATCTTTTAGTTATTCTTGGCGTGAGCAACGAAATGTTCAAACGTGTAATCTCCATGTTCCGCATTCAACTTGGAATGATTTTCCAAACAGAATGGGATGCAAAACAGACTCGGAAATACATGCTTACAAATGATACAATGATGGAACGCGTTTGTAACTTGTTCTTGAAAGGTAGTTGTGACTCTTCTTTAAAAGCACAACTGCCGGGTTTCAAACTCGCCAATTTTATCATTGATGACAATGTTATGAACCGACTTAAGAATGACGATTTCCTCGCATTTTTAATTAACAAAGAATTCGATACTCAGTACAACTCGGATTTATCGAATGCAAACATAGCAAAGATTGATGATACTTTAAATGAAATCTGTAAAATATTAAATCTGAAACTAGTTCGTGCTCCTAAAGTTGACCCCATAGGCAATGGAACAAGAGATATTCAGGTGAATTACGCTATTGAGTGTCCAGGCAAGAACTTACCAATATTTTATTTGAAATATAGTTTCAACATCACAACGTCAAAAGGTCAGACTGACTTTAAAAGAAGCGTTAAAGACCTGCGCGATTTTATTCGCAATAAGAATGTAGAAGCAAAACAGATCGTTGTTCTTGATGGCGCAGGTTGGATTGGAAGACAGTCGGATTTACGTGACGCATGGGATTATTGCGACTATTGTTTGAACCTTCAGCACATAGAAGACCTTAAAGAAATAATAAAACTATAGCATATGTTACAAGCAGAAAGAAAAGAAGTTCTAAAGAGCGTACAAAAAGGCGAGCCTTTTGCAACGGGTTACCAGTTACTTTATCGTGGTGTACTGAAGCCTTTTAAGGTTTGGGAGATACCAATGGAAGCTCTCATCTATAATCAATACAATGGACGTATTGGTAGCGTTGTGAAATCCTATGAGAAGCAGAGTCATACCCTCAACCCAGAACTAGATTCTGATATCACTTTGATTGAGACATTCTTGTGGGAATCGAAAAAGGAAGCCAACAAGAACACTCTGGATAGCTTGCGAAAAACCGGTCAGATTAAATTCGGAATCGTCTCATCGGATGGTGTTATAATTGATGGTAACAGAAGGGCTTCTTTAATGAACAAAATCCTCAAAGATCCTCATTCAATTCAGGAGGAGAAGGACAGATGTAAATTTTTTAAAGCTGTTATACTCCCTGAGAGTGCAACCAAAAAGGACATCCTTCAGTTAGAGACATCTTTTCAGATGGGGGAAGATGAGAAGGTAGACTATAATCCTATTGAGAAATATCTTAAGTGCAAAGACCTTGAAGACGCAGGCTTCACAAGAGATGAGATAGCTAGCTTCATGGGTATAAATAAAAAAGAAGTTGACCAAAACATTGAAATTCTTGAGTTGATGGATATGTATCTCGGCTTCTACGAGTATGATGGTATATATACCATGGCGGAAGGCCATGAAGACTCGTTTCAAAAGCTGAACATAGCTTTAAAACAATATAAATCGGGTGTTGCCAATATGTGGAATTACACCGACGAAGACATAAACAACATGCTCGGTGTTGCGTTTGACTACATCCGTTTGAATCTTCCGCAAAACGATATTCGTGACATCTTTAGGAAGCCGACACAAAATAGTAGCAGCATTTTTGGTTCAAAAGAACGCTGGAATAGATTCTTTGAAAATCATCAGGAAATAGTATCTTCCTATACAGAGAAACCTATCGAGGACTACGTTAAAAATGCATCTGGAATCGATATTACTCCATGTTTACAGGCAAGAGATGCAGACTGGAGAAAGAAGTTGACACCTGTCATGACTGCAACCTTTAAAAAAGCTCAAGATGAAATAGATAGTCAGCTGAATTCTAATGCACCTATAATTCTTATCAATAAGGCAAATAGTGCATTGGATTCAATTGATAGCAGTTCCAATGGCTTTAAAAATAATGCAGATTCTATATCGAAGGGATTGGATGATCTTATTAAAAAGGCGAAATTTTTAAAGGCTCAAATTAATGGCTGATACAGGAGTTTTGTTAATAAAATCCTTGGACAAGGGATTTGTGATACATGGTGATACTATAAAAATTTTACAGAATCGCTTTGCTATGATGTATTTACGTCGAAATCTACATCATTCAGTTTCTGGAGCAGATATTGTCATTGAAGACGTGACGGATATTAATACCATCATGTCTCATGTATCTGTACTAGCAAAATACGGAAAATGTGAGATTCATTTCGATGAAAATGTAAGCGAAGAGATAAAAGCATATGAAGATAGGGAACAGAGCTTTGCGGAGTTCTCCAAGAAGGCTAAAGACATTCGAGAGAACCATCCTGTTGTTTCTGAATTTGAAGACTTCAAAGAATCGTTAATAAAAAATATGCAGGCACGTCGTTTATATACCTTACAGATGCTATCTGCTTACCATATGGCGTTTGCACAAAACGCCTGTAATTTTTCTGTCCCTGGAGCTGGTAAAACAAGTATCGTATATGGTGCCTACGCTTATTTGAAACATTTACCTGAGTCTAATCCCAAGCACGTCGATAAACTGCTTATAATTGGTCCTCTTAGTTCGTTTGGTCCATGGGAACATGAATATCAGGAATGTTTCGGTAGAAAGGTTGAGTCTATGAGATTGATTGGCGGCCTTTCTAAGGAAAAGAAATCGTTGTATTTACATGGAATTGATACATGTGAATTAACGATTGCATCATATCAGTCGGTTATCTCGATCAAAGATGATCTTTGTTTCTTCTTATCACGTAACAAAGTGATGGTTGTACTTGATGAAGCGCATAAAATAAAAAACACTCAAGGAGCAATAACCGCTGCATCTACTATGGAGTTGGCAAAACTTGCTACGTCCCGAGTTGTCCTTACCGGTACACCCGCTCCCAATGGCTATGAAGACTTGTATAATCTGTTCAAATTTATCTGGCCAGACAGAGATATTATCTCATATAATGTTGCACAGCTTTCTAATATGTCAGCCAATTCGGATGATAACCGAATACCGGATTTGATTGAGAGAATATCACCTTTCTTCATTCGGATAAAGAAGAGCGACTTAAACATTCCTCCTGCAACTTATAAGGAAATACCGGTTCCTATGTCTGATACTCAGAGGATTGTTTATGATACGATAGAGAACAAACTTATGCAATCTTTTGATGAAGACAATGATTCTCCTTATCTGAAAAAAATTCGCCAAGCTAAAATGATTCGTCTCATGCAGGCTGCCACAAACCCAGAGCTATTAAGACACTCTTTTAATGGCGCATTTGATGAGGATGGAAATCCCATAGTAGAATCGAAAGAAGATAGCATCTTCATTGGCAATATCCTCCAATTTGTGGGTAATGAGATGCCAAATAAGTTTATCAAAGCTTGTGAGATTGTTAAAGATATCATTTCTCAAGGTGGGAAAGTGGTCATTTGGGCATCATTTATACGCAATATTGAGAAAATGAGTCAATGTTTAAGCGACATGGGAATTCCTTCTAAGTCTTTGTATGGAGTCACTCCTGTCGAAACCGCTGATGACGAGTTTGAAAGTCAGATGGAAACAAGAGAATTTATAGTGAGAGAATTCAATTCGGACAACTCGTCTTTTAACGTTATCATAGCAAACCCATCTGCTGTCGCTGAATCTATTTCTTTGCATAAGAAATGTCATAATGCAATATACCTAGAAAGATCTTTTAACGCAGCTCATTTCATCCAATCTAAAGATAGAATTCATCGATATGGGTTGCCTGAAGATACAATCACTACATATTACTATTTGATTTCAGAGAATTCAATTGATGAAACAATAAATTCCAGGCTTCAGTTAAAGGAGAAACGATTAAATCAAATAATGGAGAGTATGCCTATTCCTTTATTTGATAACAATTTGGAGGAAGGTGGAATTGATGATATAAAGGCTATTATTTACGATTATGCGCAAAGAGCTAAAAAGATATAGTTCCATTGGAAACAGAGCTGGTATACTACTTTTGTGTAGAAAGGTTCTTACTGGTAATATAGAAGATTTATCTTCCATTGGAGCTTCGTGTTCTTTTATAAATGGCATTGACCTAAACTTTAAATGTGGCATCATAGCTTTTGAGGAAATAAAACTCATTTCAATAGTTGATAACAAGTGTCAGGCTAAAGACATTTTGTATTCACATGAAGATGAAAATCTGTTTATAGCCCAATTATGCCGTTTCTGCATGAATGCTCTGATTGACATGGATTTGATAAATATAGAATATCTCAAATATAATGAGATAAAAAATGCCTTTCAAATTCCCATGTATGCATTTAGCATGGAGTGTTCCGTTTATAGAAATCTGCTTATAACATTTGGCGCATTAATTCCTGATGGAACTCTCTTTACTATTAATGAATGTTTTGAATCTGAGTTCTCAAAACGTGTTGCCCACAAACGCAAGATATCACAAGAGCAGTTATTGACACAACTTGAAAAGGAACGCGTCATAGGAGAAAAAGGAGAAGAATTTGTGATTTCGTATGAAAAGAAACGTTGTCCTTTTACCCTCCAACAGCAAAGCAAAATAAAGCAAATCTCCGTTATCGATGCATCTGCAGGCTTTGATATTCTTTCTTTAGATGATGAAATAAGTCAAACCAAACGCTATATTGAAGTTAAGACATATTCTGGAAACGTACATTTCTATTGGTCATCAAATGAGATAGAAGCAGCCCAATTAAGAGCAGAAAAATATTTTCTTTATTTAGTAGACTATTCTCAAATAGAGAAAGATAATTATACGCCTATAATAATTCAAAATCCATATTTTAATGTAAGAAATCTTTCTATTTGGGATATACGACCATCCTCATTCTTGATATCCACAAGCTGTTCTTCTGACCAATTGAGAGAAATCATTAAACCTATCCAGCATCAAAGCATTCCGTATACTCTTGATTGTAATGAGCCTTATATGATGGTTGCTGATTCCCCATTTGAAACCTTTAAATGGACAGATGTTAATCAAGAGATTATGCATGTCTTTGGCGACAGTGGAACTATTTTAATTGGTGGTTATAAAAATAAAAGACAATTAGCATGGATATTGGAAACTGGCATCTATAATATCCGCCTTGGAAGAAGAGCTGGTTCCGTACTTGGTCAGAAAAAATGTGTTGAAGAGGCTGAGAACCTGATACTTTATGACATCTACAATCCTAAAATATTTCAAGTATACAATATAAATGGCCATTGTGAAAGGAAGAAAGAAGATATGATAGCTTTGAAATATCCAACTAGATGCCCAGGAAGTTTATATATGACTTTTGAAATAACAAGAAATGCTGCACTTGAGACATATATGGACAAAAATATTATCAGCAATCTATTAGCAAACTTGGAGAATCATAAAAAAGGAACTCCTCTTTTTATCGAACCATAATTTTAAAATACATAACATATGCCTGACCATCTAACCAAAGAACAGATACATCGTAATATGTCTGCCATTCGTGCCAAGAACACGAAACCTGAATTATTGGTTCGGAAGTTCCTTTTTAACCGAGGCTTCCGCTATCGGATAAATCATCCGCGTCTTCCAGGCCATCCTGATTTGGTACTTCGCAAATACCGAACAGTCATTTTTGTGAATGGTTGCTTTTGGCATGGTCATGAAAACTGTAAATACTTTCATCTGCCCAAAACCAACATTGATTTTTGGTCAAATAAAATAGAAAGGAATAAAGAACGTGACAAAAAGGAACAATGCCAGCTTGCTGCTATGGGCTGGCATTGTATTACAGTTTGGGAGTGTCAACTAAAACCTAAAGTTCGCGAACAAACGCTTGAGTCATTAGCTTATACTTTGAATCATATTTTTCTCGAAGATAGAAAACTAAGAACCTACGAACAACCAAATACAACAGATTCACTTATGGCAGCAGAACCTGAAGCTGTTTATGAAAGGAAAAGTCAAGAATAAGAGCAGCAATTTATTACATCCAAAGGCGCTATATCAATGACTATTCCAGATTTTTCGTTAGCCTTATTTCTACTTTTTCTATCAAATGTTGATGCTGCTCCTTCACCGCCCGATACATGGAATAATGTGCAAAGGATTCTTCCTTATATTTCAGACTACTAACAGAAGCAGCAACAGCCCACATCAAAATAATGGCTACAATAGCCACAACATATCGAAGTTTTATATGATGTCCCCGTATAAACATCCCATTGATATTGGGTGGAATAACGGTTATTGGATGTTTCAGTTCATTAATTTTTGCAAGTATTTCATCCTGCCATTTTAATATGTTTTCTGTATTAGCCTCAATAGTCATGCGATTGAGATTGTAATCACAAACGTGGCTATATATGTATTCAAGAAACCTTGATTTTTGCTTGAACAGTTCAATAAGTTTGGGGAACCATAGTGAAAATGGCAATGTATCCGGCTGTTGATTCCAAATGTGTTTCTTCACTACTGACAGTGCATCGTTCCAGCAAGTACAGAAGCTTTTGGCAACTCCATTATAAATGGTCTTTTCATCCAAATCCACCTTTATATGTTGCTCTGGTTGGTTTGGAGTTACATTCTGCCTATTAACGCATTCCTTCAATTCATTGATACTTTGACGCAAATTTGCGAGATTTGCAGCTACTACATCTTCTTTCATTATCTTCTACGTTTTGAGGTTTTATAAAAAGGTTCGTTTCTTTGGTTATCCTTGCTTTTATCATCCCGCCATCCCTGTTCGTTATTGGTTCCTCCGCCAGCACTAGGAACAATTGCTTGATGAGGTTGCACTATAAGTTCTTTTGCCACATTACCCAATGTTGCGCAAAGACGGTTAAAACTTAGATCTGAATCAAGTTTAGAACCGGCAATGCTAAATTCATCCATACAAAAGGATATACCACGAATTTTATCAGAGTTTTCTGCACGATCAAAACGTACATCTATTCCCTTCTCTTTGAGCATATGGAAGAAGTCATGCCATGAGCGAGATGCCGCCAACGCATCAAGAGTTGAGGAACGAAGATTATATTTACGTAATTGATGAGGGCGCAAACGGCTTTTATTTCTCGCTTTACTGTTTTTAGGAGCAAAGTAGAGTTTATACTCTTTGGTTAAAGCACGACAGACTTTTGCATTTCGTATCCGTTCGTTGCTATCAGAAATGAGGTTACCGTCATTGTCTATCCGGTTGAATACGATATGGCAATGTGGATGTTCCGTATCATGATGCCTGGCTATGATATATTGGGTATTGCGAATCCCCATTTGATCCATCCATTTCTTGGCAATCTCCACCATAAGCACATTTCCTTTTTCGTCGTTGGGAAAATGGATGGTATCTTGCGGAGAGAAAGCAAGTGATACGTGTTTCACCGGACTTTTTACTTTCGGGCGCATAGAGGCTTGTATCTGAAAAGAATCTGCTATGGTTTTATTGTTGATAGCACAAACACCTTCATGTGCCAAAAGTGTGGCACTCTTTTTCTTGTTCTTTTGGTCATTGGCGTAATTTACTATTCCTCCAAAATCGGCTCTTGTTTTAATCTTCGCTATCATGATTGTTATTTTTTACTTGGGTGATAATTCTGCTGACTTCTGATATAATAGAAAAGCATTGTTGTTTCACTGCTTCCAAACCATAGATGTGCATCTGATGGGCGATCTGGTTGACATTATTGGCTATACCGGAAAGGTCACGGATTGCCGACGCTATTTCCGGACTGATGCGCTGACCGACTTCACAGCCCATTGCAGCCTGGTGGCAAAATTCATTGACAGACAATCCTGCCTGTTGGGCTTTGGATTGTATATAGATATAGTCGTTCTCGGTAAACATTACCCGGAAACATTTTGTGCGTTTCTGGTAACTCGCCAACTTTGGGCGACCACCAAGTTTCTTTTCCTTCATACTTATATAAACTTTGATGTACATAAATTGATTTTTTGAGAGTGGCAGTTCTATCCGCTTGCCACATAGGTTTTAGTGACACTAAAACACAAACTTGCCACTCAAAAAATCTTCCTATATTTACCTTGTTCTATTCGGCTTAGTTTGCCATCTTTGATAAAGGCTTCTATCCATTTGTTTGCCGTACTTCCATTTTCACCTAAAGCTAAAACAGTTGCGTCATAATCTTTTTTGGTGAATGTTTCTGGCAACATATTATAAAGGGTATTCCTTCGTGCGTAAATACCCGTTTCTTGTGAAAGGGATTGTAAACGTTTAGGCTGATTTCCTGACAAGTTTCGATAGATGAACACTGCATGGCAAAGCAAGGTCTCGCAGATACTCATGGCTATGGCATAGTCATATTTATGGCAAACCAATTGTATAGTCTTGTCAGAGGAAGATGATTCGTGAGGCATATTCTCCAAATGTCGGACAGCAGTCAACACCATCATTATACGGTAGGCAATCAGCCCCATCCGTCGGACTACACCCTGCATCTTGTTATCTACTTCGTCGCAACATTCCTCATTCACCTGACTTAGATATTCTATAAAGTGTTCCTGCAAATCAGAGGGAAGAGAAAAGGAATAATTACCTTGTCTGACAAATTCTTCATGCAGATGGCAGAATTTATCCCCCATCAGTTTGAACATGGCATTCTTGGATTGGGAAATATCATTTGTGGCAAACACGTTTCTTATACCTCTCTTGAAACGAATGATATAAAAACAGAAACGGCTCATCAGACCGTTTTCCGCATCAGGTATCAATTTCCTTACCTGTTCGGGAGTTCCAGCCAAAGCGACTGACACTCTTGGATTGCTGACTTCGCAATATTCCCTGTCCTTGCGGCGGCTTAAACTGACTAACTCATGGTGAAATGCCTTTCGTAATACATCTGAATAATTACCATAGTCCGACTTCAAAGTCTGGCTTAATGTGTCACCTTCCGATTCAAATAGCAGTCCGATTCCGTCATTATCTCCCAATATCTTCAGGAAAGAACTTGCGCTACTGTTGGCAGGAATGACAAGCATTCGCATAGGCGGTTCAGTTGGCATGGTCATTCCACCATCTTTCTTGCCTTTGATGTAAGTGTTCATTGCTCCCTTGTACTCCTGCTCCAATCGTTTGGAAAGTTCATGCAAATTACGATTGATAGGTGCTACAAGTTCCCGGCACAAAGTCAACGCACCTTTCCCCATACCGGCATCTGCTACTACAAACAGATAAAGGTTCGGATAAACGATGCGTTCATCGTACACTCCACAAATATTGTGAAAGCAGACAGACAAACACACAATCGCCCCAATCAATATTGTATCACGGTCATCCAGCGATATAGAATTGTTGACAACCTCATTTAGAAAAGAGGGAAGATGATCGAATACACACTCAGGAAATGCCGGAAGTTCTTCCTCTGACTTTATCCATTTACCCGTTTTTCCATTTTGGATATTTGGCAAAATGGATAAATGTTCTTTGTTGAATGGAGCCAGCGAGATTCCGGCTTGGTTCGCAAGATGGAAGAAAGAACGAATGGTAATACCTTGTCCTTTGGATTGCAGACAATGTGTAATTGTTTGTCGGTTTCTTCCCTTTGATAGTTAGGGTAAAACCTGCTAATGCGGTGATAATACTCTCGTCCATTTTCTCCCAATCCGTCCACAAGCGCAAAGCCCAATTCTACCCAATCTTTATAATTGGGTGTTATATCAATGGCACGCTGCTCTATTTCCCGGACAATATGTTCCATATCTTCCTCCACCTTATTATATAGTGGAGTGATACTTGGCATATCTGTTTGCTGTAGTTCAGAAGGGACATTCTCCCAATCTTGGGCGAAAAATATTTTCTTCGACATCATCTTTGTATTTAGGGCTAATATATGCTTGTGAATCATGTGGCAAAAAACATGAACGAGCAACGTCACTTCCGGACATATCTACCAACGGCAAGCCTGTTGCTTTGATACAGTTGGTAACAGCCTTAAAGTACCGGGAATGTTCCCAGCCTTTCAAGTCAACGGGTATTATCCATTTTAATCCATTACCGGATGGACTGACAAATAATAGCTCCGTATCGAAATACTCATGGTTGAGTAACTTTTGCTTTAGTTCCATAATATTTTCCACATGATCAAAATCCAGACACATCAATCCGGAGTGCATTATCAGTTCCCTCTCATTCCGCTTACGGAATAGTCCAGAAAAGGTACAATAGTCAAAATGGGTGGCTTTGTACCTTTTGGCTTCAGGAGAAGTAGCCATCAGACGCAAGGCTTCGGTTTGTGGTTGTGCATAATGCCCGGTGATATAGCGGTACACATCCACAATACCTACAGCTCTTATCGGTTCGATATTCTGGACGGGTTTGCGAAAGAATGAAAAACAATAATCAGTCGTTCCCATCATCTGATAATCTTTTTGGATTCAACAAATCGTCTGGCTTCCTCCATCAATTCATCCTGTGTCTTATGCGATTTGTTCTTCAACCAGTCATCAATTTCTGATTGTAGAAAAGCCAGAGCCTTATTTATTTTATGTACGGGGATTTGTTTGGCTGAAACCCATCCATAAACCGTTTGCTTGGCAGGATGCGATGGTAGGTAAGCACAGAGCTCGTCTATATCCATCCACTTGGGTGAATTACTTGCCTGCTTTCTGCAGGGCATTTACTTTAGATTGTAGAGCCTCTACGGACTCAATCAGGTAGGACAATGCATTTGGCATCTCCTCCAACGAATTTACTTTATAAGCCATATCTTTCGTATTTTAGAGTTAATGCCGCAAAAGTATATGTATGTTTATGGGTGCTAAATAGGTGCTTGAAAGCCACCAATTACCCACTCATTCACCACCGATAGATTTAATTTTCATTAACACAAAAGGATAATAAAAGAGGGAGCAAACTCTTTTTATAGTAAAATGCTCTCCATTGAGAGTATCTATGATGCAAAATACCCCTCAAAAAGCAGGTGCTTTATGAGGGGTAAATTATGATGTGTTTATGATGCGTTTATGATTCTTTGTTATAAGTCATTGATGCTCAAGGGTGGAAGTTTCCACCATGACCTACAAAGTCAAATTTTCGATGTGTAATGTATTAGCAGCTTTTTCTTTCTGTTCGTTCACGATGTGCGTATAAATCTGCGTGGTTCTTACATTTGTATGGCCCATTAAATCTTTTATTGTATATATGTCAACACCATTTTCCAGCAATAGCGAAGCGAAACTATGGCGGCCGCAATGGAAGGTGATATGCTTCTTTATACCGGATGCTTCTATCCAAACTTTCAGAGGACGTGAAATCCAGGAGGCATCTGTCAATCCCTCAAAAACGAGAGATTCTTCATTGTTTGGGCGTTCTCCACAGAGTTGGAGAGCTTGTTGTATGACTGGCTTATAATCTGGTCTTTTTGTTTTCTGCTGAACTATAACTGCTTGCCATGTACCCTTACTTGTTTGCTGAATCTGTTTCCATTTCAAAGTCTGGATGTCACTATGTCGTAATCCTGTGAGAATAGAGAATAAGAACGCACGTTTTAAAACATCGTCCTTACAAGGAGTATCAACCAACATTTGCACTTCATTCATACTAAGTGCAACACGAGGCTTCTCAATGTTTGTTATCCCCTTTACTTTTGCACCTATATCAACGGTAAGATATTCATCAACGAACGCTTGTTTTAATCCGGCCTTGAGTATAGAGAAATAGGTAGATGCAGTATTCTGTGAGATCGTTCCTTTTTTATTTCCTCCCATGGGGGCACGTAACAGAAACATCTTAATATCTTCGAGTAGTTTAACGGAGATTTCCTTGAATGGGATTGGTTGTCCTTTAGAATAAATCTTCAACAGTTCGCCCACACGTCTCCAGTTGACTATAATTGAATCGGAACTGTTGGGATGCCTTTTACTGATAATGCTATTGAAGTACTTGATAAAGTCTTGTTCGCTCCGCTCGTTTTGTGCAGCGATTTCGTTCTCTTTATCTGTATATAGAATTGCGCTATCGTATTCATGCTGCCGTAACTTACGCACATTGTCGGCATAGATACAAGCCTCTTGATCTATCGTTGAACGGCATTGGATGATTCCATTCAAATCACACTTAGGTTTGTAATTGAATGTTCCATCCGGCAAGATTCGTGCAATGGAAGCCTTGTCCCAAATTGGTGTGGATATGGTTCGGTTAATTGATTCAACCACACGACTTGCCAGTTTAGAGCCTCGCTTGTAAACCGGGTATGATTCTATAATCAGATACCACTCATCTTTATAATTTGATTTTCTGAGTTTGACGGTTACTTTAGTGTTTGGTAATGCTTTCTTCATAATGACTTATATAATTTATCAATTTCAGATTTGGGAACATAAACATAATTACCGATTTGGCGTGTAGGAATAGAATGACGCCGTATGTGCTTAAAGACACTACTATCATTGATATGAAATTTCTTTGCAATCTCTCCGATAGTATAACAATCTTTTGGTTCAAAGGATAATGTTTCCTTTTTCCTCTTTTTACTCCTGGTCTTTGCTTTGAAGTGTTCATCCATATATTGCCGACTAAGGCGTGTCAGGCGTTGACCAAAATTGTATGATGGTATAGAGCCTTGTCGTATCATGCGATAAAGTACATCCTTACTAATACCGTAAATCAACATAGCTTCTTTAACCGTTAGAAATCCCTTGCTGGATGGTATCTGTCTAATTAATGCTTGACGTATCGCTTCCTTCTCTTTTGCGATTTGTCTTTTCTTGTATGCTCGTTTGGAACAAGCTGGGCAACAACACTTTGACATCAATGTGGGCGGAGTAAAGATTTTACCGCACTCCTCGCAACATCTTTGGATGGTGTAATTTCCTCTTGGCATATTCTTCTCGTTATAAATGGTTTATATCAATTTAAGTTGTATCTTATCGCCAAATAAGACGTGTCGCAAATATGTCGCAAATAAGAGATAAAAAAGCCCATAGAAAACATATAGAAACCATGAACCCTATAAACGCAAAAAGCGTGCAACTCGTTGAGCTGCACGCTTTTGCTTATTGTTTATTATTGTTTACTTATCGGAATCATTTGACCTCTTCGAAGTCCACGTCAGTAACATTGTCTTTACCATTATTATTATTGTTACCAGCATTGTTGTTTGCCTGACCACCGAAGTTTGCACCACCGGCCTGAGCACCGCTCTGAGCGTTCTGAGCATTGTACATTTCCTGGCTGGCAGCCTGGAATACACTGTTCAATTCAGCCATAGCAGCATCTACACCTGCAATGTCCTGAGCTTTATGAGCTTCTTTCAGTTTGTTCAAAGCAGCTTCGATCGGAGCCTTCTTGTCGGCCGGGATCTTATCGCCCAGATCCTTCAACTGTTTTTCAGTCTGGAAGATCATGCTGTCTGCCTGATTCAGTTTGTCGATACGTTCCTTTTCTTTCTTATCGGCTTCAGCATTGGCAGCAGCTTCTTCCTTCATACGTTTAACTTCGTCTTCGCTCAAACCACTGGAAGCTTCAATACGGATGCTCTGTACTTTACCTGTTCCTTTATCCTTAGCAGAAACATTCAAGATACCATTGGCATCGATATCGAATGTAACTTCGATCTGAGGAACACCACGCTGAGCTGCTGGAATTCCATCCAAGTGGAAACGACCAATTGACTTATTATCCTTAGCCAATGAACGTTCACCCTGCAATACATGGATTTCAACAGACGGCTGGTTATCGACTGCAGTTGTGAAGACTTCAGACTTCTTCGTAGGAATAGTCGTATTGGCTTCGATCAACTTCGTCATGACACCACCCATGGTTTCAATACCTAATGACAGCGGAGTAACATCCAGCAACAAGACGTCTTTCACTTCACCTGTCAAGACACCACCTTGGATAGCAGCACCAACGGCAACTACTTCATCCGGGTTAACACCTTTAGAAGGAGTCTTACCGAAGAATTTCTCAACGATAGCCTGAACAGCCGGAATACGAGTTGAACCACCTACCAAGATAACTTCATCAATATCTGATGTTGTCAAGTTAGCATCTTTCAATGCCTGACGGCAAGGAGCGATACAAGCCTGAATCAAGCTGTCGGCCAACTGTTCGAATTTAGCACGTGTCAATGTCTTAACCAAGTGTTTTGGAACACCGTTAACCGGCATGATATACGGCAAGTTGATTTCTGTAGAAGTTGTACTTGACAATTCAATCTTTGCCTTTTCAGCAGCTTCCTTCAAACGTTGCAGAGCCATCGGGTCTTTACGCAAATCAACGCCTTCGTCCTTCATGAACTCATCAGCCAACCAGTCGATGATTACATGGTCGAAATCATCACCACCCAGGTGTGTATCACCATTGGTTGATTTAACTTCGAATACGCCATCACCTAATTCCAGGATTGAAATATCGAATGTACCACCACCTAAGTCGAATACGGCGATCTTCATATCCTTGTTGGCTTTATCCAAACCATAAGCCAATGAAGCGGCAGTCGGTTCGTTTACGATACGACGTACAGTCAAACCGGCGATTTCACCAGCTTCCTTCGTAGCCTGACGCTGAGCATCGCTAAAGTAAGCCGGAACGGTAATAACGGCTTCTGTTACTTCCTGTCCCAGATAATCTTCAGCTGTTTTCTTCATTTTCTGCAGGATCATTGCTGAAATTTCCTGCGGTGTGTACAGACGACCATCGATATCCACACGCGGAGTATTGTTGTCGCCACGTACTACTTTATACGGTACACGGGCAATTTCCTTCTGTACCTGATCATATGTTTCTCCCATGAAACGTTTGATAGAGAAGATTGTCTTCTGCGGGTTCGTGATAGCCTGACGTTTAGCCGGATCACCAACCTTACGTTCACCACCTTCAACAAACGCTACAATAGAAGGAGTAGTTCTTTTACCTTCACTGTTAGCAATTACAACCGGTTCGTTACCTTCCAAAACAGCAACACAAGAGTTGGTTGTACCTAAGTCGATTCCTATAATCTTTCCCATAATGCTTATATTTTTTATTGTTATTATTCAAGTTTCATCTGTGGACTTTTTCAAGTCGCACACCAAATACTCTACAAACCTTGTGCCAAAGGAGAAAAAGTCTCCAGGCAATTATCTGCTGTCATAATTTCTGACAAAATGGCTCAAAGAATCTCTTTTTCTGCTTTCCCGAGCGTTTTTTTGTCAGTTCTTACCTATTTATATATCAGAAAAGCCTTTCAATTACCCGTTACACCTCAGGTTGATGTCGGCCTATTCCCATCCGAGAATTCATTCCTGCCTAAGAAATCTCCAAAAGCCGGCGTATATTCATGAAAAGCCGGCGAGAATTTGTAAAAATACGCCGGCTTTTTCAGCAAAACCTATATGACAATGGTTTATACTTCCAACGAGAATCAGAAACGAAACTCCCGAGAATCGTTTTTGATTCTCACTGGAAATATTTCCGGCAAAAACGACTTTGAAAACAAGGCATTTATAAAATAGTTTGCATTTTTATTCTCAAAACTATTGCAGATTCAAAAATAATACATACCTTTGCACCGCAATCGAGAGAGATAGCAAGAATAAATAAAAAGAATGGTGCGTTAGTTCAGCTGGTTAGAATACATGCCTGTCACGCATGGGGTCACGGGTTCGAGTCCCGTACGCACCGCTTCTTAAATAATTATTCCCCTATTCAAGGTGCGTTAGTTCAGCTGGTTAGAATACATGCCTGTCACGCATGGGGTCACGGGTTCGAGTCCCGTACGCACCGCTTCTTAAAATAATTATTCTCCTATCCAAGGTGCGTTAGTTCAGCTGGTTAGAATACATGCCTGTCACGCATGGGGTCACGGGTTCGAGTCCCGTACGCACCGCTGAGACTTGAAAATAGAGAGTCAAAAAGAGACAAAGCTCACAAATTCAATATTTGTGGGCTTTTTTTATGTCCTGTAAGTGCCAATCCAAGGACATCAAACAGCCCACTTCGGACAAAGTTCCGTTACTAAATCGTTACAGAAAAAACGACGTCTAATTATTGTAACGATTTTCATGCTAACTCGCTGATTTGTCCGCTGTTGTCTCAATTCTGTCTGCTCATAATTCAATTAATAACCTTTCCTTTGTGACATTGTGTAACGATTGTAACGAAGGATATAAAACAGATACAGTTATGAGCAAAAGTACATTCAAAATTCTCTTCTATCTGAGAAAGAACTACGTGAACAAAGAAGGTAAGGCGAGCATTATGATTCGTATCACCGTAAACGGGGAAATGTCACAATTCAGTTCAAAACTGGATGTGGAGCCTCGTCTGTGGGACACCAAACTGGGACGTTTGTCAGGGAACGGAGCGAAAGCAAGGCAGGTGAACAATATGCTGGATGACATACGCACCGCATTGAACAACCACTACCGCTATATAGAATCAAGGGATTCCTTTGTGACTGCCGAAAAAGTAAGAAATGCTTTTCTCGGATATGAGGTGAGACAACAGACTTTACTGGAGCTTTTTAGACAGCACAATGAGGATGCAGAAAAACTTTGTGGCATCAGTAAAGCTCCGGCTACTCTTGTTAAATATGACCGAACTTACAGGCGGTTGGAAGAGTTCATGAAAGTAAAGTATAGAATATCAGATATAGCGCTTCGGGAAATAGACCATAAGTTTGTGACCGATTTTGAGTTTTATCTAAGAACTGTGAGCCGATGTAATCATATCATATTGGACAATAGCCACAAGACAGTATGTGACAATTGCAACACTGATTTGTATGCGAACAACATTCTCCCTTGTGCCCCAGAATTTCTTTATTTTAAGATGTTGCTTGAACCATTTGAAGAACAACTCAATCAACCATCTTTTCTTATAAAGATTAGCGACATCCAATGCAGAAAGCGGCTTCGCATTCGTCAGAAAAGAGAGCTCACGATTATATTTTTCATAGTAATATCGGATGAAAATATTGAACAGATTGACTATACCGTAAACCGGGGACTGGACCGTAATCAGATGGAACACCTCGCCAACCTTGATTTTGTGCATAAAGGGCTGAATCTTTTATAACCGGTTCTTCTGGTACGGGGAAAAGCTATCTGGCGTGTGCCCTAGATCACGAGGCGTGTAAAAGAAGATTCTGGACTCTCTATA
The DNA here is from genome assembly GCF_023744375.2 of Parabacteroides sp. AD58. NCBI lineage: Bacteria > Pseudomonadati > Bacteroidota > Bacteroidia > Bacteroidales > Tannerellaceae > Parabacteroides > Parabacteroides absconsus. Next base: position 3,548,324 of record NZ_CP146284.1, on the reverse strand, counting down.
CCTATGCACCAAAACAGTTTGGTACACTGAAAGTGGCAAAAATCAAAGGTGTACTTGAAGCAGAACTCAAAAAAATTGGACGCTGTCAGTTGCTCATCCTCGATGACTTGTTTCTCGTACCATTTGATGCCAAGGAACGTCCCATACTACTTGAAATTATTGAAGACAGGCATAAACAGAAGTCCATCATCATAACCTCGCAATACCCGTCGTCCAACTGGTATGACATGGTTGGTGCTCCGACAATAGCCGATACCATACTTGACCGTATCATCCACACGGCTCATACTATAGAACTGCATGGTGAAAGCATGCGTAAGTTAAGGTCTAAGAAAAACAGATAAAATTAAAAGGGTAAAATAAAATTGCCCCCATCACCAGGAATTTTAAAGGGTTTATCATATTGTGGGCCAAGGGGGCAATTCTTTTTTGGCCAAAAGGGGCAAAGTTGTATGGCTTTTCCAGGACGAGCTGCGAAATCATAAAGATTAGGCATTAAGCCGTACAGAACTTTTTCTGTCAGGAGTAGCTATGGTGCTTAGTGGGGACTGTCCGGATGATGTGGAGGATGGAATTTTGACAGCCCGTGAGCTGGCTAAACTGGATTTGTCATATTTAAATTTGGTAGTCCTTTCAGCTTGTCAGACCAGATTAGGAGAGATAAGTACCGATGGAGTGATGGGATTACAGCGTGGATTCAAGAAAGTGGGAGCACATTCGTTGATGATGAGTTTATAGAAAGTTAATGATGTAGATACCGATATTTGATGGTTGAATTTTATCTTTCCTCGCTTCAAAGGGAAAAGAAGAAATATGCATTGTTGGAAACTCAAGCTTTTCTACGTTCTTATCAAAGTGACAAGTATGATACCCCTCAATATTGGGCTGCATTTATATTATTGGATCATTTGCAATAAGAAGATAGATGCGTTGTGAAAGTACAATTTTAATTTTATAAATTGATATCTTGTCAATAATAATTGCTATATTAGCGACAAAATGTTAATTGCTGTTTTATGAAAAATGGGAAAATATGGGTCTTGGTATTGTTGATGACCACGTTTAATTACGTGTTTTCACAAATTTCGGATTCTTCAGTAGAAAATAGTCTGAAAAATTGTGCATTACGGATCAGGTATGGTATGCAATTTTGTTCCCCCAAACAAAAGCCATACGATTATACAGCTTATGTAGATACTTTGTATAGATATTTGTATTGTGATTCTGTAAAGGTTAAGAATTATGTTGAGTTCTTTTCAAAAATAACATTGCAAAGTTATTTTATCGAGATGAATGATGAAAGAGTCAATTATTTTGATGTGTATAAATCCTTGCTGATTACCCATAAGTTCGAGTCATTTCATGATCCATTTTTTTTTACATGTGCTCGTGGACTTGCCGATTATTTAGAAAGTAAATCTCAATGGAAGAAATGTGTTGAAGCCCGTGAGTGGGCCCTAAAGTCCTTGTCCAAATTCATGAAGAGTGATGCTACTCCGATGGCTTATTTGTTGAATGAGCAGAATGCTGCTGTCTGTTTTGTTCATCTGAAGAATTATGAATTGAGCTTGAAGTATCAGCAGGATTGTTGCCGGATTGCTGAAAAGTTACATGGTTATGGTTCGGAAACGCACGGGAAGGAACTAAGACGCCTGTCCTCCATTTATGGCATAGCAGGGTATTACGAGAAAGCAGATTCTTGCTTGAATATTGTACAGGGGCTGATGAGAAAGCGATCGGACGAGGGCTTGGCTGGAGTCTTGTATGACAGGGCTGAAATTAATTCAAGTCTGGAACGATGGCCGCAAGCGGTCATGCTCTATAAATCTGCCTTGCAGAAAATAAAGGGACAAGGGGATATCTATGCTGATGTGCTTTATGGACTGGCAACGGCTTGTTTTGGTTTGAATGATTATTACGGAATGAATCTGGCTATGCAACGTCTGTTAGATTATTTGGAACAAAATCCTTCCTGCGATCCTAAAATGGTGTTCCGGCTGCTTACTCTTTGTAATTCTTTTCATATAAATAATGATGAACGTAAAAGGTTATTGGCTTTGGCTGAAAAGATGAATGACGGGAAAGATGTCGCTACATTGGCTACTTTGGCGTATGCCTACGAGAAAAATTATGAATACGATAAATTCAATGAATTGGCAGGGCAAGTGTTCGATTTGATGGATGGGTATAGATCCGGCAACGACAGTATTGGAATGGAACAAGGATTGCCGTTTGTTTTGGTATTGGGAATCGGGAGCAAATATCAGCAGAAAACAATCGGATATTTATTGTACAATATCAGTTCCTGTAAACAAAGGTTCGGGACATCTCACCCCCTTGTATTTGATATGCTTACCCAATTGTCTTCTCTATATAACATGGTGGGTGAGTACCGAAAATCGATAGAGCTGGCTGATTCTTGTCTGGCTTTGACCGGGCTTTCTGAGCATCAGTATAATCAGTTTGTTCGGAATAAAATCGATGCCCTGTCTTCAGTGGGGAAATATCTTGATGCAGTGGATTTGAGCCGTGGTTTGCTTCCAAGCTTGAAAAATGGGAAAGATAGTTGGGAGGTTCTAGCTCATGGTATTATCGGTAACATGCTTGCCGAAATGGATCTCCGCCAAAATAATAAAGGGGAATTTGTACATGACGATTCGCAAGAATTGTTGTCCACGCTTTGTCGTGATGCCGAAACCTTGGTCGACCAAACGAAGAAAACCTATGGTGAGTCGCATATGAATTATATTATATCATTGGAATACTTGGCTTCTGTATATTACCTCAACCGCCAATGGAATCAGATGTTGCAGACCATAGACCGTTGTGAAAGTCTTATCCGGGCAAATGTGAAAAACGAAGAGTTGAAAGATGTCTATCTGGAATGTCTGGCTCCTTTCCATCTCTTTGTTAAGGACTATAAGAAAGCAAGCCTGTTGGTCAATGAAAATAATCTCGAAAGTGCTGCCCTTTTTGCCGAGAGAACCAACACCACGATGTTATTGGCTGACATTGCGTTGGGATTAGGAAAACATAAGGAAGCCGAAAAGTACTACTCGCTGCAGGCCGATGACATCATCAGTCACTCCAAGCTATATTTTTCGTCTCTGACAGAAGGCGAACGGAATAATTTCTGGAGAATGTTTAGCCAGCAGATTTATGATGCCGGAAAATTTGTGGATACTGTGGGGAAGCCTTCCCAATTTGCCGGGAAGGTTTACGACCTGGCACTTTTCTCCAAAGGATTACTGTTGAATTCTTCGTTATTGTGCGAACGGCAGATTCGTGAAAGCGGAGATGCCAAATTGCAGGCCGACTTTGACGAACTGGAAGTCATTAAGCGGGAACTAGTAAACAACCTTGCGATCGATGAAATGACAAGAACTACATTAAAGAAGAAAGCGGAGACACTGGAAGCCGGATTGATGTCATGTCTTCAGTCTTACCGGGACTATACGGAATTTTTGAATGTAACCTGGATGGATGTTCAGAAACATTTGGAGGATACAGATCTGTCTATTGAATTCATTGATTATAGCCGACAGGATAGTGTGGCCATGTATGGAGCATTGTTATTGAAAAAGGAATGGAACGCACCAGTCTTTATTCCGTTGACAGAAAAAACAACTTATGATAAAATGCAACAAGGTATAATGCAGGTGACAGCTGAAAACGGAAACAAGATATGGAATCCGATAAGGCCTTTCATGGAAGGTGTCGAATGTATCTATTTTTCGCCTACCGGTATCTTGCATAAAGTTCCCGTCGAATATATGCCATACGATGATTTGTTGATGATGGCAGAGAAATTCGATATGTATCGTCTGTCTTCAACCCGTATATTGGCCAAGGAAAGGAAACCTAGCCGATGGACAAAGGCTGTATTGTATGGAGGTATTGAATACGATGCCACCAACGTCAGTCTGAATGACGTAGATGCCCGTGGCGAACGGCAGATCAAGCTGACCTATCTGGCCGGAAGTGACAAAGAAGTGAAGGATATTGACAAGTTATTGTCATCGAAACAGATACATGTGGATTTATATCAGGAAGAAAATGCCACAGAAGAGTCTTTTAAGAAACTTTCCGGCAGTGACGCACAGCTTATCCATCTGGCAACACATGGACTTTATCTGTTGGACTCGGAAATTGTAGTGGATAAAATCCCATCATTGCGTTTGTCTGCTACATTGAAAGACGGTGATCGGGTGATGGAAAATACTGCAGTGTGTTTTGCCGGTGTGAACAATACACAATTGGCCACTGACCTGAAAATGTCGGATGACGGTTTCCTTTCGGCAAGAGAAATCGCTGTTATGGATTTGAGTCATACCGATATGGTTGTCCTTTCTGCTTGCCTTACCGCAGAAGGAAGGGTTACGGGTGAGGGCGTGTTCGGTCTTCAACGAGGGTTCAAACAGGCCGGAGCTAATACGATTGTCATGGCTTCGTGGAAAGTCAGTGACAAGTCTACGTCTCTACTGATGTCTTCATTCTATAAGAATATAGTGAATGGAATGCCGAAAAATAAAGCCTTGGTAGAAGCTGTGAAACAATTACGTTCGGCCGGTTCGCAGTATGCTGATCCGAAATATTGGGCGGCATTCATTATGCTTGACGGCTTGGAATAATGGTCAGGTAAGGTTTAACCGAAGTAAATTTGTTCTAGATATGGGAAGGTGTCTGTTATTGATCGGATTTTTGATAAATGTTGTACTTGGGGCATCAGCTCAAAGTCTGATGTCTAATTTTTATTTCAACAAGCGTGTTGATCTATACGGGCAAGGGAAATACGAGGGGGCTATACCCTATTTTGAAAAAAGTGATGAATTGGATAAAGCGGAATTGATCGAAGGGTACATGAGGCGGGAATATTCTGTTATTTGGCTGGCAAGCTGTTATTACAAATTAGGAAATGTCGAAAAGACAGAAAAGCTTTCACCGTTTTATAGATTGCCACGTGTTGATCAAAGGGTTACAGTTGAAAGTGATCGTTATGGTGCTTGGGCTCAACAGAAACTTTTTGAAGGTGATTATGATGCAGCATTGGAGTATGTACTGAAAGGAGCAGAACTTGAAAAACAATATTTTGGAAAAAACAACCTGTGGTATGGGAATTCTTTGAACATGGTCAGCTTGTGTTATTCGTATCTGGATGACAATCAAAAAGCGGAATCAGTCTTGTTGAAAAGCCTCCGCATCATAGGATTAAATTGGGGGACGGAATCGGAGTTTTATATAAGGGCTCAGTTGGAATTGGCGACGGAGTATCAAAGAGACCAGACTCCGGCAGGAGTTTTCTAATGCTGTTAGTCCGGAAGATTATTTCTTGTCGAACAGTGGATTGTTCCTTACGGACCGCAGGGGATTATTTGATGAATCCCGATTCCTTTGATAAAAAGATGGAGGATGGAATCCTGACATCGAAAGAACTTTCCCGTCTTGATTTGAGAGGACTTGACCTAGTTGTGCTCTCCGCTGGCTAGACAGCTTTGGAGGATATAACCTCCGAAGGAGTGTTTAGTTTACAGCGTGGATTGAAAAAATTGAGGAGTACATACAATTGTGATGAGCCTGTGGAAAGTAAGCGACAAGGCTACGCAGATTCTTATGACAGAGTTTTACAAGAATTTGTTTGCTATGGGTGATAAACAGAAAGCGTTGAAGGACGCCCAGCAGTATCTGAAAGCATACATAAACGGAATCTATAGTTCTCCCGACTATTGGGCGGTATTTGTCATACTTGATGGAATGGAAAATTAAATCTATAAATATATGAGAAGAATAATTTGCCTTTTGTTTTGTCTGTGTAATCTGTCTGTTTGGCTTGGGGCACAGACCGCTCCTTTATCTGCCAAAATGGAGCTTTTCAAGGATTATTGTTTGAGAATCCGCTATGGAGTGGCCAGCAAGAATCTTGATGAACTGGTCGATTGCCTAAAAGAATACAATGCAGAAGAATATAATAGTTCGGGAGGTTTATTTGTCTACAAGGGAGAAAAAATAGGCCTTACGGCTTTTGACCGCTTCAGTCTGTTGAAAGACCTTTCTCCCGGAGATATTCCTTTGGGACAGCATCTTCAATTTGAGCCTTCGTATGTCGATACGTTGGTTTCCATGGATTTACAGCCGGTGGAATTGGAGGAGGCATCGTTGCTGCGTTCAGAATTTGACTGTCGGTATACCCAGCGTGCCATTGCAGCTCATAGCAAATGTACTTATTGTACAAAAGGTTCAGGCCCCAAGGAATTGTTTGTTGTGGCCGAGGCCGACGGCATGATTAATCTAACAGTAAATGATGTAAGGAACAATCAAGTGTTGAAAGATGTTTCTTCCGGAGGAAAACCTTCTGCTCAAGTGTGCTGGGAGATGAAGAACTTCGGGGAATATACGATTGAAGTGGTAAACTTGTCGGATAAGGATATCAGTGTTATTATAGTGGGTAATTGATGTCGTATGAGAAAATGGGTGTTACTTTGGATATTTTTATATGCCGGCAATTTATTGGCTCAGGAGGCTGGCTGCTTCGACAAAGGCAAACAATGTCAGGAGATGGGACTTTATGAGGAAGCCATTGAATGGTATAGTAAAGTGAAGCCGATTAATCTGATACAGAAAAGAAAATTGTACGAACCTCTGGCACAATGCTACAAACTGGCAGGTAACTATACTCAAGCAATCCACTGGAATGAACGTCTGCTCGAACTTGTAAGGGGTGAAAACCTAGAAAAGGTGTTGTTGAATTTGAGTGGTTTGTGGCTGCTTACCGGAGAATACCAGAAAGTCATAGATGCATTGGAGGAAAAAACATTCAGTGTGGGTGAAGAAATCAAGATTATCAATCTTTCTTCCGCTTATATGCGACTAAATAATCCTGAAAAGGCCCTCGCCTTGCTGGATGATGTGCTTGAGACATCACTGGCAGATACTTCCGTGTATCGTAGTGCCATCCAGAATAAAGGTTATATCTTGTGGGTAGAAAATCGTTTTGCCGAGGCAAAGAGTGCACTTTCAACTGCCTATGCTATGTATTCAGACGAGAAGTCCGACAAATACGTCTGTGCTGGAAATCTGGCAGTTGTCGAAGCCGAACTTCAAGATTTTGACAAAGCTCTTCTATATATAGGCCAGGCATTGGAGTGGCAGAAGGTACATTTGGGAAAGTCGCATCCTGATTATCTCGTGTCATTGAGAAAGAAGGCCGAAATCTTGTTGAAGAAAGGAAATATCAGCGAATCAGTCTCTTGGTTTAAAAAATATTTTGAAGGAGAGAAGGATTATGTACTCGCGAATTTTGCTTTTATGACAGAAGATGAACGGCTGAATTTCTGGAATGTTCATAACAGATTGCTATCCGAGTGCTATGCTACTGCTACTGCCGATCCAGATTTTCTTTTTGATGTGGCTGTCTTTTCCAAGTCAGTCTTGATGCAAGCCAATATCAATTTTCAGAAACTAGTTGCCGCGAATCCAAGACTGTTGGCCGATTATACACGCCTCAAGAAATTAAGGATGCAGCTACGTTCCGCTAAAATACCGGATAGAATTTTACTTGAAAAAGAAGCAGAGAGGTTGGAATTGCATTTAATAGCAGAAGTCAGTGAGTTCGAAGCTTATCGGAAAGATTTAACGGTAGGCTTGAAGGATATAAAAGTAGCCTTGAAGAATAATTCAGATAGGCTGGTGGAATTTGTGCAGTACATCCATCAAGATTCTATCCGCTATGCTGCATTGGTAGCGGGGAAGGCTGTTTCCACACAATTTATCCCTCTTTTTTCCGCCGGTGAATTCGAACGTTTGGAATTGCAGGCTAATGGCAGAAAGTCCTGTACGGTGAAAGAAGCCATTTATTCCCGGCGAAATGAAGACAAGAACAGATTATATTCTGATACTTTGTTGGGGCGTAAAATATGGGAACCGATTTTGAAACATGTGCCCTCTCAATCTTCCGTCTATTTTGTCCCGGAAGGTCTTTTCTATTTGCTGGGGATTGAATATATGGTATTCGACCGTCCAGATTGCCGATTTTACCGGTTATCTTCTTCCCGGCGCTTGTGCGAAAAGCATCAAAAGGTTACTTCATGGTCGCCTTTGTTGGTAGGCGGTCTTGATTATGATGACAAGTCTTCGGTAAAAGAGTATGTCGATACAATCCCTGACCGTAGGGGAAGCAAAGTCTTGTATATCGACCGGCTTCCTCCGGTAGTGGGCGGCAGATACACTTACTTGACAGGGTCGAGGATGGAAATTGACAGTATCGGGCATTACTGGCAAGGAGGTTCCTGTCGGATACTGAGCCGTTCTCAGGGAACAGAAAGAAATATCAAGCATGAAATCCAGACCCATAATCTGGTGCATCTGTCTACACATGGCTATTGTTCCGACTATCAGATAGTTCCACAGCTTCTTTATGCAAAGGACAGTATCTCCGAAGACCTTTCCATGCTTCGGTGCGGAGTTGTTCTTTCCGGAGCCAATCTATGCGCCAAGCAAAAGCCCGAGAATGAAAAGGTGGAAGATGGTGTGCTGACGGCTCGTGAACTATGTGACTTGAACTTGCATAAAGTCGATCTGTTTGTCTTGTCGGCCTGTCAGACAGGATTGGGAAGAGTGACGGTTGATGGAATGTCAGGTATGCCCCGTGGACTGAAGAAAGGTGGAGCCAATTCGGTTATGGTGTCTTTATGGGAGGTAAACGACAAGGCTACCCAATATCTGATGTCTTTCTTCTACGAAAATCTTATCAAGAAGAAAATGCCTAAATGCCAGGCCTTGCAATCAGCACAGGAAAAGATGCGTACATCGGTCATCGAACAGCCTGTTGTCCACCGTCTGCAGCCCATACCTCCCGGTAGAGCCGGGAAGACTGTCCAAGTAGATAAAATCAGTTTCAGCCAACCCTGCTATTGGGCTTCTTTCATCCTGATTGATGGAATTTGATATTTTATATATAAAGCTCAAAAAGATATAAAAGAATAATAAAAAATAATATATTTGTAAAGAAATATCATACTGAAAAAATTGTTGATTATGAAAAAAATTATTCTTACAGCTTGTCTTTCTTTATGCTCTATTCTTGTAATGGCTCAGGAGATAGAGTACCAGACATTTATTTATACAAGCGACGACTTGTCGAATGAGATTGCTGAACAATCAGCAGAATTGCGTTCTTCCCGAAGTTACTTGTCTGATTTGGGTTCAGCGGCCTTGAATGCAGGTAAAGGAATAGCTTCAGGATATGTAACTTCATTTATCGATTGGGGGGTTAACGCAATAGGTGCACTTGTGACCCGGAATTCTAGGTTGAAGGAAGAATGGGAAAAGACTGTTGAGGAAGAAAATGTCTATGAAATCAAGATCAGTACAGTTTCGGAAGTAAATGATTTTTATAGAGAAAGGTCTTGGGATGGAGCTATGGATCCAAAAGGAATGTGTTTCGACGGCATCGGATGTTTGCGCAAGGAAGGCAATGATACGGTGTTCTATATTTCCTGTCATATCGACCGTTCGAAAATCTACCACATTATCAATCATTCCAAGTTTGAGCTGGTGCTCGATACACTTATCATCAGTCCGACCCGTTCCAATTTGCCTAATTCGGTCTATGACATTCCTTTCTCTTTCGAGGAACGCAAGAATTACACCTTGAATATGGATATTAAGCTGATTTCTTCATGGATCAATTATGTGGTTGTCATGCAGAAAAATCAGGAACTGGGAAATTTCAAGATTACTGTTCCGATAGACAAAAGCATTCTTGACGAGAAGGGCTTTTTACGTTATGCGCGGAAAAAAGACGATCCATCTGCTTATAAGGTAATGGGCGAAAGTTTTATCGTGCCTCGCTCTTATATGGGCTATCGGGATGAACATGACCAATATAAGGACTGTTGGGGAACCGGTGAGTATAAACTGGAGATTACGCTAAAAGAAACCTGTGACATTACGGATCAGTATCGGAAAAACTGGAAGAAGGACAGAAAGCGTAGAAAAGAAATGGAGCCCAAAGAAAGTTTGGTTGCAGCTGGTTGGCAGGTTGTTTCCAATCAACGTTGGGATGAAATCACGAAGTCATGGATCATTACAACTTTACGTGCTCCGGCTGATATAGTCACTAAAGACCTTATTGATAAATTGGGTTTGGAGGGCGATGCGAACGGAGGTATGCCTTGAACTCCTAGCAAAGCACTATAAAATATTTTGTATAAATGTGAGACCAATTCAATAATGATAAAGCTCCTTTTATATCATGTTTGGGTAAAATTTTGATTTTCATTTCAAGTAGTCATTAGTAAGTGTTTGATTGAATCGGAAGGCTTTATGATAAGCATTAAATAAAGTACACCTTGAATACATAGGGATAGTCAGTAAATATTCAAAAAAATAAGATGATATGTATAAATGAACTTAGTTTTTCATTTCACATGCCATCTTTATTATTGTTGGCTTTGAAAAAAATTATAATATGTAACCACATGACAATTCGGGAAAAGCCTATAATGTCGTTCTTCCATTCTATATGACGAACAAATGTCAGGTGCCTGCTTTGAAGCAGAAATTGGAGACATTGCAGAATTTAATTTGCATGATTAAGGTCCAAAATATTTCTGGAATTACACCTAATATTCGTTTACAGATTTATGATTTGTATAGAAAAACATTCGAGAACAGTGAACTTGGCCGGATCAAATCGGTTTTTTATTTAGTCGTCCCTTAAAAAGCCCATTTTTGCGAGATATTGTTCAGATACAGTATCTCGCAGATTTTATGAATCATGCACCAAAGAGCTTTCATGGCTCTTTTGAAGTTATATGCCGCTGCCGCCAGAAGCACGTTGACAGTATCTCCCACCACACCCTTATAAAAGTTGCGGCCTAACCGGTAATCCGACTTTAAGTGACCTATTGTCGGTTCTATTCCTGCACGCTTGCGGAAGAGTTTATGTTTTTTCTGTTTCTGATAACGGCTGTCTGATTTCTTGGGAACATCGGGAATCATAATCTTCGTCCCGTTAATTTCCTTTTTGCCTCTGTATCCCCTGTCACCTGCCAGTAGTTTGATTTTCCGCCCGGTTAACCGTTCCACCTGTTCCAGGGAAGACCCGATGGTATGCCCGTCATATTCATTACGGAAGGACATGGCGCCAAGAATAATGCCTGTGACAGAACGTATGATGGATACCTTGTTGCCGAATTCGTATTTCTTATGTTCTTTTCCCTTGCTGATGCATTGTACCTCTGGCTCATGAATGGAATAGATCTTTTTCCGGCTATTACGTCTTTGGGAAAGAACGGTTTCAAAGATTTCGAGTAATTTGTCATAGTCGTGATTCCCTTTAAGATTACGCTTCAGCTCCCTGACCAGTCTTCCGGCTATTGTACGTAAACGCCTGTCTGCCATAAGGGCTTTTCTCCTGTTCTTGGGATGGTTCCGGAAACGCTGATCACGACAGATCGCCTTCAGCACAAAGGTGTAGCTTTGACGCAGGGGAAGGCCCAGCTTTTTCACAATGCCAAGAACTTTTTTCACGATCTTCTTATGCAACTTCGCATCCGTGGGGTAAGTGATATTCTTTTCCTGGACTGTAGAATCAATGAAGGCCGTATCATGATGGTGGTCATCGTCATCCTCATTATTCACACGGATGCTTTCCTGAAAGATAAGTTCAATTCCCTTTTCACCGATACGTTTGCGGAAATGGACCAGCTCTGAAGAAGCACACGGGGCTGATGGAGTGAACTCCTGCATGCCACAGAAATACTGATAATAAACGTTTTCGCTCCATTGTTCCACCAAAGACTCATCTGACAGGTTACGAAGGTGCTTCAGGATGAGTAAACCACACATTAAACGGATCGGCTTGCCTGGACGACCGTTGTCCTGACAATACATAGGTTGAAAAGCTGTCTCAAATTTTCCCCAGTCTATTTTGTCCGCCAACCGGTAAAGCGGGTGCGATTGGTTCAGCATGTCAGACAGGCTGCTGAATAAGGAAGGGCTATTATTCGTATTTTTAATCATAAAATCTGCAAGTTTTCTTATCTTTAGTTTAAGAAACTTGCAGATTTATCAAAGACTTTTATTGATTAATTTACTGAATACCAGTAAATAAAAACATTTTTAAGGGGCGACTATTTATCCAGATTTTCTTTTCGTCCTTTCAATGCATTCTCTTTTTCCTATTAAGTATCCAGGCGCGTCGTCCGGTATTTTACCGGAGAAAGTCCCATCTTTTTCAAGAAGAACTTTCCAAAAGCCGATTGATCGGAAAAACCCAACAAATCGGATATTTCCTTTACATCTTTATCTGTACATTCTAACAGACGTTTCGCCTCCACACAAATCAGTTCCGATATATGCGAATAAACCGTGCGTCCGGTTATTCTTTTAACGATTCTGGAAAGATAGGTAGTAGATATGTTTAACTTGTCTGCATAGAACTGGATTTTATGATGCTTCCGGTAATTCGAAGCCAGCAGTCTACGGAACTGCAGAAATATTTCATTGGAGTGCTTCACATACATGGAAGCTTCATTTTCTTTCTGCTGGCAAAGTATATCTGTCATTTGCAACAACAGCATATTACACAGATTTCGGATGATTCCTTTCTTATATAAATGAAACAAGTCCATGTCTCCTGAAAACAACTGCATTGTCTTTTGCAAATACCGGAAATGAGACAGTTCTATATGAAAAAGAGGAAGTCTGTTTTCACCCAAATATTTTGTCAATTGATTATAGAGAGGCTGACTGTCAGACAGTCCGTCGAAATAATCAGGCGCCATGTAAATACCGATTAACTGGAAATCGCTTCGCCGGCCTTGAAGAACACTTCCCATACTCGGAGTCTGGATAAACAGGTCGCCCTTGCGAATCGTATAGGATTGATACAGATCACCCAAGACCGCTGTTCCGTTTATAACTAATGCAAAAAAGAAACCATTATCAATGCTTATGGCATCTTTTCCATGTGAATATGCATCCATATGAAAATATTTCACACGGATTTCTGATTTTTCATCTGCTATTATACCATCTATCAAAGACATGTTTATCCGGATATATTTTAAGAGGTAAAGGTAAGGTTTGTTTCGTATTTAACCAAGGATGGTTGTTTTTTTATATGTACGGATTAAGGAAATAAAGAGAACTTTGTGCCCAAAATTTAAAAGACAAGCATATGAACACCTATACATTCAGACGTTACTGTTTATTTGCAATCGCATTGTTCGTTAATGCCTTCGGTATCGCATTAATCACGAAAGCCTTATTAGGCACATCTCCCATTACGAGTGTTACGTACGTATTAAGTATGTTTACGCCCCTGACAATCGGTCAGTGGACAATTGCCCTTAATTTACTTTTCGTCGTATTGGAACTTCCGTTAATGACCCGAAGCGAACTGAAGGACGACCTTCGCATGTTTCTCCTCCAAATACCGATATCACTCTGTTTCGGTACATTTATCGACTTGGGAATGTATATATTATTCTGGGTTGAACCTGTATGGTACATCAGTCACATCATTTACCTGCTCATCGGATGTTTTATCTTGGCGGCGGGCATCGCTCTTGAAGTGAAGGCAGATATAGCCATGATGGCTGGAGAATATTTCGTACGCGTCATCTCCAAACGGTTCCACAAAGAATTCGGTTACGTCAAATTAGGGTTTGATATTTCTCTGGTCTGCATAGCCTGTTTATTATCCCTTATTTTCTTGTCCGGGATTTACGGCGTACGCGAAGGAACTGTCATTGCAGCATTGGTAGTTGGCCCTATTGTCCATTTCATCAGTCCTTATTACCAATATTTTGACAAATGGATTAATGCACCACAAGCCACAACGATACCAACTTCGAAAACGGAACATGTTATCATTACAATTGCACGTGAATTCGGAAGCGGTGGGCATATTTTAGGCGAAATGATCGCCAAAGATTTAGGTATTAAATTGTACGACAAGGAATTCATCCATCTGGTAGCTCAGAAAAGCGGAATCAATGAATCCTATATTGTCCGAAACGAGCAGTCAATTCCGTCATTCTGGTTAAAATGTATTCTGGCCAAAAGCAGTGAGCAGTCGCTCGAACGCAGCCTGTCATCAGACGATGTCCTGTTCGTTGCCGAAAGTAAGATCATTCAGGAACTGGCAGAAAAAGAATCTTGCGTGATCGTTGGCCGTTGTGCCGATTTTGTATTAAAAGACAATCCACATGTAATTAAAGTATTCTGCTATTCCGACCTTGAGAGCGCCCGTAAGCGTTGTGCACAAGAATATGGTATTCCACTGGAAAAGACAGAGAATGAAATCAAGCGGATCAACCGGAACCGAATTGCCCACTATGAATATTATACCGGAGAAAAATGGGGTGAACCGCATCATTACAACCTGATGATCAACACCGGCGATATTGCACTTCCTGTTGCCTGTGAGCTGATCAAAGGTATTTACCAGAATAAACTAAAGGAATTATAATTCCATTCTTTTTCTGTTATCTGTAATTTGGGTTATTCGTTCCGTAATTCAGAAACAAGAGGGGAATCATAAATTCCGTATTTTTGTTTCCAGAATAACAGCATTAATTTATACAAAATAAAGATGAAAAAGATTCTGATTTTATCTTCCAGTCCTCGAAAAGGCGGTAATTCAGATACACTTTGTGACGAATTCCTTCAAGGGGCTTTGGCTAGTGGGAACGAAGTAGAAAAGATTTTCTTACGCGACAAGATTATCCATCCTTGCCAAGGATGTAGTGTTTGCAGCCAGTATCACAAGCCTTGTCCTCAAAAGGATGATGCAGCCGAAATCATTCAGAAGATGTTGGCTGCTGATGTAATCGTGATGGCTACTCCGGTTTACTTTTATGCCATGAGCGGACAAATGAAAATCATGATCGATCGTTGCTGTGGTCTTTATACAGAAATGAAGGATAAAGATTTCTATTTCATAGCAACGGCAGCAGAAGATGATCCAAAGATCATGGACCGCATTGTTGCCAACTTTCAGGGTTTTCTGGATTGTCTGGAAAATCCGACAATTAAAGGAACGATTTTCTGCGGAGGTGTTTGGCATGTAGGAGAAATCAAAGGCAAGGAAGCTATGAAAGAAGCTTATAATATGGGAGCACAAGTATAACTGAATAAATAAACTCTACTAAAAAGAACGAATATGACACTCGATGCTTTTCTAGAACATGTGGCACAACGCAAGCCGCTAGATATGTATACCCCTGGAGTTTTTCAGTTTCTCAATGAAATGAACGATGAGGCCCGGCGTATTACAGCCGAATTGAATAACGCATACCACAGCATGGATGAAATACGGGAGCTCTTTTCACAGCTTTCAGGAAAACCCGTCAATCCGACCTTACGTATTTTTCCACCGCTCTATACTGATTTCGGGAAAAATATCCAAGTAGGGAAAAATGTATTCATCAATGGTGGATGTCACTTCCAAGACCAAGGCGGTATTACATTGGGCGACGACTGTCTGATAGGCCATAATGTTGTCTTTGCCACGCTCAACCATTTCATAGAACCATCTGAACGAGCTTCCTTACAGCCAGCTCCAATCGTATTAGGGAAAAAAGTCTGGGTAGGTTCGAGTTCAACCATCCTGCAAGGCGTTACCATCGGCGACAACGCTATTATTGCAGCTGGCTCTGTTGTCACCAAAGATGTTCCGGCCAATACCATTGTAGGCGGTGTTCCCGCACGTCTCATCCGCTACATCACTCCGAAAGAAGCATAACAGGCGTTTATCCTACTATTTGATCTGTATTCTTTTCAGGCAGGCACTCAGAATAATAACTCGAATGCCTGTCTGAAATGGTTATCAGTATGATCTGAATTCCTTAGGCGTACAACCAACCGACTTCTTGAACAGCCGGGTAAGATGCTGAGGTTGCTGAAAGCCCAGCCGATAAGAAATTTCACTGATCGTCAGGTCTAATCTCATTATTTCTTCTTTAGCAACACTCAATATTTTATTCTGAATGTATTCCTGAGCAGTCCGTCCGGTTTCCTTCTTAATCAGGTCTCCAAAATAATTCGGCGACAGATGGAATTTATCCGCAAAATACTTAACCGTAGGCAAACCGGATATTTGAGGTTGATTTCCTTGATAATAAGCATCCAGCTGTTCTTCAAATTTGCCTAAAATATCCCGGTAAACAAAAGAACGGGTATCAAACTGGCGGTCATAAAAACGCATACAGTAATCTAACAGCAGTTCTATATTTTTACAGATCAAATGCTTGCTATGCTTATCTATCGGACGGCCTAACTCCGATTTTATCTTAGCCAGACAATCCTGGAAAATTCCTTTTTCCTCATCCGACAGATGAAGCGCCTCGTTCGAAGCATACGAAAAGAAGGAATAACGCTTGATCTCTTTGCCCAAACTTCCTCCCCGGATAAAATCAGGATGAAAAAGCAAACCTACTGACTTGGGCGGAGTCGGCTCCGCCATGACTACTTCAACGATCTGTCCGGGAGCGAAACTGGTAACTGTCCCTTCCTGATAATCATAAGGCTGTTTTCCATAACGCAAATCTCCACATTTCGTCTGCTTCAGAAACAGCGCATATACACCATAATTGATGGTGAAATGTGTAGGGACGCGTGTCGCTTTTGATAAATCGACAACAGCAATCTGCGGATGTAGAGTTTCCAGTCCATATAACTGATTATACTGATCAATCGAGTCGAGTTTAATAATATCTTGCATACAGTAGAGTTTAATTATTACAAAAGTAATCATTTAAATGTAATCCGTTTTACTTTTTTCCTACATTTGTGGATATGAATAACTACGATGCATCACCACTTTTTCAGTCTAATCTGCCTGACGAGACGTTGCTTTCACGCCTGAAAGAAGGTGATGAAAAAGCTTTTACAGCTATATACATAAGATACAACAAAATGCTTTATATATTAGCTTATAAGTATCTGAAGGATTCTTTCCGGGCGGAAGATATTGTTCAGCAAGTTTTCCTCAAATTGTGGGAAGCGCGTTCCTTATTTGCCGGAGCAATCAACTTGCGTAATTATCTGTACACGTCTGCCAAGAATCTTATCTTAAACGAAATAAGAGATAATTTTTCTGACATGGAAAAGAATTATGCAGTCATCCAAAATACACCGGAATTCGAAGATAAACTGCAAAGTGCACTGGAAGAAAAAGATCTGTTCCAACATTTCTATAAGATTCTGGCAGAATTGCCCGAGCAGAAACGGAAAGTATGTCTCCTGAAGATTCGGGATAATCTGTCAAATCAAGAAGTGGCTGACAAGCTGCACATCTCTGTGCCGACCGTTAAATCGCATTATTCGCAAGCAATCAAATTGCTACGGGATAAAATGGGACGTTTGCTTGGTATTCTTCTGTTGGTTTGTAAATGTTTGAGTTCATAGAGTATAATATAAAGATGGATAAACTTAAAAACTCTAAACAAACGGATTTACCCTCATTCCAAATCATGAATTGTGTGTCTATTATAAAAGAAGATGAGTACAATGAAAACACCGGATATATCAACCATCGAGAAAGTGCTCGATAATGAAGCTACGGCGGAAGAAGCCAAATGGGTCGTTGGCTGGTTCAAGACTGAAGAAGGCATGAAATGGCTTTCTGAACGGATGGATAAAGACGAACGGCAAATCCAGTTAGGGGAAGAACAGGAATGGGTTAATCATGAAATTCCTTCGGCCGTCATGTATCAGCGCATTAACCAGCAACTGCGCCGGCAAACCATACGCCGCTGGATATTTCGCGCCGCGGCTATATTAATACCTATTACCTTATTTATAGGCTTGTTCGTCAATGTCAATAACCAGATTGACTTATTGGCTTCGCACGAAATGGAAGAGATTGTCGTACCGAGAGGTGAAAAGATGCGGGTAATCTTCCAAGACGGCAGCAGTGTTTACCTGAATGCGAACAGTAGAATTCGTTTCCCCAAGAAATTCACCTATAAGAACCGGGAAGTAGAATTAGACGGAGAAGGCTTGTTTGAAGTAGCATCCAACAAGAATCGTCCTTTTACGGTTGTTCTCGACCGGATGAAAGTAAAGGTGCTGGGTACTGAATTTAATGTGAAAGCCTATACGGAAGATCAGGATATTTCGGTCGCGCTCAATCACGGACGGGTAGAATTATCGTCGGGCGACTTCCGCCCCTTCGAATTGAGTCCCGGAGAAAAAGCCATCTACGATCGAACTTCGCGCTTGTGTAAGATTGTTCGTCCTCAAGATATTGCTGAGAGTTCTGCCTGGACAACCGATCGGATCATCTTTGAGCAGACTCCGATGAAAGATGCCATCCAGACTTTGTCCCGAATTTATGATGTGACATTCAGCATAGACGACAAGAAAGCGTTGAATTACACCTATACGATCAAAACCCGTCAGACAAATATCCTGACTACTTTGCGGGAATTGGAAAAGATTTCCCCCGTTCAATTCCATTATGACAGAGATACGATTCGGGTGAATATAAGAAAGTAGCTGGCTGCACGCAACCAACTACTTTTTATTATCGTGAACAAACGTATCAATAAACACCTACCTCATCGACAAACAGGAAGGCTTTCTTTCCTGCTCCCGGATGCCATGATGGCAATACCGGCGTGCATTTCCCGATGATACGTACAAAACGGGCTTTTGTCTGATCGAAACTGAGTTCATCCAAATTCGTTACATTATTCTTACTTCCTTTTTCCAATTCAGGAATAGACTTCGAAGCTATTTTCCGATATGTTTTTCCATCAGAGGAGACATTAACTTCAAGGCCTATCAGACCGAAGATGTAATCACCCGGCACCAGACAGGTGCTGACTGACACCGAAGAGATTTCTTTTTCTTCTCCCAAATCAACAACCACATCCAAATCGCTTCCATAGATACCGATATAACGGCCCGAACGATAATTCCCGTCGCCCTTCAATCCGTCCACCAAAAGCGAAGCTCCTTTATAAGTATAAGCATCGTCCGGCTTCGAGTTCAAATGAACCGGGCGCATGGTGGCTAAGTTATATTGCAACGATTCTTCCACCACTTGACTTTCCCGACCGTTACGGATAGCCTTGGCTTTAACGGTTGGCGTCTGACCGTCTATCGTAAACGGTTCCTGATAACGCGAAGATGTTTCCGTCGGTTCTGTTCCATCCGTTGTATAATAAACCGGAGCGTTATCGAATGTCGAGAGTGTTACGACCGCTTTACCGTCATCGCATGCCGGATTGATATCCATCGTTACGTCTTCAATATCTTCCTTATAATGATATCCATTCAACGTATACAAATCCAACTGGTGACGAAGCCGCTTCAAGAATCCGTCCAAGTCTTTTTCCGGACGGCTCCATTGCAACTCACTCAAGGCAGCAATACGAGGCATCATCTGCCATTCCATCTTCGTACTGTCTTTCGTCCATTCCGTCCAGATACAACCTTGTACGCCGATGATACGGTCTTTTTCTTCGGGAGTCAAGGCTTCATTGACCGGTTCAAAGTTATACACCCGTGCCACGCTGGTAACTCCTGTCAGCCGGTTATATCCCGGATTACTGAAATACAAGTGACTGATCGGACAAACGATTGTCTGAAAACCAGATTGTGCCGAGCGAACGCTGGCCTTCACGCCGGTCCATGCCATCACAGTCGTGCTTTTAGCCGGATCACCATCCAGAATCTCATCCCATGCCAGCATCTTCCGTCCCCGTTTGAGAATTTCTTTTTCCACTTCGCCCATGAAATAAGCCTGAAGCTGGTTCTCTTTCGAATGTTCCGGCGTATCCTTCAATCCTAATTCCTTAATCTTTGCCTGGCATTTCGGACATTTCTTCCATTCCACCTTCGGGCATTCATCACCTCCGATATGAATATAAGGGGATGGGAAGATATCCATAATTTCATTGATGACGTCTTTGGCAAACTGCAATGTCTCCTCATTACCGCCACACAAGACTTCACTAAAGATACCAAACTTGGTAGCCGTTTCATACGGACCACCCGTACAACCCAACTCCGGATAGGAAGCCAGAGCCGCCAGCATGTGCCCCGGCATATCAATTTCCGGTATCACCGTAATAAAACGGTCGGCAGCATATTGTACAATTTCCTTGGCTTCTTCCTGCGTATAATATCCACTCACCGGAACGCCGTCGTATTTGTCGGATCCCGGAGCCGTAATTGTTTCCTTCCGATGCGAACCAATCTCTGTCAGTTTCGGGTATTTCTTGATCTCGATACGCCAGCCCTGGTCTTCCGTCAGGTGCCAATGGAAATAATTGATATTGTGCATAGCCAGCATATCAATGATTTCCTTCAGATAATCTACCGAGAAAAAGTGACGTCCGACATCTACCATAAACCCGCGGTATCCGAAACGCGGATAATCCTTAACCGTTCCTGCCGGAACAGCTCCCAACGTCTTTCCGTCTGTTATCGGAAGCGCCTTGTAAATTGTCTGGATACCATAGAAAACTCCAGCTTCAGTCGCCCCTTTCACGGTAATTCCATCTGCCGAGACCTGCAGCTCGTATCCGTCTTTTTGAGGAGAAACCGATGCATCAACCTGCAATGCGATCGTATTTTTTCCACCATTTACAGCCACCTTCACGTTTGTTCCCGTCACTTCCCGGATATAAGAAGCCAGAAAATAGGCTGTCCGCTCCAGCTTTTCATTGCCTTCGGGATAACTGATCACGGTAGATGAATTGATTACAAAAGGAGCCGCCTCGGGAGTTTCCATTATTTCCTGCGGCAAAGGGATTACTTGCCAGCTCCCTACATTGATATCTTTGGGCGAACAGGCCGCCAGCCCACCCACAAATAAGATGGCAGCAAACCATCTTGTCCACATCGTTTTTTTCATACGTATAATTTTAGTTGTGTTCGAATCTTATTTGATTGCAGGCATCTCCGGAAGGCTATTAATCACCGGGAAGGCAAGTAATTCAGAAATTCTACTTGCTCTTTTTCCATCCTGTTTGTACAAATGTAGCTTATTTCGGCATATAAAAACGTATCTTACCTGAAAATTTCATGAAAAGGGTGCACAAGAATCACTTCTGGTGCACCCAACACAAATATACTACAAATACACACACAACCCCTTCTCACCTATAGAAAAGAAATATTTCATCTCTTTTTCCTGGCGAGAATCCGTATTTACTTTATTCATTCCAAACTCTCGTGTATAATTCTGTATATAAATAAAAACGTTTCAAATCCATTCAAGACGTTATTACTGCCATCTATCAGACAAACCGTCACAATATCTTAAATATTAACGTCGTTTTGTCATATTTCTTTTTCTAACATATCCAATAAAAGATCTAAATCCTTTTCTATTGCATCTATCTTATCGGATATGGGGTCAAAAGTATGATGTACCAGATCGACTTCACTTTCTGTCTCTTTCTCTGACAAATCCGGACTGCATTTTGCATGTTCATCTTCGTCGGCACCTTTCAAATAATCACTTGCCGTAGCCATAACAAATTTCAGCTAAAAGATATGGCATGTTATTTGTAAAAACATAAAGGAACACGGAAAGAGACGGATGAGAAACCGGGAGGAGACAAAATCCCGTCACGAATAATCAAAAACGGAAGTTGGAAAACGACGGAGACACAAGACTCCTCTTTAAAACTCGTTGCTTTCATGATGTTCGGTATAACCAACTCTGTCCCCTCGGAGCTGCATTTATATATAGAGTGAAGCGTGGGAACTTTGGTATTACCGCTCAGAAGTATCCCCATACTCAACAACATAATACACAAAGCCCCACGCCTATATTTTTATCTATGATTAACATACATGCGAATATAGCCCGTGGAGCGTCATTTGTATTATCCAGTTGTTGTCTTGAAATTGGGGATTTCCTGAACTTGGATAATGCCTTAACGCTTAACAGTTATCCTTCCTACATAGAAAAGACTTACACAAATGTAGAAATTTTTCCGGAAACTTTCAAATGATGCCCTCAATTTTGTCTATAAATTTTGCAAAGTGGTCGTTTCAGAGCCTATTTCCTTTATTTAATTCACGCGTCTTCCGCCGATCAAACATAACTCTGTCGCCATACATTCCATAAGGATTTACATACATTTCCTACTACCCAATAATCCAAATCCCGTTAGAAAGTAATTGTTTAACATCCGTCGAAAAGCTTTTCCATATATGTGCTAAAGCTTTTTGACAAATATGGTAAAGCTTTTCGACGAATGTGGTAAAGCCATTTTGTAGGGAGGGTTATACTACAAAGTAGTAAAAACAGACCTCACAAAAACGTTTTATCATAAACAAAAACTTTTTTCAAAAAAAACAGTTTCTTACTCATCCTTTTTCCTGCGTCGCGTGTCTATTAAGAAAAAAAGATATATATTTAATTGTTTAACCTGTAAATAATACAAGCCATATGAGTGGATAATTAAAAACATAAAAATAGCCGAAAAGCTCCTACCCTTTCCGGCTACAATTAAAGACATAAAAAAACAAAGTTTTCAACACATCATTAATCTGTACAAAGATATGGAAGAAAAACACAAGGCTTCCATCGCTGGAAGTTATTTATTATTAACGAATAAAATACCTGGATCCATGAAACTAACAGCATTATCGTTAATGCTTTCGATTTCAGCTTTCGCAGCCAATGCGGATGCCCAGCAGGTTTCTGTAACGGTCAACAACGCAAAAGTCAAAACTGTATTAAACAGCATTGCTGACCAAACAGGGCTCAGCCTGGCCTATAGCGCACAAGTTGTCGATCTGAATCGCAAAGTATCCCTCAACTTCGTCAACACCGAAGTGAGCGAAGTATTAAATGCCATGTTCGGCAACACAGCCATCGGCTATGAAATCAAAGATGGCAAGATATATCTTTTCAAAGCCGCTGAAAGAACAACAACATCAATAAACCAACAGAAACGAATCATCACCGGAACAGTAGTTGATCCCAACGGAGAAGCCGTCATCGGAGCAAATGTCGTTGTCAAAGGTACCACCAACGGAACTATCACCGACATGGACGGTAAATTCTCTTTGGAAGTACCGGAGGGAGCGATGCTCTTGGTCTCTTATATTGGTTATGGCGATTATGAAACTAAAGTGGGTAATCAGTCCAATCTATCCATCACCTTGAAAGAAGATTCTCAGGCTTTGGATGAATTAGTAGTTGTTGGATATGGTACAATGAAAAAGAAAGATTTAACTGGTGCTGTCGGAGCAGTAAAAGGAGACGATTTGGCAGCCAGAAGAACAACCCAATTATCCACAGCCTTACAAGGAGCAACTTCGGGTGTATTAGTAACACGTGACAACAGTGCTCCAGGAGCAACAGCATCAATCAAAATTCGTGGTGTAACAACAATCGGAGAAACAAGTCCACTTGTTATCGTAGACGGCGTTCCTGGTGATATCAATCAAGTAAATCCTGAGGACGTAGAAAACATGTCTATATTGAAAGATGCAGCATCTGCCTCTATTTATGGTTCACGAGCTGCAGCTGGCGTTATCGTTATCACAACTAAACGTGCAAAAACAAACGATTTATCTCTTAACTACAACTTTGAATATGGGTGGGAAATGCCTACAAAATTACCAGAGTATGTAGGAGCACAACGTTTCTTGGAAATGGTAAATGAAACACGTTATAATGATAACAACTCAGGAGGATGGTACCAGACTTATTCAGAAGATCAAGTTAACAATTGGTTAAAATATCACGAAACTGATCCTGATGCATACCCAGTGGAAGATTGGCAAGATGCATTTTTATACAGTTCAGCTCCTCGCCAAACTCATTCTATCAATATAGCCGGGGGAAGCAAAGTTGTAAAAACAAAAGCTTCATTTCGATATGACCAAACTGACGGTTTATACATAAACCGCAACTATGAACGCTTTATGTTAAGAGTAAACAATGACATACAAATTAACAAATGGATGGAAGCCCATTTAGACGTTAACTTCAGTCGTGCAAAATCAGAAGAGCCTCATAGAAATCCTATGGAATTAGCACTTCGTGCCACTCCGCCCATTTATGCTATCCGATGGACAAATGGAATGTGGGGAGATGTAAAAGACGGAGAAAACCCACTAGCCATGATTACAGACGGAGGAACAAAAACAACATGGAATAATCGGATTGGTGGTAAAGCTGCTATTGATATCACTCCAATAAAAGGTTTGAAAATATCAGGTGTTATAGCACCAACATATAATTTTGATAAGATTAAAAGTTTTGTAAAACAAGTTCCTTACACATATGCCAATGATCCTAATACAGTTAAAGGATATATGGCAGCATTCAGTACGACTAAATTAACAGAATACAGAAACGACTACTATGATGTAACAACCCAATTCTTTGCTAACTACAATAAAACTTTTGGGAAACATGATCTTTCTGTCATGATTGGTTACGAAGACTATTATGCATTTTGGGAAAACTTGAATGCTTCACGAGACCAATATGAATTAACTGGTTATCCGTACCTAGATATTGGTCCAGAAACATATAGAGACAATAGTGGTAATGCAGAAGAATATGCATATCGTTCTTTATTTGGCCGCGTAACTTACAATTACGACAATCGTTACTTGCTACAAGCAAATTTCCGTCGTGATGGATCTTCTCGCTTTGCACCAGAAAGTAGATGGGCCAACTTCCCTTCTTTTTCTGCTGGTTGGATACTAAGTGAAGAACAATTCATGAAAAATTTAAACTGGAACTGGTTATCCTATTTGAAGTTGAGAGGATCTTGGGGAACACTTGGTAATGAACGAATTACAGATATAAATAATAACGATAAACAAAATTATTATCCATATCAGTCTGCCTTAAATTTCAATTCGGCTTTATTATATAAAGGAGGTGTTGTCACATCTGTATCAACTGCTGCCCAACAATATTATGCAGTAAGAAATATTTCTTGGGAAACAACTGAAACATGGGATATTGGTCTGGATGCAAACTTCTTAAATAGTCGTCTATATTTTGCATTTGATTACTATAAGAAGAATACACGTGATATGTTAATTGCTCTTGAAATTCCTAAATTTATCGGATACGACAATCCTTTTGTTAATACAGGTAAGATGCAAACCAAAGGATATGATTTAGAAATTGGATGGAGAGATCACATAGGAGATTTTAGCTACTCAGTTTCAGCAAATTTATCTGACTTCGTTTCTAAAATGGGAGACTTAGGAGGTACAGAATTCCTAGGCGATCAAGTAAAGATGGAAGGTAGTGAGTTCAATGAATGGTATGGATATGTAAGCGATGGATTATTCCAAACTCAAGAAGAAGTTGATAATTCTCCTAAGTTAAATAATAATGTAACAGTAGGTGATATCAAATACGTGGATATATCTGGTCCCGATGGGGTTCCTGATGGGAAAATATCCTCTGAATATGACAGAGTTTTACTAGGTGGATCTCTTCCTCGTTATATGTATGGTATGAATCTATCGGCCTCTTATAAAGGCTTTGATATCTCCATGATGCTGCAAGGTGTAGGTAAGCAAAATGCACGTATCAACAGGGAAATGGTTGAAGGGTTAAAAGATAACTGGACTGGATTTCCGGCTATTCTTGAAGGTAATTACTGGAGCGTAAATAATACAGAAGAAGAGAATCTGAATGCAAAATATCCACGCCTGACTCGCACCAATGTTGAAGCCAATATGGCTATGTCTGACTTCTGGTTATTCAATGGTAGATATTTACGAATGAAAAGTTTGACCGTTGGTTACACATTACCATCTGCTTTAACGAAAAAAATCAGTATGGAAACTGTTCGATTTTATGTATCAGGTAATGATTTGTTCTGTATAAGCAATTATCCTTATGGATGGGATCCAGAAGTTAGTGTAACAGGTTATCCAATTACGATGTCTGTATTGTTAGGTGTTTCTGTTAATTTTTAAATGATCAAAAGTATGAAACGAAATAAAATTATAATTACATTATTCACAGGAATGACATTATTGAGTGCCTGCCATGATTTAAATCTGAATCCGTTATCCTACGGTTCAACAGAAAGTTGGTACTCTGACGAAACTGAAGTTGAAATGGCAGTCAATGAGTTATACCGAAATGATTTTTGGCTTATAGATGAAGATACAAATACCGATTGGTCTGATGACAATATTTATCGTGAGTCATTAACTGAATTCCAAAATGCTACATTAAATGGTCAACATACTCAAGTCATAAATTTGTGGTCAAATCAATATAAAGTCATATCTAGAGCGAACAGCATTATAAACAAAGCTCAACGAGCTATAGAAAATGGAGCTTCAGAAAGCACAATCAATGCATTCATAGCTGAAGCCCATTTCCACAGAGCTTCAGCTTATGCTAAATTATCTCAAAAATTTGGAGCTGTCCCCTTGGTTGAAAATGATGTAGACATTGAAGAAGGCCTAACGATGGGACGTACTGATTTAGCTACTATCAAGCAATTTGTTTATGATGAATATGATAAAGCTATTGAAGTTCTACCTGTTTCATATACAGATGAACAAAGAGCAACAAAAGGTGCTGCTTTAGCCTTAAAAGCTCGTTATGCACTCTATATGGGAGATTATGCTATCGCTGCCGAAGCTGCAAAAGCCGTAATCGAGTTAGGAGTATACTCCCTGCACCCTAACTATCAAGAACTATTTTTACAAGGGACAAAAACATCACCAGAAAATATTTTTGTTATGGCCAGGTCTATAGAATTCGGTATTTATACTGATGCACGATATCCATTACCAAGAAATCATGGAGGATATGCAGCACCCAATCCGACTTGGGATTTATTTGCTTCATATGTTTGTACTGATGGCTTGCCCATAGATGAATCTCCTTTATTTGATCCTCACGATCCATTTAAGAATCGTGATCCACGCCTAAGTATGACAATTGTTCCTTTCGGAGAAAACTTCTTAGGTATAGAATTCAATCCTCATCCAGAAGCATTAGAAGTAATGAATTATAAGACTGGTAAAATGATCACGAACAATGATACTCGAGCTGTTGCACAATATGCGTCTTACAACGGGTTAGTTTGGAAAAAAGGATTAGACGAAAGCTGTTTGGAAAATGCTTTTCGAACTGAACCAAACAGAATTATTATCAGATATGCAGATGTTTTACTAATTTATGCAGAAGCAATGATAGAACTAAATCAAATTGATCAGTCAGTTTTAGATGCAATGAATGAAGTTCGTGCACGCGCATATGGTGTAGATAAATCTGCTACAGATCAATATCCAGCTTTTACAGCTACTGACCAAAAGACTTTACGCAGTCAATTACGTATGGAACGACGTATGGAATTTCCTAAAGAAGGCCTTAGATATATGGACCTAATTCGCTGGAAATTAATGGATAAAGTTATGTCTAAAAAAGTATATATGATGCTTTATCCATCTTCCTTATTAATTGAAAAAGTAGTTAATGAAGGAGATTGGTTTTGGCCTTTTGCTCCAGACATTGATGAAAATGGATTAGCTGATTTTACAAAGATCGAAGCTACTGGGAAAATAGCTGTGATCGCTCAAAAGAACTGGGATGATCGTCAATATTTATGGCCAATTCCTACAACTGAAATTCAAATTAATCCAAATATGAAACAGAATCCGGGCTATTAATCTATCTTAATAAGTCATTATAGTAAAGAGGCTTACTATCTATTTTAGAATTCATTCCCCTTACAAAAATTGTATAGTAGGCCTCTTACTTTATTAAATACAGCTTATGACAAAATGTAAATTATTATATGCTATATGTGGACTTTGTCTGTTTATCGCTTGTCAACAAAAGCCTAGAGAAAGATTAAACTTAATTCCTCAAGTTGATTCCATTTGTATACGGAATGGTTATTGTCAAATACGAGCTTTAAAAACGATACAAATTCCTGCTAAATGGGAAAAAGTAGGTAAGCTATTTATTAAGGATTTAAGTAAAAAAAGTTCTATTTTTATCCAATTAACAAATCAAAATGCAAATATAAAAATAATTGAGAATCCATCATTACCGGCAGAAGCCTATCAGCTTAATATAAAAAAAGACTTTATACTAATTGAAACGAACGATATCCCTGGATTAAATCATGCCCTGGTAACACTACAACAGTTAATATGGAATAGTACAAAAGGGGTACTTCCAGAATTAACAATAACGGATCATCCTCGTTTCAGTTATCGAGGTATCATGCTGGATTGTAGCCGACACTTTTGGGAAATTTCTGAATTAAAAAAGACAATTGACCAGATGGCATTCTTCAAACTGAATACATTGCATTTACATTTAACAGATAATCAAGGATGGCGATTTGCTATAGATAAATACCCTCAATTGACAAAAAAAGGAAGTTATTATTATGATTATCCTGAATTGTCTGGTAAATATTATAGTAAAAGTGATTTAAAAGATTTAGTAAATTATGCATCTTTGCGCGGGATCACTATTATTCCAGAAATAGATTTGCCTGGACACAGTATTTCCTTGTTAGCTGGATTACCTGAACTTTCATGTCAAGGAGGTACATTTGAAACGTACCCTGAAGAACGGGAGGCTAATAAACGTAAGCGAGTTGCTGAACATATGATTTGTATAGGGAATCCCCAATCATTAGCTTTTGTTGAAGATGTTGTTGATGCATTGACTGAAATATTTCCTTCACCTTACATTCATTTAGGAGGAGATGAGGTAGGAACAAATATTTGGGAAAAATGCCCTAAATGTATGGCTCTCTATCGTCAGCAAGGAATGAAAGACATTCACGAAATTCAAGATTATTTCACAAAAGAAGTAAGTCGTATTGTCCGTTCTAAAGGAAAAACTATGATAGGCTGGGATGAAATTAACACCCGTAATGCTGCATCAACCGACGATATATTAACAATTTGGCAAAATGACGGTAAAGAACAGCAAAAGAAAGCATTAGATCGGAATATATCGGTTATAATGTGTCCGAAAGATCCTTGTTATTTTGATTTCGGTTATGCGCGGAATCCAACAAGGAAGGTATATGAATGGGAACCAATAGATGAAACTATTCCCCAGGAATTACATTCTTTAGTAAAAGGAGGGCAAGCCTGTTTATGGACAGAATTTGTTACAACACAAACCGATGTTGAAAAAATGTATTATCCCCGTCTCTGTGCTTTAGCGGAAGTATTGTGGATTAAACCTAAAAAAAAGGATTGGACTGATTTTTATAGTAGATTAACCCATTTCCAGTCAACATTTGATCTCTTGGACATAAATTATTATATAGGAGAAAAAGTTGAGGATAATTGGTTTAATGCAGTAAAAGAACAGCCTGAACTTATACAGCCTGCAAGAATTGAAACCAATATAACTGCGATAAAATATTATAACCCTGAATATGCTTTTGACGGTAAAGAAGATACATTCTTCTCAAGTTCTTACGCTGTAGGGCAAGGTGATTATTTTACAGTCATATTAAACGAAGCACAGACAATAAAAGGAATTGAAGTTATTTGTGATGATTCAAAAGAATTTCTTTCACATGCAGATCTACTAATTAGTTCTGATAATACTAACTTTGTAAAAGTAGGTGAGTTCAATAAGTATGGTCAAGCTTCCGTTTCTTTCGCGGAGAAAAGTATAAAAGCTATAAAAATTGATGTAAAAAGCAAGCATTTCAACAGATTGACCATTCGAGAGATTCACTTACTAGTGTAACAAACTTAATTTGAAATTATTATAACTATGCGTACATTATTTATATCTTTATTATTATCAGGCCTTTCATCGATGACAATGATAAATTCTGCCAACCTCTTTATCGAGGCAGAAAGTTTTACTAAGAAAGGCGGTTGGGTAGTTGATCAGCAGTTTATGGACCTGATGGGCTCTTCATATCTGATGGCACACGGTATGGGTGAACCGGTGGAAGACGCACAAACAGAGGTGACCTTTCCGGAAAAAGGGACATATTATGTATATGTACGGACGTACAACTGGACTTCGCCTTGGAAAGATGGTGAAGGACCGGGAAAATTCAGTTTGTATGTCGGTAACAAGAAGCTGGCTTCACCGCTTGGGTGCGAAGGAAATGCATGGATGTGGCAAGCAGCCGGAAAAGTAACGATCAAGGATGTGAATACGGAACTGCGCTTGCATGATCTGACTGGATTCAACGGGCGATGCGATGCCATTTACTTCACAACGGAAGAAGATGCCGTTCCTCCTTCGGATGTGGCCTCGCTGGAAAAGTTCCGGCGGGAGAAACTGAATCTTCCGGCAGAAGCTCCGTTAGCCGGAGAATATGATCTGGTAGTTGTAGGTGCTGGTATTGCCGGAATGAGTGCCGCCGTTTCGGCTGCCCGCCTAGGTTGCAAGGTGGCTTTGCTAAACGACCGTCCGGTGATAGGAGGAAACAACAGTTCGGAGATTCGCGTTCACTTGGGTGGACGCATCGAAGCCGGTCCTTATAAAGAATTAGGGAATTTACAGAAAGAGTTTGGTCCGACGCGAGGCGGTAATGCTCAGCCTGCCGATTATTACGAGGATCAAAAGAAGATGGACTGGCTGCTGAAGGAAAAGAATGTTTCCTTATTTACCAACTATCGTGCAATTGCTGTAGAGAAAGAAGGGAATCGCATCACTGCGGTTATCGCCAAGCATATTGAGACGGGCGAAGAGAAGCGTTTCGAAGCACCGCTGTTCTCTGATTGTACAGGCGATGGAACCATTGGTTATTTGGCTGGAGCTGATTACCGAATGGGACGTGAAAGCCGGGACGAATTCGGAGAAAGTACAGCTCCGGAACAGGCGGATAAGATGACAATGGGTGCTTCCGTACAATGGTATTCGGAAGACACGAAGAAACCTTCTTCATTCCCACACTTTGAATATGGAGTTGATTTCAATGAGAAGAATTGTGAAAAGGTGACGATGGGCGAATGGACTTGGGAAACAGGTATGAACTACGATCAGATCAAGGATTTCGAGCGTATCCGGGATTATGGCCTGTTGGTGGTTTATTCCAACTGGAGTTATCTCAAGAATGAAATGAAGGAAAACGATGTGTATAAGAACCGGAAGCTGGCCTGGGTAGCTTACATCTCCGGGAAACGGGAATCACGCCGGTTGATGGGCGATTATATTCTGAAAGAAGACGACTTACGGAAGCATGTAGTCCATGAAGACGGTTCGGCTGCTTCTACGTGGAGTATCGACCTGCATTATCCGGATCCGAAGAATACAGAGAATTTCCCCGGTCAGGAATTCAAGTCGATTGCCAAACATATCAACATCTATCCGTACCCGATTCCATACCGTTGCCTGTATTCGCGCAACATTGACAACCTGTTCATGGCTGGTCGGAATATCAGTGTGACACACGTCGCCTTGGGAACGGTACGCGTCATGCGAACAACCGGAATGATGGGCGAAGTAGTCGGCATGGCGGCTTCTATCTGCAAGAAATATCAGGTGAACCCGCGTGGTGTCTATCAATATCATTTGCCGGAATTGAAAGAGCTGATGAAAGAAGGTGTCGGGCAGAAAGGCTTGCCCAACAACCAGCGATACAACGAAGGCGGTACACTGAAAGAAGAACCGGTCGTCCGGTAACACATCTGACTCGTTAATGAAATAAGCCTGTTGTTAGCCGTTTTTATTTACGGGAAACAACAGGCTTATTTGCCGAAAAAGGTGAAGACTTAACACAGTTTTATTACCTTTGTACTTTCATCATCAAATATTAATCATTAAAGATCAAATCTATGAAAACAAACAGATGGCTACTTACGCTGCCGGTGTTGGCATTGCCTTTCTATGCGTGCAACAACAAGCAGGCCCAGTCTGACGGGCAGCAAGAGAAGAAACCGATGAACATTCTCTATATCATGTCGGACGACCATTCATACCAGACAATCAGCGCGTATGATAACCGCTTTATCCAGACGCCTAATATCGACCGGATTGCCAACGAGGGTGTTCGTTTCACCAATAGTTTTGTGGCCAATTCCATCAGTGGTCCCAGCCGGGCATGTATGCTGACCGGTAAACACAGTCATGCGAATGGCTTTACCGACAACAGTGCTGTTTTCGACGGCAGTCAGCAGACGTATCCAAAGTTATTGCAGAAAGCCGGATACCAGACAGCAATCATCGGGAAATGGCACCTGACTTCCGCTCCTACCGGATTTGATTATTCGGAAATCCTGATCGGACAGGGTATTTATTACAACGCACCGTTTATCAAGAACGGCGAAGAGATTACCTCGAAAGGATATGCAACGAATGTCATCACCGATAAGGCAATCGACTGGCTGGAGAACCAGCGCGACAAGAGCAAACCGTTCTGCCTCTTGCTTCATCACAAGGCTCCACATCGTACCTGGATGCCGGATTTACAGGATCTGGAGCTTTTCAGCGACAAGACTTTCCCGCTGCCAGACAATTTCTACGACGATTATGAAGGCCGTCAGGCTGCGGCTGCCCAAGAGATGAGCATCTTCAAGGATATGGACTTGGTCTACGACCTGAAGATGGCAGATAAAGAGAACGAAATCCATACGACAACCGGATTGGAAGAAGTAGGACGCCACATGTACGACACCATGACACCCGAAGAGAAGAAGGCTTGGGATGCTCACTACGATCCGATCATCCAGAAATTCAAGAAGGCGAATCTTTCCGGCAAGGCTTTGGCTGAATGGAAATACCAACAGTATATGCGGGATTATCTACGGGTAATCCATTCGGTAGACCGCAACATCGGTCGCGTACTGGATTATCTGGAGAAAGCCGGATTATTAGAGAATACCATGATTGTCTATACATCCGACCAAGGTTTCTATATGGGCGAGCACGGCTGGTTCGACAAACGCTTTATGTATGAAGAGTCGTTCCGCACACCGCTGCTGGTTCGTCTGCCGGGTGGTATTCATGGAGACGTGGATGCGTTCGTCCAGAATATCGATTATGCCCCGACCATCCTGGAACTGGCAGGTGTGGAAATACCTAAAGACATGCACGGAGAATCGTTCCTGCCGTTCCTGAAAGGAGAAAAGCCAGCCCACTGGCGCGATGCCTTGTATTATCACTTCTACGAATATCCGGCCGAACATGCGGTGAAGCGCCATTACGGAGTCCGCACAGACCGCTATAAGTTAATCCATTTCTACAACGACATCGACACATGGGAATTATACGACCTGCAGGAAGATCCGTCGGAAATGAAGAATCTTTACGGTCAGCCGGGTTACGAGGAAATCACCCGTCAGTTGGAAAAGAAACTGGTGGAACTGCAACAGCAGTATCAGGATACTACAGCTTTGGCATTGAATCACTTCTAAATGGAGAGAGGATTAAGGGCTGTTTGGATATTGATAGATTAATACATACTTTTATCTCATTCAATCAGAAGAAAGGAATCTAAATGAATACGATAAGCTTACAGTCTGAACAAAACGAACTGATACGCCGGATTCTCGACGTGAAGGATCTTTCCTTGCTGAAGAAAGTAGAAGACTTGCTCAATGCAGAAGAGGCGAAAGTCTCGAATGTAAAAGAACCGGTAACTTCCTATATGTCTCGCCAGGAGATAGAGGCACATATCGAACAAGCTTGCAAGGAAGCCAAGCTAATACAGGAAGGAAAGCTCCAGCCCATCAACGCGGAGGATTTACTGCATGAGCTGTAACATTATTGTAACGCCTGAATTTTCTCGTAGCCTGAAGAAGTTGGCCATTTATGATAAATCTGAGCGTGAAAATCTGAGTGACAAAGAACTGAAGGATTTATTGTACCGTTATAGCCTATAAGAGTAAACATCTTAAAATAGGAATAATAAAATAGAGGCACGGAAACAAAGAGTTTCAATTTTGCTCCTTGTTTCCGTGCCTCTTCTATTTATACCACCAAGAGACTTCTCAATTATCTGAATTTGCAGAAATTACAAACAATAA
Organism: Parabacteroides sp. AD58; assembly: GCF_023744375.2. Lineage (NCBI taxonomy): Bacteria > Pseudomonadati > Bacteroidota > Bacteroidia > Bacteroidales > Tannerellaceae > Parabacteroides > Parabacteroides absconsus. Next base: position 3,514,373 of record NZ_CP146284.1, on the reverse strand, counting down.
TACCCAGGTCTATAGTTTAGCTAATTCTTCCACAAACCGCTGGAGCCGGATAAGATAGCTCATATTTCCCCTCGCGAAACGCCTGCCAAGCAGGGCGATAAGGACTATGCACCGACAACATTTGTACCAAGCAGTTGGTATCTAATACAACAAGCCGCTTCATGACTTATATGGTGTACGATAATGAGTTTCGCCCAGTTCTTTCAATGTCTGTTCGTTCCACTCTCCCGATTGCCAGAGTTTATCCAATTCTTCATCGGCACGACGAGCATAGAACTCTGAAATGACATGTTTCAGTGCCTCCAATTCTTCTTCACTGCGGATTCCTGCCATAATATCAAGCATCTCCAACTGTGCCTTATTAAATACTGTTCTGTCCATGATTCTTCCAGTTTTCAGTAATCTTACATCTGCGAAGATACAAAATATTCTCTTGCCACAATATTTCTCCCCGATTATCTCATTTTGCCTCTTCCCGCAAAGACAAACCATCATTCCATCGAACGGGCAATGCCTAATTCCAAGCCACGAAGTTCGGCCAAACCACGCAGACGGCCGATGCAGGAATAGCCCGGATTGGTTTTCTTCCGCAAGTCGTCCACCATCTGATGGCCGTGGTCCGGACGTACCGGGATAGAGACTTTCAGCCGTTGTTGTATCTCCAGCAGAGCCTTCATCATGCCATACATATCAACATCGCCTTCCAGGTGATTGGCTTCATAGAAGTTTCCTTCAGCATCCCGTTTCGTACTGCGTAAATGAACGAAATGAATCCGGTCGGCAAACTCATACATCATCGCAACCAAATCATTGTCGGCACGCACACCGAATGATCCGGTGCAGAGACACAGGCCATTCGATTTGTTAGGCACTCTTTTTATCAACTGACGAAAATCATCTGCCGTTGAAAGGATGCGCGGCAAACCTAAAATAGGATAAGGCGGATCGTCGGGATGAATCACTAGGTCAACTCCTACTTCATCGGCTACCGGTGTTATTTCTGACAGGAAATAAACCAGGTTATCACGCAGCTTGTCGGCATCCACGTCTTTGTAACGATCCAATGCTTCCTGAAACTGTTCGAGAGTGAAACTTTCTTCCGAACCGGGCAGTCCGGCGATCATGTTGCGCACCAGGCGCTGTTTCTCTTCCTCATCCATCTGTTCATAGCGGCGACGGGCTATTTCCTTATCAGCTTCCGAATATTCCTGTTCTGCCCCGGGGCGTTTCAGGATGAAAAGATCGAAGGCCAGGAAAGCCGCCCGCTCAAAACGCAAAGCCTTCGAGCCGTCAGGCATGGTATAGGCCAAGTCGGTGCGTGTCCAGTCGAGGACCGGCATGAAGTTGTATGTCACACAACGGATTCCGCAGGCGGACAGATTCCGCAAGGTCTCTTTATAGTTATCAATATAACGCTGGAAATCGCCGGTCTGCGTCTTGATATGTTCGTGTACCGGAACACTTTCCACGACACTCCACACTAAACCAGTTTCAGCAATCAGTTGTTGCCGTTTCCGGATTTCTTCTATACTCCAAACTTCTCCGTTGGGAATATGATGCAGCGCATGGACAATATCAGTGGCTCCGGCCTGCCGGATATCCCACAGACTGACCGGATCATTCGGTCCGTACCAGCGCCAGGATTGTTTACATAGATACATATTTATGAGTTTTTGAATTAACTAAATAGAAAACGCGTCGAAGCCACCGTCAATAACGGTCAAAGTACCGGATACGAAACGCGAAGCATCACTGGCCAGCCATTGCAGCGTACCCAACAATTCTTCCGGCTCGCCGAAACGCTTGAAAGGTGTATGTGCCAGAATGGTTTCTGCCCGCGGTGTCAGGCTTCCGTCCGGATTTGTCAATAAGGTTCGGTTCTGTTCGGTCAGGAAGAAACCCGGAGCAATGGCATTCACCCGCAGGCCCGGACCAAACTTCGTAGCCAGTTCGCCGCACATATATTTCGTGAAGTTGATGACAGCCGCTTTCGCTACTCCATAGCCTGCCACCCGTGTAAGCGGACGCAATCCGGCTTCGGAAGCGATATTGATAATGGAGCCCTGTTTCTGTGCCACCATGGCCCGGGCAAAAATCATCGTCGGCAAAACCGTTCCGAAGAGATTCAGATCCACCACTTGCCGCATGGCTTCCAGATCCAAATCGAAAAGGGTTTTGTCTGGAGCTATTGTCGCTCCCGGCATATTTCCTCCGGCCCCGTTGATCAGCACATCAATCCGGCCGAAGCGCTCCATGATGTCGGCATAATTCTGCTCCAGCCGAGCTTTATCGAGTACATCCGTCGTATAAAATACAGCCGTGCCTCCAGCCTTCACCGCCTCATCGGCCAACTGATTCCCGACTTGTTTATTCCGGCCTAAAATCACCACCTTCGCTCCTTCTTCGGCAAAGTGGCGCACCATCGCCCGGCCTAATACACCGGTTGCTCCGGTGATGACGATCACTCTATCTTTTACATCAAACAGATTCATATTTTATTGCATTAATTTGTTTATATCTTTCCGTTGACAAGGTATCAGGAGATGAGTTGACAAGCCCTTGCCCTGACACCTCAAAAAGCCGGCGTATTTTTCCCAAAAGCTGGCGTATTTTCCTAAAAAGCCGGCGTGTTTTCAGGAAAAAGCAGGCAGCTTTTAAAACGAAATAAACGGGAATCGATTTTGATTCCGATGAGTTTCGTTTCCGGTTCTCGTTTATTTCAGAAAATGATTAACCAGCGATAATCTTATACTTCGGCACCAGCGTCTTCATAATGATCCAGCCCACCAGATAAGCTACTGAACATATACAGAAGATGATGAAGTATCCGGCCGGTTTCCCGACAAAGCCCAGAAATTCCAGCTGTACCTTATCCGCATAGACGAAGAGATTGCCGGCACTTGCCTGCATCAACATCGAACTGACGCCGCCTGCCATGCCACCAATTCCCGTCACCGTGGCAATCGCCTTCTTCGGAAACATATCACTCACAGTCGTATAGATATTGGCCGACCAGGACTGATGCGCCGCACACCCGATACCGATCAAAATAACCGGAAACCAGGGAGAATACGTACCCAACGGCTGGGCAAACAAAACAACCAACGGAATGAAGGCAAAGATCAACATCGCTCTCATGCGGGCCTCGTATGGGTTCGTTTTCATCCGCTTAATAAAAATCGTAGGAAGCTTTCCTCCATACAACGACAACATAACGATAGCATATAAAGTAAAGATCAACGCCATACCCAATCCTTCTGTCGTCTTGATTCCAAACTGGGTATTCAGATAGGAAGGTGTCCAAAAGAGGAAGAACCACCACACACCATCGGTACAGAATTTTCCCAGCAAGAAAGCCCAGGTCTGCCGATAGCGGAAGCATTCCAACAAAGACATCTTCTTTTCATCAGCCTCCTCATCATTCACCAGATCAGCTTCCAGCAGCTTGTCCTGTCCGATGTATTCCAGTTCGGCAGCATTGACAAACCGGCTCTTCTCGGGCGGTGTGTACATGAATACCCAGAATCCCATCCAGATAAAGCCCAATACACCAATGATGACGAACGATAATTCCCAACCCCAATATTTAGCCAGCAGCGGAATCGTCAACGGCGCGGCCAAAGCACCGATAGAAGCGCCCGCATTGAAAATAGAGGTCGCAAATGCCCGGTCGCGTTTCGGGAAATATTCGGCTGTCACCTTGACTGCGGCAGGGAAATATCCCGCCTCTCCGATAGCCAATATACAACGGGCCGCCAAAAAGAAGTACATACTGAAGGTCGCGATCAGGACAGCCATATCACCCGTAGCCATCATCAACTGCGTCCGGTCCTCAAGTCCGACACAGGCTTCGGTGGCCACGCCACAAAAAGCATGCAGACAAGCGCCCAACGACCACAATCCGATCGACCACAAAAAGCCGGCCTTCGTTCCCATCCAGTCGATTACCCGACCTGCAAACAACATCCCGATTGCATATACAATCGAGAACGTCGCCGTGATCCGCCCATAATGGATTTCATTCCAATGAAATTCGGGCTTGATAAATTCATCCCAGGTTAAAGATAGCACCTGGCGGTCCAGATAATTGATCGTCAGGGCCAGAAACATCATGATACAGATAGTCCATCTGTAATTTGTCATCTTTATTTTTCCGTGTTTATTCATGTCATTCCGATTAAAAGGTTAGTTGTCATCCGCTTAGCTGTCAGCCTCTTGCCTGGCGGATTATCTCCAAGGCAAACCGGCATTTTTCGGTGATATAATTCCAGTCCTGAGCCGTGATCCGGTCTTTCGGGAAGAGCTTCGAGCCCATTCCAACGCAGGTTGTTCCTGCTTTCATCCAGGCGGTCAGATTCTCTTCCGTCGGTTCCACAGCACCCGTCGCCATGATCATCGACCAGGGAAGCGGAGCCTTGATATTCTTCACAAACGAAGGTCCGCCCACATTTCCTGCCGGGAAAATCTTCACTAAGTCACAACCCAATTCCTGTGCCTCACCGATTTCCGTTACCGAACCGCAGCCCGGCGTATAAGGAACCAGGTGACGATTGCACAAACGCGCCACTTCCGCATTCAGATACGGACCCACGACAAAGTTCGCCCCGTACTGTAAATAAAGAGCGGCCGTCGGTGCGTCGATCACAGAACCGATTCCCAGGATCATCTCCGGACATTCCCGGCGAGAGAACTTCATCAGGTCGATAAACACTTCCGAAGCGAAGTCGCCCCGGTTTGTAAACTCAAAGGCACGGACGCCACCTTCATAGCAGGCCTTCAGCACCTGACGAGCCACTTCGGGATCACTATGATAAAAGACCGGAACCATGCCCGTCTGTTGCATTGCCTGCAACACCTGTAATTTCGTAAATGCAGCCATTTGTTCTCCTTTCCTCTGTTAACGTGAAACCCGACCTGAGCCATCGCCCTTCATCAGGTTCTCAACCTCTTTTACTGTCACTTCGTTATAATCTCCATAAATCGTATGCTTCAGGCAGGAAGCCGCCACGGCAAAGTTCAATGCCTGCTGATCGTCTTGCGGATAAGTCAACAAGCCATAAATCAGGCCGCCCATGAAAGAATCGCCGCCACCCACACGATCCACAATATGCGTGATGTCATAGCGAGGCGACTGGAACAGCTGTTTGCCGTCGTACAAAACACCGCCCCATGTATTATGGTTGGCATTGATCGAACCGCGCAGAGTGATAATCACCTTCCGGGCCCGCGGGAAACGCTGCATCAGCTGTGTGCAGACACTTTCAAACTCAGCGGCATTCACTTCGCCTGCCGTGGCCGTCACATCAAAACCTTCCGGCTTGATGCCGAATACTTTCTCCGCATCTTCTTCATTTCCGAGAATGATGTCACAGCCAGCCACTAAATCCGGCATGACTTCAGAGGCCTTCTTTCCGTATTTCCACAGGTTCTTCCGGTAATTCAAATCGCAGGAGACCGGAATGCCCAACCGATTGGCTGTCTGAATCGCTTCCAGGCAGACATCAGCCGCACCCTGACTGATGGCCGGTGTAATGCCCGTCCAGTGAAACCAGTCGGCACCCGTCAACACCTGCTCCCAGTCGATCATGCCCGGTTTGATTTCCGAGATAGCCGAATGAGCCCGGTCATAGATGACCTTGCTGGCACGGGCCACCGCTCCTGTTTCCAGGAAATAGATTCCCAGGCGGTCACCCCCATAAACAATATGGTCCGTCTTGACTCCGTGCTTATGCAGATCTTTTACACAAGCGGCCGCTATGTCATTCTCCGGCAAGCGGGTCACAAACTCAGCGTCCAGTCCATAATTGGCCAATGACACGGCCACATTTGCTTCACCACCACCAAAAGTGGCCGTCAGTTCGTTCGTCTGACTAAAACGTAAATATCCGGGAGTTGCCAATCGCAGCATGATCTCACCGAAGGTTACTATCTTTCCCATGTGTGTTCCATTTATCCGTTAAAAGTTAAAATATCGTTTTGCATTATAATAAGAAATATCGGCCACCATCTGTTTCAGAAAATCCATCTCACTCCGCGGCAACTTCCCGGCCTCGATGTCTTCACCGATCAGGTTACACAGGATGCGGCGGAAATATTCATGGCGCGGATAGGAAAGGAAGCTGCGCGAGTCTGTCAGCATTCCCACAAAACGGCTCAGCAGGCCCATGGCCGAGAGGGCATTCATCTGTTTCCGCATGCCGTCTTCCTGATCGAGGAACCACCAGCCCGAGCCCAACTGCATCTTTCCCGGGATGATTCCGTCGTTATACGTATAAGCCAAGGTAGCCAATACCTCATTATCCTTCGGATTCAAGCTGTACAGAATGGTCTTTGTCAGCTTCCCGACCTGGTCCAACCGGTTAAAGAAACGGTGTCCGACGACCGAACAATTCACTTCCATGATGGCATCAAACCCCGTATCCGGTCCCAAAGCCTGAAACATACGGGTGGAACTGTTCCGGACCACACTGATATGATACTGCTGGGTCCATCCTTTTTCCCAGTCCATGACAGCCAGTTCAAACAGCATGGCACTCCGGAAACGGCGGATCTCCGTTTCATCCAGTAACTTTCCGTCCATCACCTTCTTGAAGATCTGCTGCACATCGGCTTCTGTATAATCATCGGCATAGAAATTATCCAGGCCATGATCCGAAAGGCGGCAGCCCAAAGAGGTGAAATAATCGTGCCGCTTCCGCAAGGCCGTCAACAAATCCGTGTATGAACGGATCTCCATATCGGCTGCCTGTCCCAATTTTTCCACATAAGCCCGATACGAAACCGGATTTTCCACCGCCAGCACCTTGTCCGGACGCCAGGCCGGATATACATGAGTACCAAAAGGATGCTCCTGTATATAGCGGTGATATTCCAATGAGTCTATCGGATCATCCGTTGTACAAACCACTTCCACCCGGAAGCGTTTCAACAGCGCCTGGGTACGGAAATCGTCGGTCTGCAACAGGGCTGTACAAGTCTCATAAATATCACGGGCCGTCTGCGGCTTCAAGAGAGTATCAATACCGAACACCCGGCTCAATTCCAGATGAGTCCAATGGTATAAAGGATTCCGCATGGTGTAGGGCACTGTTTCCGCCCATTTCTCGAACTTCTCATAATCACTTCTGTTTCCGGTGATATATTCTTCCGCTATGCCATTGCCGCGCATGGCCCTCCATTTGTAGTGATCGCCACCCAGCCAGACTTCCGTCAGGTTCTTAAAGCCATGATTTTCGGCAATCAGTTTCGGGTCCAGATGACAATGATAGTCGATGATGGGCAATGACTCTGCACTGTCATGATATAACTCGCGGGCCGACTCATTCGTCAGCATAAAATCTTTATTGATAAAACTCTCCATTTTTCCTGTATCCGATTTTCGTTAACAACTGCTCATTTCCTTATTATTTATTGTACTTCCAAAATATAGGAAGACATTCCGTCGGCATGCCCTTTCAACACGCCTTTCTGTACTGTAAAAGGAGCCTTGTGCACAGCATCTGTGTAAGAGCCATCGGGCAGACAGGTCTTGATGGAAATATCGCCTGCTTCGCCCAAATTGATCAGGGCCGCTCCTTTTTTACCCCGGGCCACTTCCATGACCTTGCCATCTGCCGAGTAATACAAAGTTTCCTTTTCACCTATCATGTGCTGGCGGAATTTATTGGCCGCAACCACTTCCGGATGGAAGAAATTATCATTTCCACGCGGACCAATCTGATTGTTTCCCCAACGATTCTCGGGTGACGAACCCGCCGGGCGGCTCAAGAACAAAGGAACACCCGAAGCACGGGCAGCCACGATCGCCCAGCCACAGCGGATCTGCGCGTCTGTCAGACCAGCCGATTCGCCGGCATTGCAATAGGTGTCATGACTTTCCACCCAGGTAATCAGTTGCTTCGGATTGGCCGGATGATGCCAGGACTCCAGATCCACTCCCGTGAAACTTCTGTTCTCCAACGCCTTCCGCAGCTCTCCGCCATAATTGCTGGCGGTCAGTCCGATGTATTTGGAATATTCTTTTTCCTTCACGTCCTTGCCCTGCAAAACTTCTCCATAGATGAAAAGCTCTTTGGATGTATCCAGACGCAAACCGTTTACAGCTTCCCGGCCTGTAGCGACTTCCCAAAAGTTATTCCGGGGAGATTTCTCATCCTTCGGATCGGAAGGCAAGCCGATATGTTTGGCGGTGTCATACCGGAATCCGCCGGCTCCGCAGGCAATCAGCTCATTCACATATTTCATATAATAATACTGGAACAGCGGATTCTCCGTATTTACATCGGGCAATCCACCGACACCCTGTGTTGTGCATTGCAATCGGTCATTATAATCCTCTATCGGCTTCAATCCGTTGGCATGATATAATTGGTCATGTCCGCCCACGGCATCAATGAACTGCTGGGAAACAGCCGTTGTATCGAAGGCCGTATGATTCGGCAAGACATCCACCAGTACCGTAATTCCATATTTCCGCGCCTCGGCAGTCATGGCAATAAAATCGGCTTTCGTCCCCAGCTGATAGTTCCCGATGGTCCATTCCACCGGCTGATAATGATAATACCATTTTCCTTTTCCGAAGATTTCCAAACCGCCGTCGTCGCCCACAAAACATTTATTGGCCGGCGAAGTCTGCACCATTGTAAACCCCGCATCCGCAATCTGCTTCATATTATCCTTAATGGTCTGGAACGACCAGCAAAACGCGTGCAGGATCGCCCCGTTCTGCTTATCCTTCGGCAAAGTGGTCTGCTGGCCGAATACTGACAGCGGACAAGAAAACAAGCCCGAAAGCACTGACAGTGCCGCAATAAAAACTTTTCTGATCTTCATAATTATTCTCCTCTTAATTGTTTTTCTCATTTCACAAATCTGATTCCTACTCCTGAGGTTCCTGCCTCATCCATGATGGCACGGGCCGAAACATCAATTTTATCCGATACAAACTCCGGAATATTATACGACCACATGCAGTCTTCATAATAATCGCTGGTACGCTGGGGCAACATAAAGGGTTTCCCTACTTTGCCTTCTGCTGAAACGTATGCAAAGTACGGCCGTGTATAAAGTCCGTCATCCCGCCGGCTGCTGAATACGAACCAACGGCTGTTTCCGCTCCAGGAATGGTAGCTTTCCACATCCGGACTGTTGACTTCCTCCAGACAGCGGTGTTCGCCGGTCTTCAGGTCTACCCAATACAAATCGGCGTCTTTGTGCCAGATCGAGAAATTCCCGTATCCGGACAACGTATACAACAAATAACGTCCGTCTGGCGAGACACGCGGGAACGAAACACTTTTGCCTTGTTGTTCTGCCGCATACAAGGTATCTACCCGATTACCAAATGTCCGTTTTTCCGGATCAAAAGCGATCGAACAGAGACTGTATTTCACTTCCTGATAAGCATCCGGCATCGGTTTGGCTTCAGCCGTACAGAAATAAAGCGTTTTCCCGTCGGGTGAAAAAGTCGGGAACGTCTCAAACGCCTGTTTGGAGAACAAAGCCGGTGCCGTGATCAGTTCATGCTTCTCGGTATCATAGACAACCACATCCGATTTCTCATCATAGACTTCAATCCGGTTCCGATTGTTCGGATGAAAGAACTGTTTCGTGACATTCGTCGAGAAAGCCACAAAGCGTCCGCCCGGGTGCCACGACGGATAAACCAATGCCGAAATGGTTTCGGGTGTTTCCGTATTGAGCTTCTCCACCTTCCCGTCCTTGACCAGGTAGGTTCCACCCAGTTTCTGACGCATGTGGAACAGAAAACAGTCAGCCTGCCGATTACAGAAAGAATGGCAGTTCATGCAGTTCTGCTGGGTCTGCCGGTTTTCCAAAACAGGCGATTCATCAAAAGTCTCTATATGACGCTGGTAAATACCCATGGTTTTCCACAGTTCATATCCCGGCGCGATCTTCCGGTAAGCCAAATAAGGATCAACAGCCTCCGGTGCCACATACATCCGAAACGGCTTATATGCGGTCCACCGCCCGTCTTTTTTCACCGTAACAGTTACCTGAAAGGAAGAGCCAGCCGACTGCTGCAACAGCTTCTTCCATTTCGAGGCCGGAATCTGAAAGGTCTTTTCTGTCATTTCTACCCGAAAGCTATCCTCCTGCCCGGCAAAAGCAGCCACCGCCGCTTCCACCTCGTCCGACAGGCCGAAATTCAGCGGCGCTATATTCACCGGAATCGTCACTTCCGTATAATCCGGATAAATAGAAGGAGTCACGTCCTTCTGTTCATCCACCTTCGGTTTCCCCGGCTGACAGGCTGCCAGCCCGATCAGCCATCCGACGATGATATATAAACCCAACTTTTTCATGACCACCAAGCTACTTCTCATCATAGATCATTTAAATATAACATAATACCAGTAGGTATCGCCAAACGAACGGTACAAGAGTCCGGCCAGTCCCCGGTTGTTCCGATTCGCTAACACCTGTTTTCGGAAGTCCTGATAGCGACTGATGACCTCCTGATCCAACTTATACTTGTTCAATCCTTCCGGATTCTTCTCATGAGCCACAATCAGGGCTTCCTGATACGGAACCGGCAATTCAGGCAACAAAGGCGTACCTGAATAATGATCAATCATATACTGAAAACTGGCCAGATCCTTCTGCAGGAGATAAGCTCCCATCAGGTACTGGAAAGCCGTGACGGCCTTTTCCGGGTTGGCCAGTACCGGCAGCGCCATAGACGGCTCAATCTGTTCGCCGGCCACTTTCTGCTGCGTCGTATCGGCTACCGACAGCAACAGCTGCCGTTTGCTCCCCAAGACGCGATCGTTCACGACCGCCTCGTCGTTATACAGGAATTTCCGCTGTTCGCCGGCCCATTTCCGGTATGTCCATGATTTCTCCAGCAGACGAATGTATTTTTCAGCCACCGCATATTCTCCATAAATCAGGTTTGTCTGTACCAGACGCTGGAGCAGACGCGGATTATAATTCCCGCGGGCACACGAATTGCCCTCGAAGGCCAGCCGTTGCGACAAGGCGATATTCCCGGCCGTAAAATAAATATCGCTCAACAAAACCGATACATCTTCGGTCCGGTTCCAGTTCACGGCCAGGGCCAGTTCTCCCTTGAAGTCATACTCAAACATCTTCTCCGCCAACTCGCCTTTCTCCGCCAAAGCCCGGGCAAGCAGGTTCATATACAGGAAATTCGTCAGCTTACCCCGGCAGTTCTCCTCGATCTTCTGCCATTGCCCTGTTCGGGAATAGTAGTCCAGCATCATATACCGGCGCATCTTCAGATTACCCCAATGCATGATTCCGCCGTAAAAACAGGCCACCGCCAATCCGCAGAGTACGACAGCGGCGATCCACCGGCTCCGGGCAGTCGGGAACACCCAGTTTCTCTTCCGGACCAACCAGGCAATTCCCGTCAATACACACACTCCTATCCACGCATAAAGGATTACCCGCCCCGGTTTTAGCAAATGATGATAGTAGGCATCGGGTAAAAAGGCAAAACGGGCTTCCGGAATGATTCCTGCCTTCCACAAGCCCCCTAAAAAAGCTACGGTTGCCAGCAACGGACACACGGCCAGCCATTTCCGGTGAGACAGCGTGTCGGCTTCATAGATCAGCACCCACAAGGCAAACAGCAGGGCTGCCGGACCGGCCAGCCAGACCAGTGCCAGGCCTGAAACCAGTTCGGTCAACAGGCGGATACGTTCCTGCCGCAACTGCATGCAAAGCCACATCGCGCCCACGGCCATCCATAAAGAGACTGTTCCCTGAAAGGTATAATTGAAATCCGTCAACATCCACACCTGCGCCAGCACCGGAAGCCAGCCCGCCATGGCCCATACCGACGAGCGGGTCATCCGACCGACCACGCTGCCCAAAATAGCGGCAGTCCAGGTCAGCACAGCCGCCGCTATGCAAGGCCCGGCATACGGATAGACAAAGAACTGCACACAAAAGGCCGAGAGCCACAACGTCAGCCCACCCGGTTGCCCTAAACTTTCCAAGAAAAAATCGCTATCGGCCAGGAATAACTGGCTCTGCTCGTTGAAAAAGAAAAGATAAGGATAACAGACTTGCAAAAAAACACACAAGGCGATTCCGGTCAACAGCCAAAATAATAACAACTTACGGTTCATATCATCAGTTAGTATTTTTCATGTTTGCCCGTCTTTTGATCAACCGGCAGGGCAAATATATGATTTTTTCCGTAAAACTCGGATAAGGAAGCTGCATTAAATTTACCTATTCATAGGTATTGATGAAACTAACGATATATCGTAACTTTGCACGAGATTGAGAAGAGTATACACAACATGAGATTATCAGAACTTAGCACAGGCGAAAAAGGCATTATCGTCAAGATAATGGGACGCGGAGCCTTTCGCAAACGCATCATCGAGATGGGTTTTATCCGCGGGAAAGAAGTGAAAGTGATTCAGAATGCCCCTTTGAAAGATCCAATCCACTACCGGATCATGGGATACGACGTTTCACTCAGGCGCCAGGATGCAGAACTGATTGAAGTCGTCAGCGCCGCTGAGTTCGCCGCCGAACAAAAAGACAGCGCCCTTGCCGACAAACCAGCCACCGCATATATCGCACCTTCCGACGACGAACTGAAAGAAATGGCCTACAACAAGGGAAAGACCATCAACGTGGCCTTAGTGGGAAACCCCAACTGCGGCAAGACGTCGTTGTTCAACTTCGCATCGGGAGCCCACGAGCACGTAGGGAACTACAGCGGTGTTACCGTCGATGCCAAAGAAGGTGTTTTCAAACAGAACGGATACACGTTCCGCATCGTCGACCTGCCGGGCACCTATTCATTATCGGCCTACACGCCGGAAGAGCTATATGTACGAAAACACCTCAACGAGAATGAGCAGCCGGATATCGTCATCAACGTCATCGACGCTTCCAACCTCGAACGGAATTTATACCTGACTACCCAATTGATCGACATGGACGTACAGATGGTGATTGCCCTCAACATGTACGACGAACTGGAAAAGGCCGGTAACAAATTCGACTACGAATCGCTGGCACGCATGATAGGCTGCCCGATCGTCCCGACCATCAGCAAAACGGGCTTCGGCATCGAAGAACTGTTCAACCGGGTTATCAAGGTGTATGAAGAAGAAGACCCTGTTGTCCGCCATATTCATATCAACTACGGTGACATTCTTGAAAAAGGCATTGCCAACATCAAGCAGAGCATCCACAAGGTGGATAACAACATGCCGAAAAGTATCTCCAGACGTTATCTGTCTATCAAACTGTTGGAGAACGACAAGGAGATCGAGTCGCAGATCCGGAACTTTACCGACGGCGAACAGATCATCCAGGAACGTAACCGGAACGCGGCGCAGATAGAGAACCTTTTACAGGAAGATTGCGAAACAGCCTTTACCGACGCCCGCTATGGTTTCATCTCCGGAGCCTTGCGCGAGACGTTCGAACAGAACAAGATCAAGGAAGCGACAAGCACCCAGATCATCGATCTGATCGTCACACACAAAGTATTGGGCTTCCCCATTTTCCTGCTTTTCATGTGGATCATGTTTGAAGCCACCTTCCGCCTGGGCGACTATCCGATGCAGGGCATCGAGTGGATCGTAGAGCAGATCGGCAACCTGGTGCGTGCCAATATGCCGGAAGGTCCGCTGAAAGACCTGCTGGTCGACGGAATCATCGGCGGTGTGGGCGGTGTCATCGTCTTCCTGCCCAATATCCTGATCCTCTATGCCTTCATCTCCTTTATGGAAGACTCGGGATATATGGCCCGGGCTGCCTTTATCATGGATAAAATCATGCACAAGATGGGATTACACGGCAAATCGTTCATCCCATTAGTCATGGGCTTCGGCTGCAATGTCCCGGCAGTTATGGCCACACGGACGATCGAAAGCCGCAACAGCCGCATGATCACGATGCTGGTCACTCCGCTGATGAGCTGCAGCGCCCGGCTTCCTCTTTATGTGCTGATCACCGGCGCTTTATTCCCGAAAAACGCCAGCTTTGTACTGCTGTCGCTGTATGTAACAGGCGTCGTCCTGGCAGTCATCCTGGCCCGGGTGTTCAAAAGAGCTTTCTTCAACGAAGAAGACGTACCGTTCGTCATGGAGCTGCCGCCTTACCGCATGCCGACCGGCAAGTCTATTCTCCTCCACATGTGGGAAAAAGGCAAACAGTACCTGCATAAGATGGGTGGCATCATTTTAGTTGCCTCAATCATCATCTGGTTCTTAGGATATTTCCCCCGCGAAACAGCCCGTTCGGCCGACTTTGAGCGTCAGATCGCAACGATCGAAAACAGCCAGTTGGGACAAAACGAAAAAGCCGACCAGATCAGCCAGATCGAACACCAGATGAGAATGGACCATCAGGAAAATTCATATATCGGACGTATCGGACAGCTCATCTCTCCCATCATGAAACCATTAGGATTCAACTGGAAGATCAGTGTCAGCCTGTTGTCGGGAATGGCAGCCAAAGAAATTGTAGTCAGCACCCTGAGTGTATTGTATACCGGAAGCGACGACAGCGAACAAGCCCTGTCAGAACGGCTGTTACAGGAAAAGAACCCCGACGGGACCGATGTCTTTACCCCATTGGTCGGACTCAGCCTGATGCTGTTTGTCCTGCTTTATTTCCCCTGCATCGCCACGGTGACAGCCATTGTGCACGAATCCCATTCCTGGAAATGGGGCGCGTTCGTCATTGTCTATACCTGCTGCCTGGCCTGGGTTGTCTCTTTCTTAGTCTACCAAATCGGGAATTTAATAGCAGGTTAATATGTGGCAGGAAATAATACTTGCTCTGATCGGGATATTCGTCATCGCGTATGTGGGAAGAAAGATATATGCCTTGCTGGCACATCCTTCTTCTTCCACATGCGGAGGATGTACGGATTGCCCGTTAAAGGATAAATGCAAAACCGGCCTCCCGAAAGCGACTTGAACTGAAAAAAGTTGACCAAATTAAAATGTTATGACAATGCAACAATACCCGAAAATATCAGTCATCATACCTGTTTACAAAACAGAACAGTTTGTAGAAGAATGCGTCAACAGTGTTCTTCAACAGACTTTTTCAGACTTTGAAATTATCTTGGTAGACGATGGTAGTCCGGATAAAAGTGGAGAAATTTGTGAGAGAGTAAAAGAGAGGGATAAACGGATTCGAGTGTTACACCAAGAAAACCAAGGGGTAACTCGTGCACGAGCTAATGGTGTATCCTCTGCACAAGGAGAATGGATTTGCTTTGTAGACTCAGATGATACTTTACCAGCTAACGCTTTGAATTTATTAGTTAGCGCAACACATAATCCTACTGATATTGTTGTAGGTTTTCTAAATGAATGTCACAATATTCCGGCAAAGATGTCTGTGGAAAAATATCGGGAAAATTGTATTACAGCTAAATTTATCAACTCCGCACCATTTCCTAAGCTTTTTCGCCGGATATTATTTAGCAACTCTTTTATTTTTGATATTCCTCGATCTATTATTAAGGGAGAGGATATGTTAATGAATATACGTTTAGCTTTTATGACTGATAAGGATGTTTATTTAATTCCTCATAAAGTTTATAACTATCGTATTCATGCCGAAAGTTGTATGCAGTGCTTTCAACCAACAACTGATTACGAGGAGAACTATCATATAGAACGTAAAAAATCTATCCCCAAAGAAGTTTATAAACAATATCAACCATATTGTATTTATAGCCAACTTCAAGCTCTACGAGATATTTTAAAATATAACTACAATAAAAATTGGAGTTCATCCGTTTTTATAAAGGATTTAAAAAGAGAAATTCAAGAAGCTCAATACTCTTTACAATGGAAAGATCGTATGATATTGAAATGGAAGTGTGGTTGGGTTTTACGATTTAAGAAATAAACTTCTTTAATACTAAATGGATTTTAGATATATGATTCAAAATTTTATAAATAAGCATTTTTATCATCTTTTTGTTTTCACCTATTTAATAGGATTAGTTTTTTATGGCACTATTGGTTTTGATAGTATAGATGAGATTTGCGCTATGATTTTATTTCTCATGTTCATTTTTGTTACATTTAAAACATCAGAATGGTATGTTAATAAATCATTTATCACTGTCATTTGTATATTTTTATTCTATTTAATTTACTCTATACAAATAGGAAGTAATTCTAAACCAGCTATTATATCAGATTTCATTATACAATTTAAACCTTATCTAGCTTTCTTTTGTGTGTTTTTTATTTGCCCGAAATTCTCTGAATCACAAAAGAATCTATTGAAGGATATCATCTATGTAATTTGGGGTATTATGATTATTATCGGATGTATTTCAGTATTCAAACCAAATATATTCGTCCATACTGTCGGACATGTCGCTTACTTTGCTGCCATTATAACATCAACTGCATTAGTTTTTCTTTTTTGTAGTAAAAATACACAAAAAGAAAAGTTTATCTTTTTACTAATTTTAGCAACAGGATTACTATCAGCTCGTTCTAAGTTTTACGGGTTCTTCGTAATTGCTGCAGCATCAACTCTTTTCACTAGATTTATCTGTGATAATATCAAATTTAGTTTTAAAACTATTTCTCTAGCAACTGTATGTATAGCAATTATGCTAGTTTTAAGCTGGCAAAAAATGGTTATGTATTTTGGTGTAGGTGGTTCTATTGATAATATACCAAAAGATTTTATTGCTCGTGCTATGCTTTATAAAACATCAATTGATATTTTTACTGATTATTTTCCGTTTGGTTCAGGATTTGCCTCCTTTGCTTCATACCCTTCAGGAGTTTATTATTCTAATATTTACGCACAATACAATATTGACTGGGTTACAGGTATTAACAAGCATAATTACAGTTACATTGCTGACACTTATTACCCCTGTCTAGCCCAATTTGGTGTAGTCGGAGTATTTCTATTCATTTTATTTTTCCTATACATATTTAGAAAAGCTCTAAGCCTATATAAACAAAGCCAACAAGATAAGCATTTTATAATACCCTTTCTAATCATTGGTTACTTCTTAATTGAAAGTATAGCAGATGCCACTTTTACTAGCCATCGTGGTTTCTTTATTATGATGTTATTAGGACTTACTTTATCCGAAAGCAAACATTATATACAAACAACTCATAAAACAATACAATCATGACTAAAGTTTGTTTTGTTGTATCATCATTATGTAATGAAGGCCCGGTTAATGTTATATATAACATTATCCGATATATGGACTTTTCTTCGTTTGAAGTTTCTATTATCACTTTAATTCCAGAAAAGAAAAATAGCCGTTTAAAAGATTTTAAACGGCTACCAATCCAAATCTATCAACTAACAAAAGACAAATTTCTTAGACCTTGGAGTATGTTTTTTCAACTAAAAAGGAAAGTTGAAGAAATAAATCCCGACATACTACATTCACATTGTCCACGTTCTTTATATTTAAGTTATTTTCTACCTAAGAAATATAAAAAAGTCTACACAATACATATTTATCCGGGATTGCAACAAGAGATTTTATATGGTAAATGGAAAGGAAAAATTGTAAATATACTAAACCATTATTTTACCCACCGAATGGATTTAGCAATAGGTTGTGCTGAAAGTGTTAGTTCTTTATATTTACAAAATAAAGGATGGAAAATACACTCCATACCTAATGGATGTTCTCTTCCTTTATGGAAAAAGGACTGTAATAAAAAGAAACAAATACGAAAACTTTTAGGTTTAAAAGAAAGTATCCAATATTTTATTTTTATTGGTCGTTTTTCCTATGAGAAAAATCCAGACTTTCTAGTAAAGGCCTTTCAAGCTCTACCTCAACAAAATATTGGTATTATACTACTTGGCACAGGTCCTTTATGGGAGCATTTAAAAAAGTATGAAAATGACAGAATTATACTTCCTGGATTTAAAACCAACGTTTATGAATATTTGATTGCAGCAGATTTCTATATTTCTGCATCTGATGTAGAAGGATTAGCTAATACAATCTTAGAAAGTATGACTGTTGGATTACCAATGCTATTATCTGACATACCTTCCCATAAAGAGGTTTTAGATAAAATGTCTAAATGTGTAGGTTTTATATATGACCATCATGATATAAACAGCTTACATCAAAGCATCAGTAATATAATCACTTTAAATAAAGAGGAAGTTTCTGATGAAATCCGCTCTGTATTCATTCGATACTATACAGCCCAACGAATGTCAAAGTCCTATCAAGAAGCTTATCTTAATATTCACAATTAATTCGAGTAAGTATGCAACCTAAAATTTCAATTATAACAGTTACAATGAATCACTTACATCTCTTAACAAAGATGTTAGATTCTCTATACAAGCAATATCCACCACATGTTTCCTTTGAATTAATCATAGTGGATAACTGTTCTACCGATCAGACTAAAGACTTTATACAAAAGTATTATCCCCAAGTTAACTATATTGAGAATACTAAAATAGCAGGATTTGCGGAAAACAACAATAAAGGGGTTACTTATGCAAAGGGAGAATATATATTAATATTAAATCCGGATATTATAATACAACCAAACTCTATAGACTTACTTTACTTATATTTATCTAAAAATGAACAAATTGGTATTGTTGCACCTCAGTTATTGAATACAGATTTCAGTATTCAGTATTCAATGCGAAAATTTATATCACCATCTATACTCTTTGCTCGAATATTTACACGTGGCAATGACCAAAGTGGAAATAGTAAAGTGAAAGAATATCTTATGTCTGAAATATCATTTTCTGAACCAACTCAAGTTGATTGGTGCTTAGGAGCTGCATTACTATTCCGTAAATCCTTCTATCTACAACTAAAAGGTTTTGATGAAAACTTTTTCTTATATGTTGAAGATATGGATATTTGCCACCGTTGTTGGGAATTAGGAAAACAAGTTGTCTATTTTCCAGAAAGTAAGATGATACATGCTCATCAAAGATCTTCTACAAAACTAAACAAGAAGACTTTAATGCATGTTCGAAGTATGTTCTATTTCTTTTGGAAAAACAGGTTCTCTATAAAAAGAAGTGTTTAATAAATATTGTACGTTTATTTTTTTCGTATTTTTTTTGTGATATATTTATTTTTTATATAGCTAATAGGCAATAAAAAATAAATAGAAAAACACCCCATAATATTATATAAAATTGGGATAGATATTTCTTTTAAATTCTTTTGAGGATATAAATATTTTAATCCCTCTTCTTTCATTAAATCTAACAACAATGTTCTTTCCTTAAATAAGGAAGGTTCTGATATTCGTAACAACACAAATATCATAAGATTTGTAACGGTTTCCTCTAAAACATGGGATATAACCTTTTCCTTCTGATTAGCAAGCCTCCTTAAACGAGATGCAACCATTATTAGATCAGTAGCTTTTTTTCTATTAAATGTATTTACAATAGAAGTTACTCTGTTTCTATAGGCATATAAAGGTTTAGAAATATACATAGCCCTCTTAGCAAAAGTAGATAAAGATATAGTAAATTCAATATCTTCATAATACATGCCTTGAGTAAATTTTACTCCTGATTGAATTAAGAAACTTCTTTTAATTAAAGAAAAACAAGCATAAAATTCACGATTGTAAACATTTTCCAATAAGAAATAACCATCTCCTATTTTATCCTCATATAATTTTCGTTTATTTATATATTCTGATAAAGATTGCTTTTCACCAGATTCTGTAACATTCCAATATTCAAAGCGTAATATATCTAAATTATTTTCAAATGCTTTTTTTAATAAGAATGGTAATGCATTTGGATAAATAAAATCGTCTGAATCTAAAAAAAATATATAATCACCTTTTGCCTCCAAAATACCACGGTTTCGAGCAGCCGACAAACCTTGGTTTTCCTGAGTAAAAATACGAATATTCATATATTTCTTAGATAATTCACCTGCAATTTGAAAACTACCATCTGTAGAACCATCATTGATCAACAATACTTCAAAGTCTATACTAGATAATCCTGACTGATATAAACTTAATACACATTCTGGTAGATATACTTCTACATTGTATACAGGTATAATAACGGATAATTTCATGTTTTTTATCTAAATATATTCAAAATTTTCTTACATACAATCACCAAGTATGGACTTTTCATCCGGATAATCAATTTAAATATAAGCTCTTTAATCGATTGAGGTTTAAAATCCGAGAAGACATCCATTTCTTCCATCACCTTTAATAAGCTATCTTTTCTATTGCTGGAATAATAAGCATGATCTATATAGCGGGCATAGGACCAATATTTCAGTAAGGAAATAATCTCTGAAGACCTCACATCATCCATATTAACATAACATAACAAATCCTCCATCATTTTTACTCTTCGCAATGCAACAGCCGAATAATACGTCGGCATTTTAGAGCTTAATGAACTACTACTATGCAAATCATTTAAATAATAGTTATAAGGTTGTTCTGCAAAAACATAGAGTTTCTTTGCATGTTTTAAACATGCATAACAAAAAATAGCATCTTCATGTATAGCAATGTTCTCGTCAAATAAAATTCCATTTTGAGTTATAATATTTCTCCGAATACACATTGACCACACATAGCCTAATAATCCTATTTTAAAAAGAGAATAAATAATATCCGCTAGTGATGCATCATGATCTGTGTCTTTTTGAATAGGCAAATATTCCCCGACTACCTTTTCCTGATCTTTTCCTGATAATATTTTTGCTCCCCAAAAACACATATCATACTTTCCTACATAAGTCCCTAACAGCTTCAACCACTCTACACTAAAACAATCATCAGAATCTACAAAAAGAACATATTCTCCTACCGCTTCTTTCAAACCTTTATTTCTTGCAGCAGAAACACCTTTATTTGACTGATGGAAAACTCGAATACGAGTATCCAGTTTTGCATAATCATCACAAATCAGCCCACTTTTATCCGGTGATCCATCATCGATCAACAGAATCTCAAAATTTGTATACGCTTGAGATAAAATACTATTTATACAACGTGATAAAACTTTTTCAACCTTATAAACTGGTACTATTACAGATATTTGGGGACTATGTTTCATTTTGCAAAAATATTTTTTATAGTGTCATCTATTGTATAATTTCCAAAACATTTCATTAACCATTGTGATCTTTTTTCCTGATCAATCATTTTTTGCTGTTGTGTCTTCTCTTGACTCAAAAGCTGTTTTAACTCATCAATATTATAAGCCACATCGACAGGAAGATCTCCATAATCAAATAATAATCCCTGGTCATTATTCTTATAATCTTCTAGATCATATGGAAGACCTATAATATCACGATCCAAATATAAGAAATCAAATAAGACTGATGAATAATCAGTAAGTAAAATGTCTGTTTCTTTTAAAAATGGATAAATATCAACCCCTGCTGGTAAATTTAATAATCCTTGAGAAGTATAAATAACTTTATCATTATGCCGACTAAAACCAGCATAATGCATTTTCGTTATAAGAAAATAATTTTTTCTTTCTAAAAACTGAATAAACTCTGTAATCTTATACTCCTCTTTTTCTCCTAAGAAACATAAAGTTGATTTCCGAAATGTTGGCAAATAAAATAAAATACACTTACCTGCTTGTTTTTGTTTTCGTATTTCTTTTATATAGATCATTTCAGATGACATTAAAAGCGGTATAGAATGTAACAAATAGAAATTTCTTGGATACATACCATGTATAAAATGATCAGGATACACTTGAAAGGACTTACCAATAAGAATATCTCCCAAGGCAGAACAAGTCATCAAATAATTATCCTTCAAGTCCCAACAAGGATGAAAGCCATTCCATAAACCAAACTTCTTGATAGGCATACCATGCCATAAATTTACCACTTTTGCTCCTGAAGTAAGGAAAGAATAAAAATCGTCAATATACTGATCATATATAAAATATGATGCACGTAAATGATAGTATAAGCTGCTCCATGAATTTTTCTTAAAAGCGATATAACCATGAGCCCTTAAATAAGCAATATGTTCTTGATTATTACTTATCCAAACTATACGTTTTAATCCTAGTTTATTTTTATGCTGCTCTAAAAACAAATATATATAACGAGAATTATCTGAAAAACGCTTCCCTGCCCAACCTGTACAAAGAACGATAGATAAATCTCGTTTGAATATAAATACCCACAGCTGGGTAAAAACTGATAAAAGTTTTTTTATTTCAAAAACTATTCGTTCTCGCATATTCTTTATATTTTATGATGAGAAAATCTTTGTATGGGAGATAGCAATAAAGACTTTTCATAGTCATTACAAGCAAACAACCACAAAAAACAACCACAAAAAAAAGAGTATAACAATATATTCAATATTATTATTAATACACTATCCATTGGATGATAATAAATACTTATTGCTGTTACTCCCCCAGCTAATAACATAGGCACAGTTATTTGAAATACTTGTTTCCAAAACTTCATTATATCCAACCGGATTTTCTTCATATAATACCAGTTCAAAATAACACCATGGCCAAGAAGCAACGCTCCAGCTGTAGAAATCGCACAACCTATAATTCCCCAATATTTGGTCAACTCATAGCCTACAAAAACACTTATCAAAGCAACTGTTACGTTCAGAAACGAACGAAAACTCTGCCTGTTTTGCGCTTGTAACACTGATATTCCTAAATTTTGAATCAATGGTACTGTTTGAGGAATCATGATTAAAACAGTTAATGGATAAACCATCTCATAATCATCTCCTGCCCAATAAGAAATAAATACCTTCCCAAACAGAATAAAACCAAATAAAATATAGGCCATGACAATATACTGAATGCGCCCAATTTTAATAAATAAATCCGATATTTCGGTCATACTTCGTCCTTCTGTTACTAACTGCGTCATTTTAGGAAGAAAAACACCTGAAATAGCCAAAGAGAAGGCCATATAATAATTACATAACTGAACTACTAATGAATAAATAGCAACATCCTTTGTACCACTTAACATGCCCAATATAAACTGTCCTGTACTCCAAAAAGCACGATCAACAATAATCGTTAGAAACACATAAAAGGAGTAGATTGTTACTTCTTTCAGTAAAGGACGATCAAACCCCTTAAATGTTATTTTTATATGTAACCGTCCAAAACAGTACCAACAATAAACCAACAATGTACCCAAATTTAGAACTGTTGTTAAAACAACCATTCCCATAGCCTTATATCTCATTAATAACAAAGGAATCATAATACAAGGCTGTATTAATATACGTGCCAAATTCACTAACTTATGAAAGACAAACTTTTCATAAGCAACTATTATTGATGGGAATATACTAAGAGGAAAAGTTAATACAACATTAAGTACCATCAACAACATCATAATTTTAGACTTTGCCAACTCTTCTAATGTCATGGATTGTTGAAACAACAGATCTATGTTTAGATATAAACAGATTCCGGCTATTAGGGCAATAATTCCGATACCTAAATACATAGCCAAAAACATTCCAAACAAAGAGGATTGCTCTTCTTCTCTTGACTCTGCTCTATACTTTGCAGTATAACGTACAATCGCATTTCCAAAACCAAAATCCAATATGGTCAAATAAGCTACAACAGAAGCAACTAAAGAATAAAGTCCATACTCCGATTGCCCCATCAATCGAAGCATAAACGGAGTATAGACTAATGCGATTATATTACTTAATGCTAAAGTAAGATAAGATAAGAGTACACCTGCTTTTAACTGCTTTGTATTACTCATCTTCCAACCTTGTTCATTGTTATTTTGCTTTCTTATACTCTTCTATTAATTCCAACAATCGGACTTTACAGAACAAATATCCAACTGGAAGAAATATTGTTATAAACATCATGATTACTGCTGCATAAAGCTTTCTTGGAGCAACAGCCAAATATTTTGCATAAGCTTTTTCTGCAATAAAACCCTTATCTCGCCCACCATCAATAGATAAGGCGACTTCCTCTTTCTTCTGCAGCAAGACTAAGTAAACACCTTGTAAGATTTCCTGTTGACGACGTAAGTCAAGATATTCACGCTCATAAGTAGGAACATTCCCCATCTTATCCAAAACTTGCTTTTCCTGTGCCTTTAAATCAGACATAACCGCATTTAAACTCTTACGTGTGTTATCAACAGAAACGATAACACTTTCACGCAATTTCTCAATTTGCTTTTCTGCTACTTCATTCAAAGGGTTATTATCTTTTGATGTTTTCTGCATTTTTTCCCACTGAATTATTGCTTCATTATAAGCTGCAACTGAATTCCCTTTTTCACTGCTACTACCTGTTGATAAAACAGGAGGCACCAATTTATACTGATTTTTAGGATCTTCCAGGTATTTACTCAATAAGTCAATCATATACTTTTGAGATTCCAGCTCAATCAGTTTCTCACGGTATAACTTTAATGCTTCCGAGTAAAACTGAACATCATATTCTACATCTGTCATACGATTCTTTAACTTATATAACTCAATAGAACGTTCTATTTCTTTCAACTGAGTCATTACCTCATCTATTCGCCCTTCTAAAAAGAGAAAAGATTTTTTACCATCTTTACGCTTCACCGCCATCTCAGAAATATTATACTCTGCCATCAAAGTGTTCAGCAAATCTACGCCTCTCTCCTTATTATGATCCTTATAAGCTATTTCTATTGTATTTGCAGTTTCAGAATAAGTATCATATTCTATTTCATCTGATAAATCCTCAGCAATCCAAGAAGCAGGAGAGATTGTTACATCTAATTTAATTTTTTTCTTTTCACCTCCTTCTCGATAATTTATATTCACTATTCCCTGCTCTAATTTAAGTTGAGCCGGTAAAGAAGGAAAGAAAAATTTCTCACCTGTTTCTTCCATTTTAATGGCTACTGCCCCTGTTTGATCAATATTTATACGGAAAACTATTGACTCTTGTAAGTTTTCTCGCATTACAGAGTCAAGTGAAACAACAATTGGAGAATTCTTATACAGTTTCTCAAAAGAAAAAGGTTTCTCATAAGTTACATCCAAGCCTAATGCTAAAACTACCTTAGTCAATAAAGCATTTGACTTTAAGGTAGCCATTTCATCATCTACATTAATCGCACCAGAAGAACCTCCACCAAGCCCAAATGAACGCATCAAACCAGCAGCTTCCCCCATGCTTATACCGCCACCATTATTTAGTGACTTTTCATCCTGAATACGAAGCATAGCTTTTATTTCATACGTTTTTGGATAAAGAACTAAATAAAGAATTGCCGGTATTAAAGATATCAGACCAGCTATAGCGAACAGCCTCCAGTGATATAAATAGTTGACTATAATCAACTTAAGGCTTACAACCTCATCCTCTTTATACAAATCTTCCATATTCTTATTTAGTTATTTTTAATACTAATTACCATAGCCACAATTACTGATACTGAACTAATCAAAGAAGTAATCAAAGACATTGTAAACTGACGATCCGAACTTGTTCTAGATCTCAATTTTGTCTTGATAGGTTCAACATATACCACATCATTCTGCTTTAAATAAAAACACGGGGAAGAAAAAATATTTGGATCTGTAATATCTAAACGATATATTTCTTTTTTCCCTTCATTTTCTCTTATGACCAAAATATTTTTTCGATTTGCTGTTAAAGGTAAATCACCCGCCATACCTATAACATCCAAAATAGTTACTCTATCATTTTTAATAGAATAAGAACCAGGCCTGTTGATTTCCCCCATCATTGTAACTTTAAAATTAAGTAATTCAACCTTTACCAATGGTTTGTCTTTTACATATTTAGAAATTTTATTTTGTAAATCAGCTGCTAATTCCTGACGTGTCAAACCCGCAACATGTATTTTACCTAATACAGGAAATTCTATATCACCATTTTTATCTACCAAATAAGTATACATAGACTGAGAAGCAACAATAGGCTGTTCTCCTTCCGCTGTAGAATAAGAATAAACCGGAGGATTGAATGGGGCAACTGATTCCGGATCCCAATTACTTACAGTTATAGAAAGTAAATCATCAGAAGTAAGCTTAGTCGAATAAGTTTGACTCATTGCTTCCAACTGTTCAGGAGTTAAAGAGTCAACACCCTGAAAATAAATTACATCTCTAGGCTGTGCACAAGCTGTTAGCAATACACAAAAAACTGCGAATAATAAATCCTTAAATTTCATTACGTTGTTTATTGACTTTGAACTGCAAAGATAACACTTTCGTATCATTTGCCATAAATTAAAAATCTCAAAAATTTCTCTACAGTAAGTATAACGATGAAAATAATCCAAAATTGTCTTAGACTGAAAAAAGTTGATGCAATCAAAATGTAAGAATAAAAAAATTCGTAACCGGAGACCTTCGTTTCAAATGAATGCTTATCTTTGGACACATAAGTTAATTGCATTAGACACCTATGACAAACCTCTTGATTTTATCAACTTAGTAAGGAAAAAGGGAAGTTTATGCAAAACTAAAGAGATAAATAATGAAGTCAACTGACTTAATGTTTAACATAAAAAAACAGGCAACCATTTTGACTTTTCAATTAGCATTTACAATTATGAGAATTTTCATCTGTATATCCACTCTGCTAAGTTTATTTATTATTTTTTCATGCAGTGATGATGATTTAGAAATAAAACATATCTCTGAATTACAGACATATATTCAGAGGAACATACCAAAACAATCTGTTATTGCACACAGAGGTACTTGCATATGGGCTCCGGAGAATACTGAAGCGGCTATGCGGTGGGCAAGAAATTCTGGAGCAGACTATTTGGAATGTGACCTGCAAAGGACATCTGATGGATACATTGTACTTTACCATGACATGACACTTCAAAGCAAATCTAATGTCAATACCATATTTAAAAACACAAATAAAATCTATATTAGTGAATTCACTCTTGAAGAATTATTGAAACTGGACTTCGGATACTGGTTCAACAGAGACCATTCTGAATATGCCAGAGAATCTTTCTATAATTCTGACATATTAACTCTAGAAGATTTAATAATGATATGTGAAGGATATAAAATAAAAAGAGACAAAAATAACAGACGTATCTTCAAAAAAATAAATAACCGCATTATTACAGAATATGAGCCTGATAGCACAGACAATGGAAACAGACCCGGCATATACATTGAAATTAAATATCAAGATTTGCACAAAGGTATTGAACAAAATATAAAGGATGAATTACTACGTTTAGGCTGGTATGCACACAATTCGTCTGAACTTAAAGAAATAAGAACTAAGGTTGGATGTGTAAACACAGCAAACACTCCAGCCAGAGTTGTTGTGCAGACTTTTTCAACAAACACATTAAAAGAGCTAAATAGAGTTTTTAACCCAATTATTCCTATTTGTCGTTTAATAGCTGAAAATGAAAAAACAAAAGTTGATGAAAAAACTTACAAAAAATGGATCAACGAAGCTGTAAAATATAATGCCGTAATAATCGCACCAAGTATTAATTCAGATTATCCGGATAATTTTTTGGATTTACTTCAACCATGGATGTATGATTTGATTAAAGAAAGTGGATTATTAATACATCCCTTTACATTCAACAAAACTACAGAAATAGACTATTATAAGGATATGTGTGATGGATATTTTTGCAATGACACATATTCCGCAGTAAAACATTTGAATAAGAAGAATGATCTTGATTTCAGTTCCGGTGAAAATATTTTAAATAGTTTAGGTTATTAGTTTTTAATTAATCCAATTTCACGATTCTGCTTCTAAATACAAATGATATTTAGCGATAAAACTAGAGTATGCTTATATTCGAATTTTATATGTGTAGCCATGGTAAAAATGATATTTTCCGTACTTTTGTAAAAATATTCTGAATATGTTTACTATCGGTAATTACAATAAGCTGAAAATCGTCAAGATACTTAGTTTTGGGGCTTATCTGGACGGTGGAAACGGGAAAGAGATCTTACTGCCGACCCGCTATGTTCCTAAAAACGCGAAGGTAGATGACGAAGTGGAGGTTTTTATCTATCATGATAACGAGGGCAGACTGATCGCGACGACTTTGCACCCCAAGGCCGTCGTGGGTGAATTTGCTTTCTTGCGCGTCAAGTCGGTCAATACAACGGGGGCTTTCTTAGACTGGGGACTCATGAAAGATCTGCTGGTGCCTTACAAAGAGCAAAAGGTAACTATGAAGGAAGGCAAATGGTATCTGGTTTATGTCCGTCTCGACCCGGTAACGCAAAGGATCATGGCGTCTGAAAAGATCGAGAAGTTCCTCAATAATATTCCGCCTCAATATAAGTATAATCAGGAAGTAGACCTGATGGTGGTGGAAGATGGAGAAATAGGCTATAAGGTGATCGTCAACAACCTGCACTGGGGAATGATCTACCACAACCAGGTCTTTCAGCGCCTGGAAAGAGGCGAGCACCTGAAAGGCTATGTGAAAGAAGTGAGAGATGATGACAAATTGGATATCAGCCTGGCGCCTTTAGGGTATCAGAAAGTTGACGGAATAGCGAAAGTGATATTGGATGCCTTGCAGATGAAAGGCGGATTTTTGCCTGTCCACGACAAGAGTGATCCGGATGTGATCTACTCGCTGTTCCGGTGCAGCAAAAAAGCCTTTAAGCAGGCTGTCGGCGCTTTGTACAAACAGCATCTGATCACGATTGAAGAAAACGGCATCCGCCTGACAGCACAACCCTGAATAAACCAATGAAGAGGATAAAAGCCGGCATCTTTTTCTGTAAATGCCCGGTCTTTTCCCATAAAATAAACGAGAACCGCAGGCAATCCTCGTTGGATTTGTCTCCGATTCTCGTTTATTCTGAGTGACACCTATTATTTCCCAGCTTGGGAAGTAAAAAAGATGCACCTTTATTATATCTCAATTAAAGAAGATCTTTCAGACGACCTTCAGCCTGCAGCTTGATGATCAATTCGCCAAACAGCGTATTGGCCCAGGCAAACCAGGGGCGCGTGTAATCTTTAGGATCGTCTTTATGGAACGATTCATGGATAAAGCCGGTTCCAGCTTCCGTATCCCGAATCGTCTCAATGCAGTATCTGATTTCCTTTTCATCGTTTGAAGTATTGGCCAGCATAATCAGACTCATCGGCCAGATGTAATCAGGGCCAATGTGCGGTCCGCCAATTCCTTCGGCAGCTTTTCCCTTGAAGAAATACGGGTTAGCCTCGCTCCATACAAAACGGCGCGTATTCTGATAGATCGGATCGTTCACATCCACACAGCCCAAGAACGGCAAGGCGAGCAAGCTCGGCACATTGGCATCGTCCATCAGGTTGCGACCGCCAAAGCCATCGACTTCAAAGGCATAGAGCTGTCCGAATTCCGGATGCTCAATAATTCCATATTTCTTGACGGCTGCCTCTACTTCGGAAGCAAGGGCTTCGCAACGACCGGCAAATTCGGTATTATTCTTTACTGTCCGCAATATTTCTGCCAACTGGCGCAATGAGGTAATCGCAAACAGATTAGACGGAATCAGGAATCCGAAGATAGTCGCGTCATCCGAAGGACGGAAAGAAGAGACAATCAGTCCGACCGGTTTCACCGGGCTGCCAAAGCCATTCAGCAATGTATCGCTTTGCTTGGCCGTGGTACGTCCAAACTGATACGGGCCATTGTTTTCCTTACGCTGTTGCTCAATAAAGGTCTTGTACACCAGCTCCATGGCCTTCATCCATTCGTCATCGAATACGGAGCCGTCGCCGGTCTCTTTCCAATAATGATAAGCCAGACGGATCGGATAGCATAAAGAGTCGATTTCCCACTTGCGTTCATGCAGTTCCTTCTTCATCTCGGTATGATCAGATTCCCATTCACTTCCGGTCGGGCCTTCATTGAAGCCGTTTGCATACGGGTCAATCAGGATGCAATCGGCCTGGCGGCGAATGACGCCCTGCAACATTTCCTGCAGTTTCTTATCATTCTTGGCCAATACGACATAAGGATATACCTGAGCCGACGAGTCACGCAGCCACATCGCATGAATATCGCCTGTTAAAATAAAAGTATCAGGTTTTCCGCCTTTCATCTTGAACTCGCAGGTAGTATCCAATGTATTGGGGAAACAATTCTCGAACATCCATGCTAATTTGGGATCTTTGATATGGGCTTTCACTTCAGCCAATTTAGCCTCAACAGCCTCGGAAGTAAACTTACGGGCACTTTCTGCCGGACGTTTGGTTGTGAAATCATTCCACACTTTAGCTGCCTGCTCTGTAAAAGAACCGGACTGCTCAACAGAAGGAGTTGCCTTAGCGTCTGTCTGAGCGAACAATTTATCACCTATTACTAACCCGGCCAAAGAAAGAGATCCTGTTTTCAGAAAATTACGTCTTGTCGTCATAAAGTTATTTTGCTTTTAATGGTATTTATTTACCGACTGCCTGTTTAGGAATGCGGGCGAGCGGTTATGTTTTTCTCTATTTGACCCACAAATGTACAAAAAAAAGAAAAGCTTCCTATCAATCCTGATAAGAAGCCTCTAAATCTTTGCGTATCTGCTTTCTCTTTTCAGAGATCAGCCCAAATACGACTTTAAGAGTTTGCTACGCGTTCCTTGTCTTAATCTTCTAATTGCCTTTTCCTTGATCTGACGAACCCGCTCACGAGTGAGGCCGAATTTATCGCCGATCTCTTCCAATGTCATCTCCTGACACCCAATACCGAAAAACATTTTGATTATCTCACTTTCT
Organism: Parabacteroides sp. AD58; assembly: GCF_023744375.2. Taxonomy (NCBI): domain Bacteria; kingdom Pseudomonadati; phylum Bacteroidota; class Bacteroidia; order Bacteroidales; family Tannerellaceae; genus Parabacteroides; species Parabacteroides absconsus. Next base: position 3,483,626 of record NZ_CP146284.1, on the reverse strand, counting down.
CTTTCGGTCAATGTAGCAAGTGCTCTATCAATTTCCTTAGATAATGACTCGTTCATTAACGACCGGTCAGCTACAGGAGCATCATCGTTCACAAGTACATCCAAAAGACTGTTGTCTTCGCCTTCTACAAACGGGGCATCCACTGAAATATGACGTCCTGATACTTTCAAGGTATCCGAAATCTTATCTACAGGGATATCCAGTTCTTCTGCCAGTTCTTCGGGAGAAGGACGACGTTCATTTTCCTGTTCGAATTTTGAGAAGGCTTTACTGATCTTGTTCAGTGAACCCACCTGATTCAACGGAAGACGAACAATTCGCGACTGCTCTGCCAAGGCCTGCAAAATAGACTGGCGAATCCACCATACAGCATACGAAATAAACTTGAAACCTCGTGTTTCATCAAACTTTTCTGCGGCTTTTATCAGCCCCAAGTTGCCTTCATTTATCAAATCCGGCAAACTCAAACCTTGATTCTGATACTGTTTTGCGACAGAAACTACGAAACGCAAGTTCGCTCTTGTCAACTTCTCTAATGCTTTACGGTCTCCTCTTTTAATAGCCTGTGCCAATTCAACTTCTTCTTCTACTGTGATAAGATCTTCCCGACCTATTTCCTGAAGGTACTTATCCAAAGAAGCGCTCTCGCGATTGGTAATGGACTTTGTAATTTTTAATTGTCTCATCCAACGATTAATGAAAATACAGGGTACAAAGATAAATAAATTCTATCAAAAGAACAGGCTGAACACTTAACATGTTCAGCCCATTATAGTCCTTTAACATTTTATAAGTGTCTTCCGTAGGGAAAGACCCTATAAAATCTGCTTATTCAGCCAAGTCGATAGCGTAATATTTTGTCCGGCCATTCGGATAGAAACCTTTGATGAACAAGCCCTGGTCTTCCGCACGACCATGTAAAATATCATCTACAATTTTCTCCAGATCTTCCGGAGTCTTTACACGCTGGTTGTTTACAACCATGATGATGAAACCTTTCTTAATGCCGGCATCCTTCAACTTACCGTTGGTCAATCCGGTCACTTCAATACCATAGCTGACGCCATACTCACGTTTTTCCTTATCTGTCAAAGCCTTGAATGCTCCACCAAGTAATTCAGTTCCATCACTCGGTGTAACCACCTTCGTGCTTCCCTGGGCATTCTTCAACTGCACTTCAAAGCTCTTTTCAGTACCTTTACGATTTACCTTTACGGTTACTTTATCACCCGGGCGGTATTTACCGATCTGTTCCTGCAGGGCATTTGCCGATTTCACTTTTACACCATTCACAGAAATGATCACATCACCAACTTCAATACCAGCTTCTTTAGCCACACTGCGGTCAGCAAACTCGGCTACATAAGCACCTTCTGAAACCTTGATGTTTTCTTTCATGCCTTTCAGCTCTTCTTTATATTTATCCGGTACATTCGGCATACTCAGCTGATCCATGATGTCGCCTACTCCAATAATCTGTACACCCAGCACAGCACGCTGTACGGTTCCGTATTGCTTCAGGTCGCTGGCAACCTTTCCCGCGATACTGATAGGTACAGCAAATGAATATCCGGCATAACTACCCGTCTCTGAATAGATGGCTGTATTGATTCCAACCAGTTCACCTTTGGTGTTCACCAAGGCGCCACCACTATTACCCGGATTGACAGCCGCATCAGTCTGGATAAAAGACTCAATCTTACTCTTGTCGCCCGAGCCTAAAGAAATACCACGGCCTTTGGCACTTACAATACCGGCAGTCACCGTTGACGTCAGGTTGAACGGATTACCGACAGCCAAAACCCATTCACCGACCTTCAGCTTTTCAGAATCACCAAACGGGATAGTTGGCAGATCTTTTGCGTCGATCTTGATCAAGGCGATATCCGTAGCCGGATCAGTTCCTATCAGCTTGGCGTCGAACTTCCGGTTATCGTTCAATGTTACTTCCAGCTCGTCAGCACCTTCAATCACGTGGTTGTTGGTGATGATATATCCATCGGTAGAAATGATCACACCCGAACCCGCACCCACACGCGGCTGTGCTTTCGGACGTTGGAAACTTCCGCCGCCACCAAATCCGAAGAAATATTCAAACGGATCTATATATTGTCTCTGCGAAGCTGATTCATCAGCATTCTGTGTTGCCATGATATGCACCACGCCATGAACCGCACTTTCGGCCGCCATGGTAAAATCAGTATTTTCGGCAGCTACCGAAGCATAATTCACCATGCGTACCGGCTGACTAAACACATTCGATGTACTGTCGCCTGATACCAAATACTGCTGATGATTCATCATATAAGCACTTGTACCGATTGCGGCACCCGAACCTACGGCTGCAACTAAGGCAACACCCAAGACTCCTTTCCAAATTGTATTCATAATCATTCTATCTAATTAGGTTCAACATTCAATTTTAACACTTTCGTTACGACAAAGAAAGAGCAAAAAATGTACAAGTATTTCTTTTCCATCCCATTTTTTATCACTTTTAACGACCAATATCTCAGGCTTAACCGGGGTTAACAGTACTTTGTGATGCAAAGTACCTTTTTAACAGTCCATTTTCTGCCATTCTTTCTGTATCATCATAAAAACAGACCTAAAATGGCAGAAAAAGCTTATTATGCTGCCAGAAGTTCTCTGGAAAAATAGTTTTTATCTTCCAAACCTCCTATTTATTCCCAAAACTAACGTATCTTTGTAGCCATGCAGTTTGCCAGTCTGTCGCTCATCCGCTTCAGCAGATGTGAGGAAAGTCCGGGCAACACAGAGCACTATACTTCCTAACGGGAAGCAGGCCGCGAGGTTTGAGTAACGTAACAGAAAAGAACCGCCGGGTTTCGGCCCGGCAAGGGTGAAAAGGTGAGGTAAGAGCTCACCGGGTCTTTTGGCAACAAGAGATGCCGTACGTCTTATAGGTTGTAAGGTCATGTATATCGGCGCACGTAGGATGGCTCGTCCGATGCCGAGGGGTAGACCGCTTGAGCCTGTTGGTGACAACAGGATTAGATAAATGGCAGACACTTTATATCTTGGTATAAAGGACAGAACCCGGCTTATCGGCAAACTGCATTTTTATTTTCTCCTAAAATAGAACCATCCTAATCAATTAATCCTTATCTTTATTGGCAACGATCAAGAGTTTTTCAGCATCATGACAGAAGTAAAATCACGTATCCAAAAAATAAAGGAATTCCTGAACTGGGCGATTCATTTCGTCACTTACGATATCTGGCGAATTACAGAAAACGAAGTGAGTGGCCTGAAAGTAATCTATATCAATGCGATTAAAACGATTATTTTAGCTGTCCGTGGTTTTCAGAGCGAGAATTTGCAGACGAGGGCTTCGGCTCTGACCTACAACACACTGTTAGCCATCGTTCCTTTACTGGCCGTATTATTAGGCATCGCGAAAGGATTCGGTTTTCAGAACACGGTGCGGAATACCTTACTGGATTATTTCCCCGGACATCAAATAGAACTCGATAAAGCCTTCGAGTTTGTAGACAGTTATTTAGCACAGGCACAGGGAGGCGTTATTCTCGGAATCGGTTTAATCCTGTTGTTTTATACTGTCATCAGCCTGATCTCGTCAATTGAAGATACCTTCAACGACATCTGGCAAATCAACAAATCACGTCCATGGCTACGCAAAGTAACAGACTATCTGGCTCTGTTCGTCATCATGCCGATCCTGTTGATTTCCTCAAGCGGTATATCAATCTTCCTCTCGACGCTGCAAAACTCATTTCTGCAGCATTATCTGTTTCTGACGCCTATTGTCGAACTGATCCTGACAATTACGCCTTATGTATTTACATCGCTGGCATTTACCGGACTCTACATCGCCTTGCCCAATACCAAGGTAAAATTCCTGAACGGACTGATTGCAGGAATCATTGCCGGTTGTGCCTTTCAGTTCTTCCAATTGCTATACATCAGCGGACAGATTTGGGTCAGTAAGTATAATGCCATTTACGGTAGTTTTGCCGCCTTGCCGCTGTTGCTTTTATGGTTGCAGTTGTCCTGGCTGATCTGTCTGTTTGGAGCGGAACTGTCATACGCTTCGCAGAATGTAAAGAAGTTCAGCTTCGAACGTGACAGCACGCACATCAGCCGGCGCTACAAAGATTTCCTTACACTGCTGATCGCAACGCTTATCATCAAACGCTTTGCGGAAGGCGGACATCCTTATACAGCCGACAAATTGTCTGTCATGTATAAAATTCCGATTCGAATCACCACGCAGATTCTTTATAACCTGACAGAATTAGGCATTATTTCAGAAGTGGTTATCGGGAATGACAACCGGATTATCCATTATCAGCCGGCCGTCGACATCAACAAGATCAGTGTAGGCTATCTTTTCAGCAAACTGGATCAGCACGGATCAGAGAATTTCAAGATCGACACTGAAAAGCTGTTCAACAATGAATGGAAAACGCTGCTCAAAATCAGGGAAGACATGATGCAGAACAACGACAAAATCCTATTGAAGGACCTTTAAGCGACCGACTAAAAGTGCATTGACAGATAAATGCCACAAGCGCCGTTGCCGGCTACCGGACTAATCGTCAGGTTATGTTCTTTGGCAAACGGACGAGTAAACAGATACGAACTGCCGGCTCCGATCACCGCACCGGCGGCCACATCCCACCAGTCGTGTTTCTTGCCATAAACACGGCTCCAGCCGACATAGGTAGAAACGACATAAGCCGGAATGCCCCATTTCCAGCCATAGCGGCGTTGGATAAAAGCAGCTCCGGCAAAAGAGATAGAAGTATGCATCGACGGAAAGGAATGCATATCACTCCGATCCGGCCGTTCTTTCTTGACGATATATTTCAAGGCATACGTCAGGCCGACGGTTGTCACACCCGACAACGCTCCCTGTTTCAATCCTTCCCAATCCTGCAAGGTCAAGACGGTTGCCAGACTGGCCACCGGCGTAACAAAAGCCAATACATCACCCGAAGTACGTACCGCTTTACGGCTTCCGGTAACTTGCAGCTCCTGCCCTGCCGCAGACGCGAACAGGCTAAAAGCCAATAGGGCTGACAATACATATCGATACATAACTATCCAACGAATATAATGAGTTTAGGTACAAAGACGATGAGTCCCACAACAGCAGCAGCTATGGCCAATATCAGAACAGCTCCGGCAGCCAGATCCTTCGTCCGCTTGATTGCTTCGTTGTATCCCGGCGAGACCAAATCGGCCAATGCCTCGATCGACGAATTGATGGCCTCAGCCGCCAATACCAATCCGATCGCAAAGGTTATGACAATCCATTCGGCTGCCGAAAGCCCCAGCACAGCACCTGCCACAACGACGCAGACAGCCGCAAAACAATGAATCCAGGCATTATGCTCATACCGCACCAACAACCAGATTCCATGGAAGGCATACTTAAAACTCCGCAACCTTTTCCGCCAGGTAAATCCGCTGTTCTTCATCTTCCGTTCTTACCAACGATAATATGTATCATGTTTATGTTTCGGAGGCTTCGGACCTTTATGAGGTTTCGGAGCCTTATGATGATGCTTGGGAGGCTTCGGCGGTTTATGCGCATGATGATGAACCGAGCAGGATGACAATCCCATACTTACAATGGCAGCACAGAGTATATACAACAACTTTTTCATACATTCCCTCAGAATAAAGTTAGACAAAAAAAGGCCGCTGAATGAATCAGTGGCCTTTGTGGAGCTGGAGAGATTCGAACTCTCGTCCAAACGAGGAACCAATCTGCTTTCTACATGTTTATCTTCGCCTTCGATTGTCGGGAACAAGCAAGACCGAAGCCACCCACTTGAACCTTATCCTCTAAAACTTCATCTGCCGCCCGAGGCGTGCGTCAGACTATCTCCGATATTGCTGCACCACCGGTTCGGAACGCTTCGGAGCAACAGCATCCGGGTGATGTCACGTCCCCGCAACTTTTGCAGGGATTAAGCTTCAATCTACTATTCTTCGATTAAGCAGCGAGAGCGTAATTGTTTTCGCCAGTTAATTGTTCGCCGTCTGAGATTTAAGTGCAAGCCGACCACGCACTACATGCTTACAAACCGCTTCTACCCGCTGTCAAAACCGGTCAGCCCCTTTCCTTAATAAGCATTCGGTTTGCAAAAGTAGCGATTTATTTTTCTCTTTGCAAGCCAATGATCGGAATTTTTTCGCCGACTGTTTTCAGTACTACAGAAACATCCGTCATCCAATCGGTTGACTGACCTGCCGATGACGGCTGTTTCTTTCGTTTATTTCTTCCGTTCTTTAATCGAAGACGCCGATTTCCTGGAACCAGTCTTCTGCCCGGTTCGGCCATTCGTTCACCATGCAACCCGTGTCACGCAAGCCGTATCCATGACCGCCCGTACTATATAAATGCATCCAAGCCGGAACTTCGGCCTGCTTGAGCGCATAATAATAGAAGAGACTGCTGTTGATAAACGATTTATCGTCTTCTGCCTGAATGATCATCGTTGGAGGAACGTCTTTGGTCACTTTAATTTCCGGAGCCAGGCCGAAGTTTTCTCCATCCAAATAAGCCGGATAAACCAACAGACAGTAATCCGGACGACAGCTGACCTTGTCGGCTTCATCCACTGCCGGATAACTGCGCTGGTTAAAAGTTGTCGAAGCCATTACGGACAGATGTGCACCGGCCGAAAAGCCCATCACACCAATTCGGTCCGGATCAATACCATATTTTTCCGAATGGGCACGTACATAACTGATGGCCCGCTGCACATCCTGCAAAGGAGCTTCATGCTTTGGCCTGCCTTCACGGCGAGGAACCCGGTATTTCAGCAGAATGGCTGTAACGCCCAACTCGTTGAGCCAGTCGCAAATCTCGGTTCCTTCCAGATCATATGCCAAGATATTATAAGCACCACCCGGACAAACTACCATGGCCGCGCCCGAAGCTACATCTTTTTCTGCCGGATAAATCGTTATTTCCGGACTACTGATGTCTGTAATCCGTGTTACATTTATACCTCCTACCTGTCCGCCCGTAGCATCACGCTTCTCGGTCAGTTTCACCTTCTCACCGGGAGCGCCGTTCGGAAACAGCAGGATTGTCTTTTCTTGTGCCAATGCCATATTCAACATAAGAACACCCGTTACCAATAAAACCAGCTTTTTCATAGAAGCATTTGTCAATGATTAAACCAACAATAATCAGCGAATCGTGATCTTGCAATCGTCCAGACTGTCGATAATAGCCAGACTTTCTACATGGATTCCCATTTTCCGCAGTACATTTCCTCCATCCTGAAAGGCCTTTTCAATGATAAATCCCATGCCGGCGATATGTGCACCCGACTGTTTAGCCAGATCGACAATACCCAATGCCGCATTACCGAAGGCTAGGAAGTCGTCGATAAACAAGATACGGTCGTCAGGTGTCAGGAAATTATTGCTGATACAAACCGTATAATCCCGGTCTTTCGTAAAAGAATGGACAACGGTCGTCAGCATGTTCTCCATCGTCTTTGGTTTCTTTTTCTTGACAAAGACAACCGGAAGCTGCATAATATATCCCACCATAATAGCCGGAGCAATTCCACTGGCTTCGATGGTAACAATCTTATTGATATTCTCATTCGAGAACCGTTTGATGAACTCCTCCCCGATCTTGTACATCAACATCGGATCCATCTGATGGTTGATAAAGCTATCCACCTTCAGGATGCCGCCCGGATAGCAGCGGCCGTCTTGCATAATACGTTGTTTTAATAGTTCCATATATGTATGTTTCCAATTTTAATTCGTATCCACTCGTCAATTCACCCGACAGCATTTAACCGGTCTCTGCCGGATTCTTATCGCGCAGCTGCCGGTCCATTAACCCAAATCCGGCGAAGAATTGTCTTTCCGACATCCGCCGTACACCTTTCCGCCGATCAGCGGAAGGATTTCCTCCGACCGGCGCACACATTTCCGCCGACCGGCGGAAAGTCAGTTCCCTGGCAGCAAAATAATAATTTCCCGGCAGAAACGCCTTACTTTCCGGACAGAAACGTATGAATAATCCGTTTATCGCCCGAAAGCAGCCTGATGCCGGATTAGTCTTCTGCCTTATCTTCCTTCACCCGAATGAGTATATTCGAGACGATAGCCGCCAATCCGCCGGTTGTAATACCAGAGGAAAAGACACCCTTAATGGCTTCCGGAGCCGCTTTCAGGATATCGGGCATCAGTTCAACGCCCAAACCCAAGGAAAGACTGACAGCTAATACCAATGTGGCCTTCCGGTTGATTTCCTGCGCCGCAATAATACGGATTCCCGCAGCTGCTACCGTACCGAACATCAGCAAGGTGGCACCGCCCAATACGGCATCCGGCATCAGGGAAAAGACAATTCCCACCACAGGGAACAAGCCTAACAGCACCAGCATGGCAGCAATGTAGTAACCCACGTAGCGGCTGGCCACACCGGTCAGCTGAATGATACCGTTGTTCTGGGCAAAAATAGAGTTCGGAAAGGAATTGAAGATACCGGCCAGCAACGAATTGAAGCCATCGGCCATCACTCCGCCCGACACCCGTTCCAAGTATTTGTCTCCTTCAATAGACTTTCCGGAAATCAGGGAATTGGCAGTTACATCACCGGTTGCCTCGATGGCCGTAATCAGATAGACCAGGCCAATGGCAATGATGGAAGAGATATTGAATTCTACGCCATATTTAAACGGGACAGGAATATTCAGGTTGGTCAGACTTTGGGAAGAAGCGGCACTCATATCGACCATTCCCAAAGCAAACGAAAGCGCATAGCCCACACACAAGCCCAACACGATTGAACTCATCCGCAGGTATTTATTCTTACAACGGTTGAAGAACAGGACACTTAAAAGAACAGCTGCCGCTACACCGATGTGCTTGATGCTGCCAAACGTGCCGTCGTCCATTGCCCCATAGCCACCGCCACAAGAAACGACTCCGACTTTTATCAGGCTCAAACCGATCAGCAGGACGACAATACCGGAAACCAGAGGCGTGATGATGTTGCGCATATACTTAAACGTCCGGCTGACAATCATCTCGACCGGCGCGGCCGCCATACACGAACCGAAAATCAAAGGCAGTCCGCCCATGAGTCCGGCCGAAATAATCGGACCGATGAATGAAAAGCTCGTACCCTGAATACAAAGCAGTCCCGCTCCGATCGGACCAAAGCGGCGGCACTGAATAAAGGTAGAAATACCCGAGGCGAACAAAGCCATTGAAACCAGGAAACCGGTGGTTTCCAAATCGAGCTTCAAGGCACTCGCGATAATCAGAGGAGGAGTAATGATGGCTACGAATATAGCCAGCAGATGCTGCACGGCGGCAAATAAAGCATCCTTAAAAGGCGGACGATCTTCTATTCCATAGATCAGATCGGTCTGCTTGACCGGCTGTATCGTCTCTTCCAGTTCTTCCGTATTAATCTTCATGCGTTATAAATGAAAAGGTAAGACCATTATTTCTTTCTTTCGTATTGCCATTGCGTGCGGACAACCACAGGACGATGGTCTGACTCGACAGGCGCATCCACCACCTCGGCTTCCCGTTTCCTGAAGGTGACCGGAACCAGTTTGCTCACGGCAATATAATCTAATGTACAATTCGGCGTATCAGCCGGGAAAGTATATTCATCGGCAGCCGTCAGCAGGACAAAATGCTTCAGGACTTCCTGAATAAACAAGGACTCAGAAGTCGCATTCCAGTCGCCGGCAATAAATACCGGTTTCCTGAACCGCCCGAATTCTTCCAAGATGACAGGAAGCGAGGCCATCCGGTCTTCTTCCGTCAGCGAAAGATGAACGCAGGCGTACACATAATCAGGATATTCCAGCATCAGTAATCGACGAGCCTCTTCCCGACCGGGCAAAGCCCGCGAATAGACATGAAGCGGCTTCTCTTTAGCCAACATGCCTATTCCGTATTTTCCCCCGTCGTAATCAATCGCCGGAGCATAGACATCATACATGCCTGTCAGCCGGGCCAACTCGCCCAAGACATACGTCTGTCCGCTTCGCTGCGTCATACTGTCCAGCTCCTGCAACGCCACTAAATCCGGATTTACCCGTCTGATAACTTCAGCTATCCGCGTATAGGAAATAGAATCATCCAGTCCTCTTCCATTCCGGATATTATAACTCATCAGACAGGTTTCTTTCACGGAAGGACGGCACGAGAACAGACAGGCGGCAATGCCCAACAACAGGCACCAGATTCCATATCGCGAATCCTTCAGCATCGTCGGTTTTATTTCAAGACCTCACGCAACGATTTCTCCATATCCAGAATATCTTCTTCCGTCGTATCCCAGGAAGTGACAAAGCGTGCTTCGTTCTTCTCTTCGTTCCACATATAGAAGAAGTATTTCTCCTGCAATTTCTTCAGCGGCTCGTCCGGAATAATGAAGAACAGCTGGTTGGATTCAACCTTCTGTGTCATCCGAATCTGAGGGAACTCGGCCAGGACATCAGCCAGACGTTTGGCACAAGCATTCGCATGGCGGGCATTCTCCAGCCATAAGTTATTCTCCAGATAAGGGATAAACTGAGCCGACATATACCGCAATTTAGAAGCCAGCTGAGCCGATTGCTTACGGATAAACGGAAGAGTCTCGGTCAGTTCCGGGTGGAATGAAATCACTGCCTCACCCATCATCATACCGTTCTTCGTTCCGCCGAAGCTCAGAATATCTACTCCGGCATCGACTGTTACTTCTTTCATGGAGCAGTTCAGGTAAGCACACGCATTGGCCAAGCGGGCACCGTCCATGTGAAGATACATATCATGAGCATGCAACAAGTCGGCTATTGCCTTCACTTCATCAATCGTATAGACAGTTCCTAATTCAGAAACCTGGGAAATGTAAACGGCCTTCGGCTGCGAATGATGGCAAACCCCGAAATTATGCAAATGCGGCTTGATCAATTCAGGAGTCAATTTACCATCAGGCGTCGGAATGGTTACCAGCGCGCAACCGCTCATCCGGCCCGGAGCACCGCATTCATCCACATTGATGTGAGCTGTTTCCGCACACAGAATGCTATGATACGAACGGGTCACAGCCTGTAAAGCTACCGAATTGGCGCCCGTTCCGTTAAACAGGAAAAACGGAGAAGCCGTTTCTCCAAATACTTCTTTAATCTTAGCCGTTGCTTGAGCGGTCCAAGGATCATCACCATAGCCAACGGCATGATTGTCGTTTGCCTTGATCACAGCATCCATAATCAACGGATGGACACCGGAATTGTTGTCACTTGCAAAACTTCTCATTTTAATATAAGCTCAAATTTTCTGCAAAGATAGCGCATAACCGACAAACTGACCGATGATGCGCTATCTTTATTTTCAGAATTTGCTTTATTATCTTTCTTTTATTATTTCCCTGTTCCGTTTTTCTGGAAATATTTCTGGAAGAAGAGTATCTGGTAATCGATGGAATTATTCCAGTAATCGCCGTTATGTGCGCCTGGCCGGAGCAGGAAATCATGATCAATGCCTTGCTTCAATAAGGCTTCATGGAAATTCTTATTCACTTCGAGGAAGAAGTCGTCATAACCACAGTCGATAATCAGGGCCAGCTGACCTTTCTTCATCGAAGGCACCAGGTTAATGACCGTATGAGCATCCCAAACAGACTGATTGCTGGCTTCTTCTCCCAACTGATCACTCATATTCCAGTTCTTCGGGAAAGGACGGATGTCTACACCACCGCTGGTCGTTCCGGCAGCACCAAATACATCGGAGTGACGAATGGCATTCCACATCGCGCCGTGTCCGCCCATACTTAATCCCGTAATGGCTCTTCCTTCCCGACGAGCTACCGTTTTATAATGTTGATCTACGTAATTAATCAGTTCTGAGGATATAAAGGTTTCATAACGTACATTCGCATGCAGCGGACTGTCCCAATACCAGCTGTTCTCGCCATCCGGACAAATAAAGATAATTCCTTTCTCGTCAGCTATCTGAGGTAAGTTCGGTTTAACACTGATCCACGTAGCATAATTTCCACCATGCCCATGCAAAAGATAAATCACCGGACAGGCTTTCTGCGCGGCAGCATCCGGAAGTACCACTACCGTCTTAATGTCTTTCTGCATACTCGGGCTCTTCACCAACACCGTATCCACCTTTGCGGCCTGGGCGCATACAACCACCAGCAAAGCCGCCAATACAACAATCAGTCTTTTCATTTCTATGTATAATTTATCCGTTAAAAGTCTGCTACTGGTTCAATACATGCAAGGTATGACAGGCTACCAAGGCCGCCGTTTCCGTCCGCAGACGGCTTTTGCCCAAAGAAATCGATTCAAAGCCATGCTGCATGGCACACTGGATCTCTTCCGGACTGAAATCGCCTTCCGGACCAATCAGGATTAACGCATTCTCATTCGGATGATAAATATCCTTGATCAAAGGTTTCTCGCCTTCTTCACAGTGAGCGATAAACTTCCGTCCGTTGAAAGGCTGACTGACAAAGGCCTTGAAGTCGGTCATTCCATGTAAAATGGGAAGCGTTGCTTTCTGCGACTGCTTCATGGCACTGACCAGAATCTTTTCCAGACGGGCCGGCTTTACTTCTTTCCGCTCTGAGAAACGGCAGTTCAGACAAGTAATTTCGTTGATACCGATCTCGCAGGCTTTTTCGGCAAACCATTCCATCCGGTCCATATTCTTCGTGGGAGCCACTGCGATATGTACATAAAACGGCCACAAATCTTCCTGCTTCCATGATTCCTGCACCGTCACTTCGCAATGCTTCGGATGAGCTCTTGCGATAAGCGCCTTGTAAAACGAACCTTTTCCGTCTGTCAACAGGATTTCATCTCCTTCCGTCAGACGCAATACCCGAATGCAATGTCCGGCTTCTTCTTCTGGTAATTCCGGATTTACGGCAATATCCGGAGTATAAAATATCTGCATACCTGTTCTTTCTTATCCTAAAATCATACCGATGATGGTGGCCGACAAGACAGAAACCAAAGCTCCGCCAACCATCGCCTTGAACCCTGTTCGGGAAATCATTTCTTTCTTCTCGGGAGCCAAAACACCCAATCCGCCCAACAATATACCGATTGAAGAGATATTAGCAAATCCACATAAGATATAAGTAGACATGATCACCGATTTCTGAGAAACGAACAATCCGGCATCCCGCCATTCCTGCAACTGGAAGTAGGCCACAAACTCGTTCAGAATCGTCTTCTGCCCCAGCAAGGAACCGACCAGCATAATATCATCTGAAGGAACACCGATCAGCCACATAAACGGAGCCGTGATAACCCCTAATATAAACTGGAACGTCAGTCCGTCTGACTTACCGTCTGTTATCTTGACAATCCAGTCATTTATTCCGGTATAATGACCTACGACATTATTGGTAAAGTAATTCACCATCGCAATCAGGGAAATAAACACCAACAGCATGGCAGCAATATTCGTCATCAGCTTCACACCGGTTACTGTTCCGGATGAAATAGCTCCCAATACATTATTATGTCCTTCGTCGCCCCATTCAGCCTTCGAATCCTTCTGGATCGGTTCAGTCTGCGGACACATGATCTTCGCAATCACAATAGAACCCGGAACTGCCATGACGGAAGCAGACAGCAAGTGAGTCGCAAACATCTGCTGCGCCATCGGATCCTGTCCGCCCAACATGCCGACATAACTGCCCATCACCGAACCAGCAATCGTACCCATTCCCGAAACCATCACGAGAAACAGTTCCGAACGGTTCATCGTCGGTAAATAATTCTTGATCAACACCGGCGATTCAGTCATCCCTAAAAAGATATTTCCACAGGCAACCAAACCTTCTGTCCCAGATATATTCATCACTTTCCGCAGCAGCCACGACAACGCGCCGACTACTTTCTGGATAATTCCCCAATAATAAAAGATAGAGACCAAAGCCGAGAAGAAAACAACGATCGGCAATGAATGAAGCAAGAAACTGAATCCCGCCGACTTCGAAGCATACGGCCCTAACAGGAAATTCAGTCCCGCACTTGTAAAGTCCATCAGCTTGACAAATACAATTCCCAATGACTTAAATAAACTTCCCACAATCGGGATATAAAGAATGGATAAGGCCAATACCAGCTGAATCAGCAAACCACCACCCACTAACTTCCAGTCGATCCGCTTCCGGTCGTAACTAAACAAATAGGCAATGGCTATTACAACCAATATGCCCGCGATGCCTCTTCCCAAAGACATCCATCCAAATCCTCCTGTTTCAATCATACTATTCTAAATCTTCTCTTCGTTTTAATTCGTCTTTATAAATCTTCGCATGTTCATAATGTTCGGAATCGATCGCTTCCTGAAACTTCCGTTCCAAAATATCCAAAGGCATATAGCTTAACCACAGATCCAAATCGGCAGCATTATGGAAATCGTCGGGCGACTTGTCTTTCCAAAGCTGTTCAAACTCGTCTTCATCTACCAGATCGTATGATTCATCGTCGTCGTCCTCATCGTCGTCATCCTCATCTTCATCTCTTTCCGACGGACTGTTATCTCCATTCTTGTCAAATATCAATCCACATTCATTCAATACTTCTTCTGATGTAAAGATATCGACTTTCAGCCGCAGAGCGATCGCAATGGCATCCGACGTTCGGGAATCAATCCGAACCTGCCGCTCACCATCAAACAAGACTAGCTCTGCATAAAATACGCCGTCGAGGAATTTGTAGATATATACTTCTTGTAGCAAAATGCCAAATGAATGGGTAAACGTCACAAACAGATCATGTGTTAACGGCCGGGGCGGAGTCAGATGCTCCAAAGCCATGGCAATCGACTGAGCTTCAGCCATGCCTACAATAATAGGAATACGATGCGGTCCGTCTACTTCCGACAAGATCAGGGCATAGGCACCCGACTGTACCTGACTTCCCGTCAATCCTTGCACTTTAAGTTTTATTTTCTTTGCCATACTCATCCGTTGATAGGACACAAAGATATACTTTTTTCGATAACTTTAACCCGCTCGGCCAATCATTTATTCATCTGCGGCCCACTGCTTCATCTCATACATATCCTGATATTCCTCCCATTCAGGGTCTAATTCGGTATAAATAGTAATAGGCAACTGTTCGAAGTCTTTCAAGGCGTCATTCAACCGTTCACCAAAAACCCGGACGGTACGCGTATAATATACCCAGATCTTTTCGCCGCCACCGGTATAAACGCTGGTCTGGATTGCCAGCTTGTCTTTCTCCATCGCCTTGCGCAATGCTTCTTCTACCGCTTCCATCCGCTCGGCCTCAGCTTCCGAAGGCATGCCCTGTTCGGCCGGCGTATATTTCCAGGTGATTTCCACCCGTTCCTTCAGCTTACCACTCTGCATAAACTCTGTCAGTTCGTCCCGACCATAGATGGTCACTAAATCACCGTTGTCATTTTCAGACAATGCCGTAAACCATTTATCGCTTAATCTCATAATCGCATATTTTATTGATTAGCAAAGATAGGAGTTTTCATCTGAATGTTCAACTCCATAAAATACATCCGTTGCCGGAATATCACCGCGCCTTATCGTTTTTACCGATATGTCTTATCGGAAAATACAGAAATACAAACAGGATTCATTCATCGTACGGACATTATATTTGTGCAAAACCCAATCGGATATGAAAGCTATCGTTCTATATTATAGTCATAAAGGCAAGACAGCCCGGTATGCAAGAGAAATAGCCTTGTACTTATGGTCTAAAGGATTGCATGTTTCCCTAAGCTCACTTTCCGACTTTGAGCCCTCCAAAATCAAAGAGGCCGACATGCTCATTACCGGATGTTGGACTTGCGGATGGTTTGTCGTTGGGCAACACCCGCATCAGACTTGGTGTGAACTGAGCAAACCGTTAGCGGGTATGGTTCCACCAGAGCGAACCTTGTTCTTCACCACCTACAAGATACGTACCGGAAGCATGTTCCGACGTATGAAAAAGGTCATGGAGATTCCGCCGGATACCCAGTCGTATGAACTTCGTTCACGAACCGGTATGCTGACTGCCGACGACAGACATATACTCGATGCTTTGATATATTCAACTATTCATCAATAAACTAAAGTCAATTGTTATGGAAGAAAAGAAACTGACCAGCGCCTCAGGCGCACCTGTTGCCGACAACCAGAATGTAGCCACTGCCGGCCGTCGAGGACCAATGCTTCTGCAAGACGTGTGGTTTCTGGAAAAATTGGCTCATTTTGACCGTGAAGTCATTCCCGAACGCCGCATGCATGCCAAAGGGTCCGGGGCTTTTGGGAAATTCACCGTTACGCACGACATCACCCGTTACACCAAAGCAGCTGTCTTTTCTCAGATTGGTAAGGAAACCGAAGTCTTTGTCCGTTTCTCTACTGTCGCTGGAGAACGGGGAGCTGCTGACGCGGAAAGAGATATTCGCGGATTTGCCATCAAATTCTATACGGAAGAAGGGAACTGGGATCTGGTAGGCAATAACACACCGGTATTTTTCTTGCGTGATCCGCTGAAATTTCCCGATTTGAATCATGCCGTTAAACGGGATCCGCATACGCACATGCGCAGTGCCCGCAATAACTGGGATTTCTGGACGCTTTTGCCCGAAGCGCTTCATCAGGTAACGATTACCATGAGTGACCGCGGCATTCCGTATTCGTATCGCCACATGCACGGCTATGGTAGTCATACCTTCTCGTTTATCAATGCAGCCGGCGAACGGAACTGGGTAAAATTCCACTTGCTCACGCAGCAAGGCATCAAGAATCTTACGGATCAGGAAGCAGAAGCCATCATCGGAAAAGACCGGGAAAGTCATCATCGCGACCTCTTTGAGAGCATTCAGAAGGGAGATTTCCCTAAATGGACCATGTATGTGCAGATCATGACTGAAGAACAAGCAAAGAACATGCCTTATAACCCATTTGATCTGACGAAAGTCTGGTCTCAAAAGGAATATCCGCTGATAGAAGTGGGCGTATTGGAGCTGAACCGGAATCCGGAGAATTACTTTGCCGACGTAGAACAGGCAGCTTTCAATCCGGCCAACGTCGTTCCGGGCATAGGCTTCTCGCCCGACCGCATGTTGCAAGGCCGCTTATTCTCTTATGGAGACGCGCAAAGATATCGTTTGGGAGTGAATCATTACCAGATACCGGTGAACCGGAGCCGTTGTCCTTTCCTAAACATGTATCATCGGGACGGACAAATGCGAGTGGACGGAAATCATGGAGCGACTCTCGGCTATGAACCCAACAGTTATGGTGAATGGCAAGATCAGCATGAATACAAAGAACCGCCTTTGGAACTGGATGGAAGTGCTTATCAGTGGGAGTTCAGGGAAGACGATGCCGACTATTATTCACAACCGGCAGCACTATTCCGCCTGATGACACCCGAACAGCAGCAAGTCTTGTTCGAGAACACGGCTCGTTCGATGGGCGACATTCCTGAATTCATCAAGGTTCGCCACATCCGCAACTGCGCAAAAGCCGACAAGAATTATGGCCTCGGCGTAGCCCGCGCCTTAGGTTTGGAGCATGTCCTTGCAGAGATCGGTTAACTGGCATAAAAACCAGGCACGGACTCGGATAATTGAGAATTGAGATTAATAATTAATAAATAGGCACGGATTTCGCGGATTAACACGGTAAATATTTATTTTAAACCGTGTTTTTCGTGAAATCCGTGCCTAATATTGTGTCTGTAATTGTCAATTGCCAATTCAATTGGCCGGAGTAAATCATCATCCTTTTCACCGGAGTGTCTTGAAATGCAGGATATAGGCCGTAATGCCCGCCGCCAACAAGATGAGAAGCGACTCCAACACCCAATGGTCGAGGAGGAAAATGACGGCATGAAGAATGGTAATCCAGACGAGTGATACGGAAATAATCTTGACCTGCAGCGGAATGGCCTTGTGCTCACGGAAATTACGGATATAAGGTCCGAGTTGCGGATGATTCAACAAATGATTATATAAGCGGGGAGAACTGCGAAAGAACAGAGCAGCCGAAAGCAATAGAAAAGGCGTTGTGGGCAAAAGCGGTACAAAGATCCCGATCACTCCCAAAGCACAAGAGAGAATCCCCCACACCACCAACACATATCGGACAATCGGAATCATTTGTCAAGCATTTTCTTCTGGCTGCAAAAGTAAGGATTTATCCGGGAAAACATGAAACAGGCGCGGACTTCTTGTCTTGCCCGTGCCTGTCCCTTTACTTATTTACTTTATTTACTCATTCACCTTCCATTCAATGATACCGCCAGATTCTCCTTTTTGCAACTGAGCAGCAATCTTCAGTCCGGTTGTCTTGACAGGTTTGAAGTCCAGACTGTTGTAGCAGTCTTTCTTCACGCCGTATTCATTGAGAGCTTCTACTTCCTTCCAACTGTTGCCGTCTTTGTAATACAGTTTCCAGCTGGCAGGAACCCGGTAATTACCATCGTAATGATCGAAATCTAACCAATATACCTGTACATTCGATACGGTATAAGGCTGA
This sequence comes from Parabacteroides sp. AD58, assembly GCF_023744375.2. Lineage (NCBI taxonomy): Bacteria > Pseudomonadati > Bacteroidota > Bacteroidia > Bacteroidales > Tannerellaceae > Parabacteroides > Parabacteroides absconsus. Next base: position 3,465,103 of record NZ_CP146284.1, on the reverse strand, counting down.
TCGAACTCGTATGCCAAGGTTTCCAACGAACCGGTCTTCAGCCACCAGTAGAAGTAAGGTTTGGAAATATCAGATGAACGCTTCGGTTCCCACTGATCATTAACGCCCCAAGCCGGTGTTTCAACTGAAGCAGATTCGGGAGCATCCTTCTGGATAGGAGCCTGAATGTTGAAGGTCTTTGCCTTCGAAGCGATAGTCGGTTCGGGTGTCGGGACTGCCCGGTCTTTCGAATCAGCGACCCAGACTTCCATCTGTCCGGCGCCACGGTTGTTCCAGGTTGAATACGGAATAGCCTTGAACGGTACATCCTTTATCGATCCGTCTTTTTCTACTTCTTTGGCTGTTCCGGTCAATACCATCACACCTTTCAGCAGATTGGCATCAAAGGCGGCATCAATCTTGGCATCTGCCGGGATGAACTTATTGAACACGACACTGTCGGGCTGGTCGATACCTTCCAGACAATAGACAATCGGACCGCGTTCCATCGCCAACATGCCCCGGTCATCTTCAACCTGATCGTTGGCCTTGATCCGGCGAACTTCCATCGGCAGCTCCAGCTCGATTACATCATCCGGTTTCCAAGTACGGACAATGGTGGCATAGCCGTCACCTTCAGCCGGCTTTACCGTCGAACCATTCACCTTCAAGGTATATTTCTCTGCCGGTGTTGTATAAGTATACAAATCGGAAGCAACCGGTGTACTTTGCAACCAGCCCGGAATACGCAGACGAATAGCGAACTCACTTTCCTTCTCCGGTTTTACCGCGATAGAGACCTTTCCATCCCACGGATAACCAGTTGTCTGAATCAGCTGCACCTGATTGTCGGCCGTCTTCATCTCACTCTTGCCCTGAATATACAGATTGACATAGATATCATTGCCCTGCGTTGCATAGACATAGTTGGATACCGAAGCCATGAAACGAGTCACGTTACCCGGACAGCAGGCACAACCAAACCAGCGCTGGCGTTCATGTTCGCCCATTGATTCAAGCGGATTATCATAGAAGAATTTATCTCCGCTCAATGATACACCCGAAATCACGCCATTATACAAGGCCCGTTCCAAGACGTCCATGTATTTGGCTTCACCTGTTGCCAGAAACATCCGGTAATTCCAGTAAACATTGGCAATGGAAGCACAGGTTTCGCAGTAGTTCGTATGGTTGTTCAACTCATAATTCGGGCCGAAGCCTTCGCCCTGCGGACGAGAACCCATCCCACCGGTAATATACAGTTTCTTACCCACCAGATTATCCCACAAACAAGTCAAAGCATGGAAATAAGCCGTATCATGTGTGAGGGCAGCCACATCGGCTACTCCGGAATACAGATAACCGGCACGGACGGCATGGCCTACGACCTCATCCTGTTGAAGAATCGGTTTATGGTCCTGACTATAGGCATTCAGTTTGTGGCCGTCTGTTCCGCGTCCCGTTTCTTCTACGAAATACTTCGCCATATTGAGGTATTTCTCATCACCGGTGACTTTATACAGTTTTGCCAAAGCCATCTCGATGATAGGATGACCAGACGGAACGTGCTTCTGCCCTTCATTCGGTCCGAATACCTGACAAACCAGATCGGCATTCTTGATTGCCACATCCAGCAATGTCCGTTTTCCGGTTGCCCGATAATGAGCGACAGCCGCTTCGTAGAGATGTCCGCTGTTGTACAGTTCGTGGCTGTTGATCTTTTCCCAGCGGGAACTGCCCCACCAACCCGACAGACGCGTACATTTATTGGTAACACAGGTCGTCAGGTAACCGTCCGGTTCCTGTGCTGCCGCTATGATGGTAATCACACTGTCGAGATAATGATCCAGTTTCGGATCATACTTTACGGCCAGCGAATACGAAGCTCCTTCGATTACCTTGTACGGATCAGTATCATCAAACGAGAAATCACCCTGATGTTCTCCCTTGATCATGCCAGCAGCCAAGGCAAAGTTGTCGAATCGGCCATTCTTCTCGCATTCCTTGAAAGCCGAAGGAATGGAAACCGTCCGGTTTGTTTCTATACGCTGCGACCAGAACTGATCGTCAATATGTACCTCAGTAAACGGTACTTCCTGTATCGGAGCATCCGGCTGTTGATAAACCGGAGCCGAACAAGACCAGAACCCGGCAACGGCTACGCTGCCGATAAGGACCAAAACCTTATTCTTCATATACAACCACTATTTTATTTAGTTATGGAACAATGCTTTTTCCGTAAAACTGCCTACGCACAAATATTTCTCATAAAGTGACTGATAAGCAGCTGCTCTTTGCGGATCAGGCTGGTATTCCTTGGCAAAACCGGAATTCATGGCTGCCACCGCGTCTTCTACACGGGCATATTCGCCTGCTGCCGTAGCGGCAAACATGGCTGCACCTAAGGCACAGGCCTGATCGGTATTGCAAACTTTCACCGGCATGTTCAAGACATCACTCAGTGTCTGCATCACAAACGGAGATTTCAGGGCAATACCGCCGATACCAATTACCGTATCAATCGTTACACCCTCACTCCGGAAACGGTCTACAATGGCTTTTCCGCCAAAGGCTGTCGCTTCTACCAAGGCACGGAAGATACGCGGAGCGGTTGTTCCCAACGTAATGCCCGTGATCGTTCCTTTCAACAGCTGGTTGGCATCGGGCGTGCGGCGTCCGTTCATCCAGTCGGTTGCAATCACCGTACTTTCTTCCATCGGAATCTTTTCAGCTTCTTCCGTCAGCACCGGAATAATCTGTGCACAAGCCTCGTCAATCAGTTTGGCTTTCGTTGCCTCATCGATACATTCGGTCTTTGCCACAATCTGTTTCAACGGGAATTCCAATACCCGCTTGAACCAGGCGTAGACATCTCCGAAAGCCGACTGGCCTGCTTCCAGACCGATCATGCCCGGAATAACCGAACCATCCACCTGTCCGCAAATACCTTTGATCAGCTTATCGCCGATTTCTTCGTACGAAGCTACCATCACATCACAAGTTGAAGTACCGATAACACGTACGAATGTATGTGGTGTTACACCGGCTCCTACAGCACCCATGTGACAATCGAAGGCTCCTCCTGCCACAACCACCTGAGTTGTCAAGCCCAGACGTTCAGCCCATTCGGCTGTCAGATGACCGACGGGTTTATCAGCCGTTTCGGTTTCCGTAAACAGGCGGTCTCTAAAGCCGGCAAAAAGCGGATCCAACGCCACCAGAAACTCTTCGGAAGGCAGTCCGCCCCATTTCGGATGCCACATGGCCTTATGCCCGCAAGCACAGCGGCTTCGAACGATCTTATCAGACGAAGTAACGCCCGTCAGCAATGCCGGTAACCATTCACAATGTTCTACGATGGAATAAGCCGCCTTCCGGACAGCCTCATCTTCACGCAAGACATGCAAGGCCTTTGCCCAATACCACTCAGAAGAATAAATTCCTCCTTCGTAAGCAGAATAGTCGACCGACCATTTCTTGCAAAGCTCATTGATTTCTCCAGCTTCTTTTACCGCTGTATGATCTTTCCACAAGACAAACATCGCATTGGGATTCTCGGCAAACTCCGGCAATAAAGAAAGCGGAGTTCCGTTCTTGTCGGTAAACACCGGCGTAGAACCGGTCGTATCAAAAGCCATGCCGACAACTCTTTCGGCTGCACCCGCCGGACAAGCGGCCAGTGCCTCACGAACCGTACCGACCAGCACGTCGATATAATCCTGCGGATGCTGACGATACTGGTTAATCGACGGATTACAATATTTACCTTCGCTCCAACGCGGATAATATTTAACAGCTGTAGCTATGGTTTTCCCTGTCTGGACTTCCACAATGACAGCCCGGGCAGAGTCAGTTCCATAATCCAGCCCAATAACTAACGGATCCTTCATACTACGAAATTTTATCAGCAAAGAGATTTATTCAGCATGTAATATATTTCATTCATGCGAAGTTCTTTCTTAAAGTTCTCGATCGTCGTATTCTTGTCGATGACAACGATTTCAATGCCGGCTATTTCAGCATAATCCTGCAGATATTCAACCGACAAGTCGAACGAGAAGCTGGTATGATGTGTACCACCGGCCAGAATCCAGGCTCCAGCACCTACTTCGAAGTTCGGTTGCGGAATCCACAAAGCCGAAGCTACCGGCAGTTTAGGCAGTGGTTTGCTCTTGATGCAATCTACTACATTGACGATCATACGGAAGCGGTTGCCCATGTCGACAATCGTAGCGGCAACACCTTCGCCCTGCTTGCTGGTAAATACCAGACGAGCTGTTTCGCTGTCGATACCAATACTCAGGCGATGAACTTCCAGTTTCGGTTTGTGCTCGGCAATCAGCGGACAAACTTCCAGCATGTGAGCCTGCAGAATAGCACTCTTCTCGCCGTCGAAGTTCAATGTATAATCTTCCAGGAACGAACATCCCTTCGGCATGCCCTGGCTCATAAACCACATCGTGCGGTACAAAGCAGCTGTTTTCCAGTCGCCTTCAGCACCAAATCCATAACCTTCCTTCATCAAACGCTGAGAAGCCAAGCCCGGGATCTGATCGAATTCACCCAGATCATCGAAGTTGGTGGTAAAACCTTTGGCCCCTTTGTCTTTCAACAGGCGGCGCAAAGCGATTTCAGCCTTAGCCGAATTCCAAACTTTGGTATAAGCTTCCGTTCCCGGTTCTTCCAGTTTCGGATCATGATCATATTCTGCCCAGTATTGTTCAACCAATGCTTTCGTATCAGCATCCTCAACGGCACGATAGTAAACCATCAGGTCATTGATCGGGCAATAATCAACGTGATAACCCAAAGTCTGTTCGGCAGCTACCTTATCACCATCGGTTACGGCTACATTATTCATCTGATCGCCGAAGCGGAGAATCAGCATATCCTGTGCATCAGCCCAGGCAGCGCAGACACGCATCCAAGCAGCGATTTTCTTCTGAGCAGCTTCATCCTGCCAATGGCCAACAACTACTTTACGGTTCTTACGCATCCGGGCACAGATATGACCGAATTCGCGGTCGCCGTGAGCCGACTGGTTCAGGTTCATGAAATCCATATCCATCGTGTCCCAAGGAATTTCCTTATTATATTGCGTATGGAAATGCAACAGCGGTTTCTTCAATTCCTGCAATCCATGAATCCACATCTTAGCTGGAGAGAACGTGTGCATCCAGGTAATTACACCGATACATTTATCGTCGTTGTTGGCAGCTTTAAATGCAGCCGTTACTTCCTTTGCCGAATTGACGGTTCCTTTATAAACCACCTTGACAGGCAGATTTCCGCTGGCATTCAAGCCGGCTACCATTTCATTACTATGTGCATCAACGGCAATTACAGCATCGCCACCATACAATAATTGTGCACCTGTTACAAACCAAACTTCAAATTGATCAAATGAATTCATAGTATTACGTATTTATGTTAATAAATTGATTATTTCTTTTGTCCATAATAAGCATTCGGGCCATGCTTGCGGCTGAAATGCTTTTCAACCAGCAGCGGATTCATCGTCAGTTGCGGGTTGATCAGGTATGAGAAGCAAGCCATCTTGGCTACCTGTTCCATTACGACGGCATTATGAACGGCCTCGTTCGCGTCTTTTCCCCAAGCAAAAGGACCATGGTTCTTTACCAGAACACCCGGTGTATGCACCGGATTCAAACCTTCAAAACGACGGACGATCACTTCGCCGGTTTCCCGTTCGTAAGCACCTTTCACTTCTTCGGCTGTCATGTCTGCCGTGCAGGGAATCGCATCATGGAAATAATCGGCATGAGTCGTTCCGATGTTCGGAATATCCTTGCCGGCCTGTGCCCAGGCAGTAGCAAATGTAGAATGGGTATGGACAACGCCACCGATTTCAGGAAAAGCCTTATACAACACGACGTGGGTAGGCGTATCACTCGAAGGATTCAAACTGCCTTCTACTACCTTTCCTTCCAGATCGACCACTACCATATCTTCGGCTTTCATGGTCTCATAAGAAACTCCGCTGGGTTTGATAACCACCAAATTACTTTCCCGGTCAATGGCCGACACGTTTCCCCAGGTAAAAATGACCAATCCATGTTTTACCAAATCTAAGTTCGCTTGAAAAACTTTCTCCTTTAGCGCTTCTAACATCTTATTTTACTTTATAAATGTCACTTCCTGCCGGCCAAATGCTTATTAAACCATTACAGTTCTTACTCAACCGACTCGGTAGCGAAAGTAGGATTTATTTTAATTCATTGAACCTCTAGTATATATGTTATGGAACATAATTTGTGTTTCTCATACACTTTTAACCATTTCTTCCGGAGAAAAGGATTCCTCAGAAAAGAGATTGTCTACTAAAAGTTATGTCCACTTCATAAAAATCCTACTATCATTTAATTTTTCGACAGATGTGGTAAAGCTTTATGACAATTGTGAAAAAGCTTTTTGACATCTGTGCTAAAGCTTTTCGACAGATATGGAAAAATTAAAAAGTCGTATCTTTTCAACTAAAAAGTTATAGTCATCTATTTCAGGTTCAACTTAAATGGTTACATTTGTTACACCTTATTATTAAAATAAAGACGATGAAAAACGTTGGTTGCTTAATAACTCTGTTTCTGCTCTGTTTCATTGCCGGAAACTGTAGCGCACAAAAAGAAGAGAAAAAATCTCTGATCATTATCAACGACAGATTCTTCGAGGAAAAACCGGAACCCTTTCCTTGCGGAAAACCGATACAAATAGGAAACCTACATGATTCGATTCTAGGGAAAATCAGTATTACGAAATATGAGGGGATGTCGGAAGAAGCGAAACAACTAGCTATCCCAACTAATAAAGTAGAGAAGGGAGAAGCAATTTTACAAGCGGCTCAACAAGTAAGACTGCTTACCGTCATTCCCCAATGTCCATCCATTCAATATACCGTCGGCGATGTGTTTCCCGACTTCTCACTCCGCGACATGCAAGGAAAAAACTGGACAAACGAGCAGTTGAAAGGGAAAAAGACAGTCATCAACTTCTGGTTCACCGGCTGCGGTCCTTGCCGGAACGAAATGCCCGAATTAGGTCGCTGGGTAAAGCAATTTCCAAAAGTTACCTTCCTAGCGATCACCTTTCAAAAAACCGAACAAATCCAACAACTCGTTGCAGAACAGCATTTCTATTTTCACCAGCTTGTAGAAGGAGGAGAACTTATCAAAGAACTGGGAATCCAATCATACCCGACAACCTTTGTATTAGATGAAAACAACCGAATCGAACGGATTGAAATCGGAACCACGCCGCTTCAACGCAGAAATATCCTTAAACATATTCAATAACCTATCGGTTAATAATGAAAAAGAAATCGTTTAGGAAGACTGACATTCTATTAAGACTTGGAGCTTTTCTTAAAATATTTCCTTATTTTTGCGTAATTGTAGAAATTATATACTGATTATTTTGATTTATGGATTTCAAACTAGATAAAGGAAGTAACTGTATGCGTGCCAAAGGCTGCAGCAAAATCCAGAACAACAAGCTGAATACATACGACTGGCTGTGCGGCGTTCCGGATGCGGAGAATGCAACCGACTTTGTAGAAGTACAGTTCAAAAATACAAGAAAAGGATATTATCTGAACCAGGCACATATCCCCTTGGAAAAAGGTGATATGGTTGCTGTCGAAGCGGCGCCGGGGCATGACATCGGCATGGTGACCCTGACAGGAAAGCTGGTTCTGCTTCAGATGAGAAAGAATAACGTCCGGACAGACCAGGAACCGAAAAAGATTTACCGGAAAGCCCGTCCGGCTGATCTCGAGAAATACGAAGAGGCAAAGGCGAAGGAACATGATACCATGATCCGTTCGCGTCAGATCGCTGCCAGCTTGGGACTGGATATGAAAATCGGTGATGTCGAATATCAAGGCGACGGCAACAAGGCAATCTTCTATTACATTGCCGACGAACGTGTAGACTTCCGTCAGCTGATTAAAGTCCTGGCTGAAGCATTCCGGGTACGTATTGAAATGAAACAGATCGGCGCCCGTCAGGAAGCCGGACGTATCGGAGGTATCGGTCCGTGCGGACGCGAGCTTTGCTGTTCGAGCTGGATGACCAACTTCGTATCTGTAGCAACCGGTGCGGCCCGTTATCAGGACATTTCCATGAATCCGCAGAAGCTGGCCGGCCAGTGCGCTAAATTGAAATGTTGCATCAACTACGAAGTGGATGCCTATGTGGAAGCACAAAAGCGCTTACCTTCCAGAGAGATTCCGCTGGAAACGAAAGACAATACCTATTATCATTTCAAGACAGACATCTTCAAGCGGGAAATTACTTATTCTACAGATAAGTCGATTGCCGCCAATCTGATAACCATCCCGGCACAACGTGTTTTTGATATCATCAACATGAACAAGAAAGGAATCAAACCTGAAACCTTGGAGGCTGATATCAAACAGCAGAATAAACGGGATTCGCAAGATATCTTAGGGCAAGACAGTGTTACCCGCTTTGACAACGTACAGAAGAAAAAGAAGAAAAAACGGGGCAACGGCAATGCGGCCAACAACAACGAAGCGGCAGCCGAAAAGACACAACCGGCCAATAATCAGCCTAAGCAGGCACAGCCGGCCAAGAACCCGAATCCGGCGAACGAGAAGAAAGCCGACAAGCCGCAAGATGCTAAGAAGCCGAATGCCGCTCCGGGCAACAACAGCAACAACGGGAACAATGGCAATACGGCTCAAAAGCCACCGAAGAATAACAACAACCGGCCGAAACAAAAGCCGAAAGCAGCAGCTCCCGATAAGCAACAGCCGAATGGAGACAGGCAGCCCAACGGAGAGAAACAACAGCCGCAGGCAAAGCAGCAACCGGCCAACAACAAACCGGCTAATCGTCCGCAGCAACCCAATAACAACAAACCGAAGGATGCTAAAAAAGACAATTAATTCAGTTTTGGCTATAATTATCTGTACCTTGTCTTTTTCCTGCGATTACGAGGCTTTATACTACCAGTATCAAGTCATTGATAATTCGGCCTGGGGAAAAGACAAGGTCTATTATTTTACCTTTATGGTGACAGATAATTCGATTCCTTATGACGTCACGCTCGACATTCGGAACAGCAATAAATATCCCTATCAGAACTTATGGCTTTTCTGTAACGAAGAACCACCCGTTGGTCCTCTGCAGAAAGACACCATCGAATGCATGTTGGCCGATGAGTTCGGGAAATGGTACGGAAGTGGCATCTCGCTGTATGAATCCAGCTTCCCAATCCGGCAGAATTATCTGTTTGCCAATCCCGGACAATATACATTCAGTTTCCGTCAGGGTATGCGCGACAGCCTGATAATAGGTATTCAGGAAATAGGTTTGCGCGTCGTCCCGGCTAATGTTCCTTCCGGGTCGCATCCAAGCGAATAAAGATAAAGAGCAGAATCGTAAATCCCAATAAAGAAGATCCGCCATAGCTGAAGAAAGGCAACGGAATGCCGATGACCGGCGTCAGTCCGGTTACCATTCCGATATTAATGGCCAGGTGGAAAAGAAAGATGGAAGCCACCGAGTAACCATATACACGGGCAAAAACGCTATCCTGCCGTTCGGCCAGTGCAACGAGACGAAGAATAAAGACAGCAAATAAAAGCAATACGGCCGTCGCACCCACAAAGCCCTGCTCTTCTCCTACTGTACAAAAGATAAAATCTGTATCCTGTTCCGGCACATATTTCAACTTGGTCTGCGTTCCATTCAAAAAGCCTTTTCCCGAAAAGCCTCCAGAGCCAATGGCTATCTTCGACTGATTCACATTATAGCCGGCGCCACTGGGATCATCTTCCAAACCCAAAGATACTTTGATACGAATCTGCTGATGTGGCTCCAGTATATCGGTAAAGACATAATTGACAGAAAAGAGGAAACCGATTGAAGCCAAGGCAAAAAAGCCGATCAGCACGTAATTCCATACCCAAGAATGTATGGAAAGATAAATCAGATACAGCACTGTCAGTCCCAACAATGACAGCACGACCCAATTCAGATTAAACGGGAAATAATAGGAAACCAGACCGGACACACCTAATACACCTAACGAAGTGTACGATATAATCTGTACAGCCAGTTTGTTTTTCTTTTCAATATAGACCAGCAGGACGGTAATACACAACACCAAAAGAGAAACCAGGAAAATTCCCAACGGTGTTTCACCCATCATCACGTCCGCATACTTCATTCCCGTTACGAAATAGACAACGGCACAAACCCCAGCCAATAGGAAATAGCCCGACATTCCTTCCCGGTAAAGCATCAGGAAGAAAGCTAAATACACCAAAGCAGAACCGGTTTCTTTCTGTAAGAGAATACAGACCATCGGCAGGAAAATCAATCCCAATACCATCAGAAAGTTCTTATACCGGGTCAGTTCGAACCCGTACGTTCCCATCAGTCGGGCGACAGCCAAAGCAGTAGCGAACTTGGCAAATTCGGCGGGCTGCAACCGGATGGGTCCTAGTACCAGCCACGATCGAGAGCCTTTGATATCGGGAGCGAGGAAAATCGTCGCCACAAGCAACAGAATGATACCACCATAAATCAAATAGGAAAAGACCTCATAGAAGTCGCGCTCTATCATCAGAATAGCAAAAGCGACACATAAAGAAATTCCCATCCAGATCAGCTGATTCACCGGACGGCTCGATAAGGCAAACAGTTTGTCCATATCATATTCATAACTGGCACCACAGATAGTAACCCAGCCAGCCACAATCATGATCACATATAACAGGACTGTTATCCAGTCGATCGACTTCCAACTATCTCTACTACTATAACCCATTCGGCAAAACAACAGCATTAACAATATAATCTTCGATAGTCTGGCTCTCCGGAAGAATATGTCCCCGCAGATACTTTTCTATCATCAACCGTCCAATTGGCACAGCATAGGTTGCACCAAATCCGGCATTTTCTACAAACACGGCAATCGCAACTTTCGGCTGCTGATACGGAGCGAATCCCATAAAGATAGAATGGTCTTTTCCATGCGGGTTTTCAGCCGTACCGGTTTTCCCACAGACTTCGATATCCGGCAGATTAGCGCCCCGACACGTCGCACCATAAGCTGTACCCATCACGGCGCCTCGCATTCCTTCCGCAATATAGGAATAATATTTCGGATCAACTTTCGTGTAGCGCCGCTTTGTATACAACGTGTCCAAAACCGTATCCTGGATTTCTTTCACCACATGCGGTGTGATAAAATAACCGCGGTTGGCAACTGTAGCCGCCAGGTTACAGATCTGTAACGGAGTTGCCAGAATTTCTCCCTGACCTATCGCAATGGATATAATCGTACTCGAGTTCCATCTTTTCCTGTAAATCTTATCATACACCTTGCTGTTGGGAATGTAACCACGTTTCTCTCCCGGCAAATCAATACCGAGTTTATATCCGTAGCCCATCGATACCATATAATCTTTCCATACATCAAACGCCTGCTGAACACTCGGATAGCGGGAGCGGTCATCCAGCAGATAATGCAAGCCCCATGGGAAGAAAGAGTTACACGAAGTAGCCAGGGCACCGACTAAAGGAAGAGGAGAAGGATGACCATGGCAGGCCGGTTTTCCGCCACGATACGTATACCCGTGAGCACAAGTAAAGCGTGTCTCGGGAGTTATCACTCCTTCTTGCAGGAAAATCAATCCCTGCGTTGGCTTGAAAGTAGAGCCCGGCGGATATTGCGCCATCAACGGACGATTAAATAAAGGTTTCAACGGATCTTCCTGCAGTTTCTTATAGTTCTTTCCCCGAATACGCCCCACCAGCAAACTCGGATCATAGGTTGGAGATGAAACCATACACAGCACTTCACCGGTTTCCGGTTCGATCATCACAATACCGCCTAACTTATTCTTCATCAGCTTTTCTCCATAAGCCTGCAAGTCGATGTCAATAGACAGCTTCAGATTTTTTCCCGAAACAGCCGGTGAATCATATTTTCCATCCTCATAATGGCCTTTAATACGCCCATGAGCGTCCCGTAAAAGAATCTCAACTCCTTTTTCTCCACGAAGGACTTGCTCATACGAACCTTCAATACCGGTTCTGCCCGAATTATCTCCCGGGACATAATAGGGATCTTTTTCTATATCTTTCGCGTTCACTTCACCGACATTTCCCAAAAGCAAGGCCGCATTCGGATAAGCATATTCCCGAATTGTCCTGTTCTGCACATAAAACCCGGGAAACTTATATAATTTTTCCTGCAAAATGCCACATTCTTCAGCCGACAACTGACTCATAAATAACTGAGGAGTATAAGAAGAATAGCCCGGATTCAACCGACGGTTTTTCATATCCGTAATCCGCTTCCGGTATTGCTCAATCGTAATACCTAATATCTGGCAAAAGTCCAAAGTATCAAAAGGCTGGACTTCACGCATAATCATCATAACATCATAGGAAGGCTGGTTATAAACCAACAGTTTGTCATTTCTGTCGTATAGAATGCCCCGAGAAGGATAGATTGTCTTTTTCAGAAAGGCATTACTGTCGGCCCACGCTTTATAATCACTGTCGATAATCTGCAGATAAAATAATCGGACAATGAAAATAGCGACCAAAGCAATCACAGCGCCACCAATCACATAGCGTCTGTTTTCATATTTATATTTTAATTTATTCTCCAACTTTCTGTGATTCAAAATTGAACAGCTCAACCGCGCAGATCGACAAAATCGTCATAATGACACTGGCACCAACACGCACCAGCAAAAAGACAGGATCAAATAAAGTTAAAGCTTCTATCAGGAACAACGTGACATGATGAATCAGCACAAACAAAGCTACATATCGAATGAAGCCCGCATAACCAAAAGACTTATAAGAAGGATATAATCCGTCAGCTATATCTTCTCCTTGCAGGAAATGAATAATCGGTTCTCTTAAAAGCCCAACTAAAGCACACGCTCCTGCATGCATTCCCGGCGTATTGGAAAACATATCAATAATCAATCCGGTAGCGAATGAAAAGATCAATACACCCGTGCGCGAAACACCTATCGGCATCTTGATAATACAATACAAATACAAAAAAGGTGTAGCAATACGCAGATAATGAATATTATTCAGAAACAGTACCTGCAATAAAACAAACACGACAAAATAGATGATGCTACGCAATATATTATTGATCATTTTTCTTCGCCTCTCTTTCTAAGTTGATTTGTTCTTCCTGTCTGAAATTCTGAATAACACGCACATGCTGCAAAGTCTGAAACGAAGTTGCCAGCCGAACCTTCAAAGAATAAAAGTTATCATCATGACCCGTATAAAACTCTTCTATTGTTCCAACAATTAGTCCAGGAGGGAAAATAGCAGAATATCCACTTGTAACGATTGTATCGCCTTTATTGAATTCCGAATGTTTTGGTAATTCTTCCAAAGTGGCATACGAAGCATCCCGTCCATCCCAAGTAAGATAGCCAAAATTATTATTACCAAAAACTTTACAACTTAATCTGGATTTTGGATTCAACAAAGGTATAACAACAGCGAAATGGTCTGAAACTTGAGAAACAACACCTACAACACCTCGATCTGAAACCACACCCATATCAGGAGAAATACCATCCACACGACCTTTATTTAAGGTAATATAATTTGACAGCTGGACAAAACTGTTGTTTGCTACTTCTGCCATGATGAATTTGTAAGGGAAATTATGGATAGAATCACATACAGCACCATGAAATGTGACAGTATCGGCTTGCATGACATCCAACTGTTCCTGCAATTCCAGAATTTTCATTTCCATCTCACCATTTGCCTTTTGCAAGGAACGATTAACTTCCTTCAAATTGAAATAGGAGGTGATATCACCATATATAGAACCTAAATAACCAGAAACAATATTACCCGAATTAATCAGAACACTCCGCTGATAGGAATTATTCTGATAAACTAATACGATAGAAATTACCTCAAATATAATGAATAAAAACCAATGCTTTTTCCTTAATAAAAAGTCAAGCAATTTCTTCATAAGCCTTATAAATAAAAGCTGGATATTAAGTAAGACTTACTACTTAATATCCAACCTGCAAGATTTATCGTATAAGGAAATTAAACTTATCTATATTCTTCAAGGCAACTCCTGTTCCACGAGCTACTGCATGAAGTGGATCTTCAGCTACATGAAAAGCGATATTCATCTTATCAGCCAACCGCTTATCCAAACCTCGCATCAAAGCACCACCACCCGTCAAATAGATGCCGTTATGTACAATATCGGCATACAATTCCGGAGGAGTCTGCTCCAAGGCACTTAGAATAGCAGCTTCCATTTTGGAGATAGTACGATCTAAACAATGTGCAATCTCCTGATAAGAAACCGGGACTTCCATTGGTAAGGCCGTCATCTGATTAGGTCCATGTACAACATAATCCTCTGGCGGATCTTGTAAAGTAGTCAAGGCCGAACCCACATGAATCTTGATCTGCTCAGCTGTTCTTTCTCCTACTTTTACATTATGCTGACGACGCATATAATCAACGATATCAGCAGTCAAATCATCACCCGCAATACGGATCGACTTATTAGAAACGATACCACCCAAAGAAATCACTGCAATTTCTGTGGTTCCACCGCCTATATCAACTATCATATTTCCTTCTGGAGCCTGTACATCAATACCAATTCCTAAAGCAGCCGCCATAGGTTCAAATATCATATATACATCTCTTCCTCCGGCATGCTCAGCAGAATCTCGTACTGCACGAATCTCTACTTCCGTACTACCTGAAGGAATACCAATTACCATACGCAATGAAGGCGTAAACCAACGACTTTTATTACTTGCCATTTTAATCAGACCACGCATCATCTGCTCTGCTGCATAAAAGTCGGCGATAACTCCTTCTCGCAATGGACGAATGGTTCGGATATTATCATGTACTTTTCCATCCATCTCTCGGGCAGCCTTTCCAATAGCCAATACTTTATCCGTTCTACGGTCTAAAGCCACCATGGAAGGTTCATCCACTACCATTTTACCATTACAGATTACGATGGTATTGGCAGTTCCCAAATCCATTGCTACTTCTTGAGTAAACGAAAACAAACCCATTGTTTGAATTTCTTTCTTCCTTAATGATTAATGTTTAAAATGACGTATGCCCGTCTTCACCATAGCAATATTGTGTTCATTGCAATAATCTACAGAAAGTCCGTCTTTGATAGAACCACCCGGTTGGATAACGGCTGTTATACCTGCTTTATCAGCAATTTCCACACAATCTGGGAATGGGAAGAATGCATCTGAAGCCATTACAGCTCCCTGTAAATCAAAATTGAATGAATGAGCTTTCTCTATTGCTTGCTTCAAAGAATCTACTCGTGAAGTCTGACCGATACCGCTGGCACAAAGCTGTTTATTCTTAACCAAGGTAATGGCATTCGACTTACTGTTCTTAACGATCTTATTAGCAAACAACAAATCTTCAATCTCTGATGCTGTCGGTTGCTTTTCAGTCATAGGTACCAAATCAGCCTCTGTCTGAATACTCAGGTCTTTTTCTTGCATCAATACGCCATTCAACAGCGAACGGAACTGCATCGGACAAGTTTTGCAGTCTTTGCGTACTAATACAATACGATTCTTCTTTTGCTCCAGAACAGCCAACGCGTCTGCATCGTATGCAGGAGCAATGATCACTTCAAAGAAAATCTTATTGATTTCTTCAGCTACTTCCTTATTGATCGTTGTATTCGTAATCAAAATTCCACCAAAAGCAGAAACCGGATCACCTGCCAACGCATCTTTCCAGGCATCAACCACATTACTACGTGAAGCAATACCGCAAGCATTGTTATGCTTCAAAATAGCGAATGTCAATTCATCAAACTCATCGATCAAATTAACAGCAGCATCGATGTCCAGCAAATTATTATACGAAATTTCCTTACCATGCAATTGTTCGAACATATCGTTGAAACGACCATAGAACAAACCTTTCTGATGAGGATTTTCACCATAACGTAAATGCATCGGTTGATCAACAACTACACGGAAATAAGATCCTTCACGGTTATCAAAATAATTAAAGATAGCTGAATCATAACCTGAAGATACAGCAAATGCTTCTTTAGCAAACCATTTACGATCTTCTAAAGAAGTCTCCGCTCCCTTTTCATTCAGTAAATTCAGCAACGGAGTATATTGATGCTTTGAAGCAACAATAACAACATCCTTAAAGTTCTTTGCAGCGGCACGGATCAATGAAATACCGCCTATATCTATCTTTTCAATAATAGATTGTTCATCAGCACCTGAAGCTACTGTCTCTTCAAAAGGATACAAATCAACAATCACCAAATCAATTTCAGGAATTTCATACTGGGCTAACTGAGCCTGGTCTCCTTCGTTTTCACGACGAGCCAGAATTCCACCAAATACTTTCGGATGTAATGTTTTTACACGTCCACCCAAAATAGAAGGATAACCTGTCAAATCTTCTACTGCATCACAAGCAAAGCCCAACGACTCTATAAAAGATTTCGTTCCTCCTGTAGAAACAAAAGAAACACCTTCACTATTGAGCTTCTTTAAAATCTCATCTAAACCATCCTTGTGGTACACAGAAACAAGTGCACGCTTAATTCGTTTTGTTGCAGTCATTGTTTTTAGCCTTTACACATTAAATTATCAAGAATGCAAAATTAATGATTATTTTTTTCTTTGTACGATTATTTTTTCCAGGAACCAAATTTTTAACACGACTTTTTATTATTTCGACAACTTAAACTTATCCAACAAACGATTGATTTGTGCCGTACGCAACTGCAAATTCCGTTCATCCAAATCCTCTGTCATGACTTTGGCCTCTGCATCCGAAATCAAACCATCTTTCTGGAATTGCTCAACCTGACGTTTTTCGTTGGCCAGCAACATACGAATAGCCTTACGCGTTACAGCGCACCGATACGAAATTGGGTATTCTTTGGATAAACTTGTGATCGAATAATCTATCTGCCGGATATTCTCTTCTATCTCATTAACCAGCTGCTGCAAAGCTTCCTTCTTTGAATCTGATAAAACTGAAGCTTTAGAAACATCATTCACGAATTTCAAAGACTCTTTCTCTATGATAATAAAGCCTCGTCCTAAATCATATCCGCTAATTACACGCTCATGGGCATATCGGTCTACCCACTTCTTTATTCCATCCCAGTTTTTAATCCAACGGATATAAAAGGGATTATCATAATAGGCAAAAATAGTTTTACGATAAGACAACGGCACATGCCCGTCTCGATCATATAATTCATCCAACGAGACCAATAACTTCTTCAATGATATATTAGAAATAATACCTTCGTTATATAAGCTCCAACATAATGTCCGTTCTTTTTCTATTACTCGCAAACGGACGTCAGCCAACACATCTTTTGTCCGGATAGTAACATCAGGAGCTTCTTCTGTCTCGGGAAGAAATTTCTCGACCAAGGCCCAATTGGCAATTTCCAAGGCTTCTCTTTTCTTCAACTTTTCCAGGTAGTTCTCTGAATTATCCACGATCTGCTTTTTCAGGCTATAATCCAACAACATCTTTGCTGAAGGGACTTTTGTTAATCCAAGTTTT